>NZ_JAJFZS010000004.1:0-403264 GCF_020731535.1 Arthrobacter sp. zg-Y40
ACGCACACGGGGCGGCGGTTTGTTTTGGGTAGAACAGGGACGCTGGGCCCGCAAACGTGGGGGTGCCCGGCCACTGCTGTTCACGAAGGCTGCGCCGCCCGGGTGCGGGCCTACGCGGTGGACCGCTTTACCGGTTGAGGGCGGCAATCTCCGCGCTGACCGGAAGGTTGACCCGGTAAACGGTCCCCTCCCCGGGATTATTGACGAAGGTCAGGTCTCCTCCATGCTCTTCGATGATGCTCTTGGCTTCAGCCAATCCTGCCCCCGGAGTAACCGAAGCAAGGGCACGGCGGGAACGCGCGAACTTCGGTGCAGCCTTTTCCTGTTCGGCCTCGCCGGATCCCATGCCGGTATCGGCAATCCGAAGGCAGACAGTCTGCCCTTGCTGCCACAGATGCACATACACGGTTCCGCCCGCCGGCGAAGCCTGCACCGCACTGACCAGCAGGTTGCCGACCACCTGGGAAAGCTTCTGCGGATCAACATCCACCACAGTGGAGACCGGGACATCCGTGAGGAA
Organism: Arthrobacter sp. zg-Y40; assembly: GCF_020731535.1. Classification (NCBI taxonomy): domain Bacteria; kingdom Bacillati; phylum Actinomycetota; class Actinomycetes; order Micrococcales; family Micrococcaceae; genus Arthrobacter; species Arthrobacter sp. zg-Y40. Next base: position 521 of record NZ_JAJFZS010000004.1, read on the forward strand.
ATCGACTTGGCGGTTCTTTGAACGTGCTGAGGTGATACCCGCGCGGACAGCATCCGCAAGGTTCACCGGGCGGCGCTGCGGCTTGCTGGTTTCCGAAGGCACGGCCACCATGCCGGAAACCGTCGCGAAGAGGCGTTCAGAATTGCGCACCGCAACATCCAGCGCGCCGCGCAGGTGGGGTGCCAGCCTGCTGTCCTCCAGCACCAGATCTAGGTATCCCATAATCGAGGTCAGCGGCGTCCTCAGCTCGTGCGAAAGGTTGGCGGCGAATTCCTCCTGCGCGGCGACGGCACGGGCCAACCGGGTGACCTCGTGGACCGCTAAAACCGATCCGGAGAACGCACCGTTGGCTTTGATGGGGCTGGCCGAAACACTCACTGCGATTTGGTTGTCCCCGGTACCCAGCCACAGCTGCTGATCCGTAAAGGCTTTACCCGAAGAAGCCCGGAGGACGGGGCTTTCCGCCTTCGGCAGGGGCGTCACGCGGTCCGCAGCCAAGACCTGGTCCGGCTTGTGACCAAGGGGCACCCCCGCAGCCGACGGCCAGATGGAAGACAGATAGTCGTTTGACAGCACTGCGTTCCCTTGGGCATCAACTGCCAGCAGACCCGTATCAGCAGCATTCAGCACCGTTTCCAGCAGAGCGTTTTCCGTGGTTTTCTCAGCCAGGCCCTCCTGCAGGAGCCGGTTCTTTGCCCCCAACGCCCGCTGTTTTTCCCGCAGTTCCGCCTCAACCTCTGCGCGGGCTGCTTCTGCGGCCTCCGCCTTTTCCAGGGCATCCACAAGCTCGCGTTCCCTGATCCGGCGGGCAGAGGCCTTGACCACGGTGACGCGGTCTATTGTTCCGCCGTCCGGCCGGGTGGACCGTACGGCGGAAAGGAGGACGGAGAGGTATTCTCCGTCCTTGCAGAGCAGATCCGCTACCAGTTCGTTGACGCTTCCGGCCACTGCCAATTGCGGTACCACGTAGGAGGCGAACACCACCTGAACTGCTCTGGGCATTAGCTCCGCGACGTTGCCGCCGAGAAGTTTTTCCCGCCGGTGCCCGGTCCAGCCGGCAAATGTTTCGTTGACGTCGAGGATTGCTCCATCCGGTGACAGGATGAGGTAGCCGGAGGGTGCCTCATGGAAATGTGCCGCATAGTCGGGAGTTGTTTCCGCTCCCCGGGGCCCGGCATTTTTCCGCAGGCGCGCGGATTTACGCGTTGTGGCGGTTTTCCGCAGTGTCCTAGCCACCGTGGACCTCGCCCAGGTACTTCAGGATGGCCCGTGCAGTTGCGCCGGGAGAGCTGACGTGCGGCATGCTTCCACGGCCTTCCAGCAATGCAAAAGTGCTGCCTGGAAGATGATCGCGCAGGTGCTGCGTTGCCGTGCCCGGGGTCAACGGGTCCAGGGGCGTCTGCAGGATTAATGCCGGTGTGTGGACCAGGGGCAGAAGATGCCGGATGTCCGTAGTGAAGGACATCCGCAGGAAGTCCCGGACGTATTCGGGATCCAGGCGGCAAAACCGGTCGGCCAGTTCCGAGCGCACTGGGGATCCGGCAGGTGTCCCGGACATTTCCACAGCCGCAGCCGTGGCCCACAAGGGATAGTTGGCCTCCGTCGCATCCAGGACCATGTCTATGTCCTGCGGGTCCAGCCCGCCCGCATATTCGCCGTCGTTCAGGTAGCCGGGCGAGGTGCAAAGCAGGACCAGCCGTCCGATCCGCGGATTGTCCACCGCAGCGGCCAGTGCCATGGTGCCGGCAATACTGTGGCCCACGATGGTAGCGTCCTGGAGATCTAGGGCGGCCAAAACCTCCTGCAGATCGCTCAGGTAGCCGGCCAATGCTGCATACTTCACTGCGTCGTAGGCGGTGGGATCGGCGCCGCCGGTGCCCACGTGGTCGAACAGGACCACTTTGTACTTGTCCGTAAACTCCGGCAGCATCCGGTCCCAGATCACCTGGTCGCACCCGAATCCCTGCACCAGCACAAGCGCGGGGCCCTCCGCGGGTCCCAAAACCTGCACGTTGTTACGGTAAAGAACCTTCTCCGTGTTCACTTTCAGCCTGCCTTCCGAAAACCTGATGTATTCCCATGTCCTGCAGTAGAGCCCGGGATCCAACCGGGGCTTACGGACGCCGGGGGTTCCCTCCGGAACGCCTGCGTCGGTAGAGCCAAATGAACATGCCGGCAACCAGGAGAACGGCAGCCGCCACCGCGGCAGCAAGGACCGGACCGTTCCCCGGTTCGGCCGGTGGAACCGCCTCGGTGCCGTTGAACGTCAGATCCGCCTCGGCCTGGGCCGTGGCCAGCCCGCTCTTCAGGTCCAGTTGGGCGTGCCAGGAGCCGGAGGGCAACTCCGGATCCAGGGTGACCGTCACCGGCGCAGATTCTCCCGGGGGGATGGTGACCATACCGTCCAGGGAAACGGGGTCGGCCGAGAGACCGCCCGGCCCGGCGCTAAGTGTCAGGTTCCCCTGCACGTCGATTGTGCGTCCGCCGGTGTTGTTCACCTCGGCGGTGATCCGGCGGACGCCGTCGGAGTCATGGTCCGCTGACGGGGTGCCTACGGTGAAGGATGCGGGCGGCCCGTTACCGGGGCCCACGGAGAGGTAGACGCGGATGCCAACCCTGCTGGCCGTGACAACCTGGGTATCGGGTGCAGGCGCGGACCGAACCTCCGCCCACAGGACGGCAAACTGCTCACCCTCGGGTGCGTCGCCCGGCACCGCAATCTCCACCACAGCCTGGGCACTCTCACCTGCCGCAAGGTCCACCACCGGCGTATCCGTCTCGATCCATCCGGTGAGTTCGTTCCGGTCCTCCCGCGCCAACCCGGTGAAGGAGCCGTCCCTTACCTCGGCGGCCGAGACATAAAGCGCAATGGACTGCCGTTCGGTGGAGTTGTTCTGCACCTCGACCCGGCGCTTAACAGTTGTCCCGGGCGGAAGGTTATCCACTATGTAGGACCGAGCCCTCGGATCCGCCTGGCTGGCCTCGGGAATGTCGACCAGCCGGATGCCGATTCCCCCGGCCGGGGGAGTATCTGCGGCATATGACGCCGTGGCGGGGGCGAACAGGAAAAGCGCGGCAAGTAAACCGCTATATAAGGTACGCAAAAAAAGACCCCTGGCAGGCAGAAAAATACGGCGTGAAAAAGCGAATACAGCGCTGGGAATAGCGCCGGAAAACGGCGGCGGCGGGTTAGCCGGCCAATCGCAAAAGTGGTGTCGTCCCGGAAAGCCGGGCCTCCCGGGACGACAGCCGCGCTAAAGGACCGAGTGGGTCAGAGTTGCCTTGTATGTTCCAGCCAAGGCGTCATCGGGAACCGGGACACTAAGGGTGGCATTCCATTCAGCCGTATTGTTGCCGCGGACGCCCGACGCCAGTACGGCGTTTTCCGCCCTGGTTGATTCGCTGTCACCAGCCAGGGTGACGGGAGCCGAGACAAGCGATTCGATAGTACCCGTGTGCGTAAGGCTTTCTTCTGCGGCTGAATAGGTGGCGCCGGCGGCCGGGATCGGCTTCGCCCCGGCAACCTCAGTTTTGAAATCGCTCAAGGACACCGAAACGCTCCAGCTGCCGAGGACGGCGCGGTCATCGGCCACCGCGACGCCGGGAACAGCGAAGGTTGCGGGCGTGCCGGGCTTCAGTTCCGTGGATTCAAGGGCCTGGACAACGTTAATTCCGAGGATTCCGCCCTGAACCTCGATGGTGGCCGAGGAACCATCCTCAGCTGCCGAAGCGGGAATGGCAGAAGTGCTCAACAGGGCAGCTGAAACGCCGAGGGTAAGTGAAATACGGGTTGCTTTACGCATGGAGGTAGAGACCTTTGTGTTGATTCATAAACCACCGGTGAGATTGCCGGTGCCGGAGATGCGCCTGAGAAACGCATTTGACTCTCCGCTGGAAATGTAACAGAGCATCGGTGGATAAAAAAATTCATGCATTTGCATGAAGTGGGCACGTGCTCGCCAGGTGAATGCTCGAATATCCCGGTGTGACCGGGATGCAGGCTTTACGAAGAGGGCTTCGTTTCTCAGGCGAAGCCCTCTTCGCGCGGGGTGGTTGTGATTAACCGCACCGCAAGTCTGTAGGGGTCTCTACGTCCCACAGCCTACTGATCTTTCCATGCCATCCTCAGTGGCAGCTCGGGTTCCCCGCAAGATATGACAAATTTCACTCCGGGATGCCTCCTGTGCGGGTGCCACCCCCCCCAGTCCGGCCGCCCGCTACCGCTGCGTCGGTACGCCGCCGGTCAGTTCCCCCAAGATCCTCGCCAGCTCGGCCCTATCCCGCGGTTCCAGCACGGAGAAGAACTCGTCGGCCTCGCGTTTGCGGTCCGCCAACACCTTCTCCCGCAGCTTCTCCCCCTCCACGGTCAGCGTGAGCAGCGTGGCCCGCCGGTCCGCGGGGTGGGCGCTGCGTTCCACCAGCCCCTTGGCGGCAAGCTGGTCCACCACCTCGGTGGCTGAACGCGGCGCAATATGCAGCCGCTCGGCCAGCTCCTTCAGCCGCAGCCCCGGCCCGCCGTCGTCCGGCCCGCCGTCGGGGCCCCCCGCACTCTCCCCGGCCCGGCCCACAACGTTCAGTGCCCGGAACTGGTGCGGCGTCAGCTCAAACGGGGCGAGCTGGAGCATCCACCGTTTGCGCAGCCCGCGGAACGCACCGTGCATCAGTTCTCCCAGGGCGGCCGGATCGGCGCGAGCATCGGTCATGGCACCAGTCTACCCATTTTGCGGTAACCACATAGTGAGGTAACCTCTGCAATAGCTGCCGCGTACGATCCCGGCAGCATAGGAGGACCCATGGCTATACCCGGACTCGATACCGACCGCTCCGGCGGACCCCGCAGCCCAGCAGGAGAAGGCAGGCCCGGCGGCGGACCAGGCGGCGGCCGCGGCCCCGCAAAACTCAACCCGGCGGACCGGAAGCAACTGAACCAGCACCCCGTCTCCCTGCGCCGCATCGCCGCGCTCTTCGCCCCGCACAAGGGGACCATCGCCGTCGTGGTGCTGCTCATCAGCGCCTCCTCCATGGTGAACCTGGCCCAGCCGTTCCTGGTCCGCGGCGTGATTGACAATGCGCTGCCGCAGCAAAACATCCGCTTGCTCGCCCTCCTCACCGCCTCGATGGTGGCCGTGGCCGCCGTGACCGCAGCCATCGGCGTGGTGCAGACCTGGATGGCCACCAGCATGGGTCAACGGGTGATGCACACCCTGCGCGTGGATCTGTTCACCCACCTGCAGGCCCAGTCGCTGGGCTTTTTCACCCGCACCCGCGGCGGTGAAGTGCAGTCCCGGCTCACACACGACATCTCCGGCATGCAGTCCGTGGTCACCACCACCGCCACGGGCGTGGCCTCCAACCTCACGACGGCGGTCGCCACCGCCGTCGCCATGGTGGCTCTCTCCCCCGGGCTGAGCCTGATCTCCCTGGTGGTGCTGCCGCCGGCCATCTGGCTCTCGCGCCGGGTGGCGAAAATCCGCCGCGAAGTCACCGACGAACGCCAGCGCGAACTCGCCGCCCTGCACACGCAGGTGGAGGAAGGCCTCTCGGTCTCCGGCGTGCGGCTGGCCAAGACCCTGGGCACCATCCCGCGAGACGCAGCCCGCTTCCGCGACCGCTCGGACAAGCTCGTAGGCCTGGAGCTGCGCAGCCAGCTGGCCGGGCGCTGGCGGATGGCCACCATGCAGATTGTCTTCGCCGCCATCCCCGCAGTCATCTACCTGGCCGCCGGCTTCCCCGCCACCAGCGGCGGGATGACCATCGGCACCCTGGTGGCGTTCACCGGCCTGCAGGGCGCCATCTTCCGCCCGGTGATGGGCCTGCTGAACATCGGCGTGCAGTGGGTGACCGCCCTGGCGTTCTTCAGCCGGATCTTTGAGTACCTGGACCTGGTGCCGCAGATCCGCCCCGCAGCCAGCCCGGTCCGGCTGGATCCGGCCGCAGTGCGCGGCGAGGTCCGGTTCGAGGACGTGCGCTTCGCGTACGACGACGGCGCGGACGTCCTGCGGAACATCAACATGATCCTTCCGGCCGGAACTGCCACCGCCGTCGTCGGCGCCACCGGCTCCGGCAAAAGCACGCTGGCCTCGCTGCTGCCGAGGCTGAATGACACCAGCTCCGGCATGGTTCTCATTGACGGCGTGGACGTGCGCGAAATAGCCCCCGAAGACCTGGCCCGGATTGTCGGCGTCGTCTCCCAGGAGAGCTACCTGATCCACGCCTCCGTGCGCGAGAACCTGCTGCTGGCGGATCCGGACGCCGGCGACGAGCAGCTCTGGTCCGCACTGGCCGCCGCCCGGATGGCGGACACGGTCGGTGCCCTGCCCGAGGGCCTGGACACCATGGTGGGCGCCCGCGGGCACCGCTTCTCCGGCGGCGAGCAGCAGCGGCTGGCCATTGCCCGCACCATCCTGCGCAATCCGCCGGTGCTGGTGCTGGACGAGGCCACCTCCGCCCTGGACAACACCACCGAGGCGCAGGTGCAGGCGGCGCTGGAACACCTCTCCGCCGGGCGGACCACGCTGACCATCGCCCACCGGCTCTCCACCGTGGAAAACGCGGACCAGGTGGTGGTGCTCGACGCCGGGCGGATCGTGGAGCGCGGCACCCCGGCTGAGCTGCGGGCCGCAGACGGCGCGTTTGCCCGGCTGGCCGCGCACAGCGCCGCGCGCTAACCGGATTTGCGGCCGGTTTGCGCTTTTGCTGCCGGTTCAAACCGGCAGCAAAAGTCTAAACCGGCAGCAGAAGGTGAGGAGCTAGGCCTGGCAGAGGCAGAACGGATGCCCGGCCGGATCCAGGAACACCCGGAAGCTGGTGCCGGGCTGGTGCGTATGCTTGGTGGCCCCGAGCAGGAGCACCGCCGCCTCGGCCTCATCCAGGTCATCCACATCCACGTCAATGTGCATCTGCTGCGGGATGTCCTGCTCCGGCCAGACCGGCGGAGTGTAATTCTCCACCTGCTGGAAGCAGTAGCGCTGCCCGGTGACGTCGGAAATTTCGGTCCAGTTGTCGTAGGGCTCATCTTCGTGCAGGTTCACCTTCCAGTCGAGGAGGGCGCCGTAGAAGGTGGCAAGGGCAACTGCGTCGGGGCAGTCAAGGACAGTGGTGGGATAGCGAGCAATAGCCATGGCGTGAAGCCTAGATGCCGGTGGCGTACCCGGCTACCCCTTGGCCTGAAGCAACCGGTTCAACGCGCCCAGCGATTCCGAGGCAGCCTCCAGCGCTGCCTTCTGTTTGCCGTCCAGCTGCTCGATGGCTGCACGGACGGGCCCGGACCAGGCCGCGGCGATGGCTTCATTCTGTGCGCGGGCCTCCTCGGTGGGCACCAAGTGGCTGACACGCCGGTCGGTCGGGCTGCTGGACCGGGTGAGCAGACCCCGCTCGGTCAGGGTACGCACTGCGGCGCTGGCGTTGCTTTGCTTCAGCCCCATGAGCCGCGCCACTTCCGTGACCGTGAGACCCGGTGCGTCCAGCACATGCTTCAGCAGGGCCAGTTCGGTGGCCGGCAGCGGATCAATTCCGGTGATCTCCGGCGCCCTGCGGTGGATGTTCCATGCAAGGTCCCGGAGCAGGTCGGCCACGGAGCGCTGCGCCTCGGGCACGCCGTCGATACTCATGCTGACCATCCTAGCGCATATACTTACATATATATGTTGACATATGTTATGCTCATTCGGCATTCTGACGGTTGAGAAAGAAAGACCCCTCCATGACGAGCTCTCCGCTCCCCGCTCCCCCCGCCAAGCGCCCCAACGGCGCACTGCTGACGGGAATTCTTGCCCTGCTGACGGCAGTGGCGCCGCTGTCCATCGACATGTACCTGCCTGCTTTCCCTCACATGGCACAAGATCTGGACACCACGGCCACCGGCATCCAGCTCACCATGACGGCCTTCCTGGTGGGCCTGGCCCTGGGCCAGCTGCTCATCGGCCCGCTCTCGGACGGTGTCGGCCGCCGCAAGCCCCTGCTGATCGGTTCCTTCGTTGCCCTGCTGGCCACAGTGGTCTGTGCCCTGGCACCGAACGTGGAAATCCTCACCGCGGCCCGCTTCCTGCAGGGCTTGGGCGGTGCGGCCGGTATTGTGCTGGCCCGCGCCATTGTCTCCGACACTTCCCGCGGCCCGGCCGCCGCGAAACTGCTGGGCGTGCTGACCATGATCAGCGTCATCGCACCTGTGGTGGGCCCGCTGGCGGGCGGCGCCATCCTGTCCCCCGGCAGCTGGCGGACCGTGTTCTGGGTCCTGTCCATCCTCGTGCTGCTGATGTTCCTGGGGGCACTGTTCGGCGTTCGGGAAACGCTGGACGACGCCGACCGGAACCGCGGCGGCCTCAAGACCACCTTCAAGGTGGCCGGCATCGTGCTGCGCAACCGCAACTACACCGGCTACCTGCTGACCTTCTGCTTCTCCTTCGCCGGGCTCTTCGCCTACATTGCCGCATCACCGTTCGTGGTGCAGAACATCCTCGGCCTGTCCGAAACCCGGTTCTCGCTGATCTTCGCCATGAACGCCGTCGCCATCACCATCGTTAGCGCCGTGGCCGCCGCGCTGGCCGGTAAGGCGCCCTACCGCACCATGATCAGCATCGGCCTGGCTGTGGGGCTCCTGGCTGCCGCCGGAATGCTCATCACCGTTGCCAATGGCACTCCCATGGTTCCCACCCTGGTGCTGTTCGCCGTGTTCCAAGGCTCCATGGGCATGATCTTCGGCAACGCCACCGTGCTGGCGCTGGAGGAGGCAGGGCACCACGCCGGCACCGGTTCGGCCTTCCTTGGCTCCCTGCAGTTCCTGCTCGCCGCCCTTGTCTCCCCGCTGGTGGGCCTCTGGGGTGAGGAAACCGGCGTGCCGATGGGTGCAGCCATGCTCGGCTTCCTGGTCCTGGCCGCGGCGTCCTACCTGCTGCTGACCCGCAAGGCTCCGAACACAGTTCCGGACGCAGTTCCGAACACGACGGCGGACACGACACCGGGCAGTGCTGCCGGGACGGACACGCACACCGCGGTCTAGCCCAGCGGGCAGCACTCCAAGACAAACGGCAGGTGCCGCTCCCCCTTTTTCGGGAAGCGGCACCTGCCGTTTTGGCTATCCGGAGAAGGCTAGCTGCGCGCGTGCGCCTCGACGTTGTCCGACGCCGGCTGGTCCTCCGCGTGCGGATGGCGGCGCTCCAGGGACGCGCCCTCGACGTCGACGTCCGGCAGGATCTTGTCCAGCCACTTCGGCAGCCACCAGGCCTTGTCTCCGGCCAGGTGCATCAGGGCCGGAATCAGCAGCATCCGCACCACGAAGGCATCCACCAGGACACCGAAGGCCAGGGCGAAGCCGATGGGCCGGATCATGGTGCTGTGCGAGAAGATGAAGCCGCCGAACACGGACACCATGATGATGGCCGCAGCCGTCACCACCGAGCGTCCGTTGCGGAAGCCCTGCATCACGGCCACCCGGGCCGGCGAGCCGTGGACGAAGGCCTCGCGCATGCCGGTGCCCAGGAACAGCATGTAGTCCATGGCCAGGCCGAACAGGATGCCCACCAGGATGGTCGGCAGGAAGTTCAGTACCGGGCCCGGGGTTTCCACGCCGAAGACGCCGGCGAGCCAGCCCCACTGGTAGATGGCCACCACGCCGCCGATCGCGGCGAAGTAGGACAGGATGAAGCCCAGCGTCGCGATGACCGGAACGAAGATGGACCGGAAGACCAGGATCAGGATCAGCAGGGACAGGCCCACCACTACGCCCAGGTAGATCGGCAGGGCCTGGGACAGCTTCTCGGAGATGTCGATGTTGCCGCTGGCAGTGCCGGCCACACCCAGCTTCACGTCCCCGTTTTCGGTCTCCAGCGGGGACAGGTCCCGCAGGGTGTGCACCAGTTCCTCGGTGGATTCGCTGGTGGGGCCTTCGGCGGGAATCACCTGGAAGGCAGTGACGGTGCGGTCCTCGGAGGAGCCGACGGGGGCCACGGCCACTACGTCATCCTGGTCGAAGAGCTTCTGCGCAATCTCGGCCTGCGCCGCCGCGGATTCTTCCTCGGTGGGGTTGCCGGGAAGGTCCGCAACCACCAGCAGTGAACCGTTCTGGCCCTCGCCGAACTTCTGCGAGACCGTTTCGTAGGCCCGGTACTGGCTGGAGTCGTGGGCCTCGGAGGAACCGTCGGGCAGGTTGGTGCGCAGGTCCAGCGACGGAATGGCGATGACCAGCAGCCCCGCGATGGACAGCACCACGGTGAGTACCGCACGCAGCGTGGACATCTGCTTCACCGGGATGCTTTCCGGCTTGCCGGCCGAAGCGGAGGCACCGTGGTCCTTCTCCGCCGCGGCCCGCTCCTTGCGGCTGAGGATCTTCCGGCCGGCCAGCTTGAGCAGTGCCGGAGTAAGCGTGGTGGCCACCAGCACGGCAATGGCCACGCAGGCCGCGCCCACGGTGCCCATCAGGCCCAGGAAGGGGATGCCGGTGATGTTCAGGGCCAGCAGGGCGATGAACACGGTGGTTCCGGCGAACACCACGGCGTTGCCGGAGGTGCCGTTGGCCAGGGCGATGGATTCCTCCAGCGCATAACCGGCCTTCAACTGGCGGCGGTGCCGGTTGACGATGAACAGGGCATAGTCGATGCCCACGGCCAGGCCGAGCATAACGCCCAGGATGGGGGTCACGGACGCCATTTCGACGACGCCGGAGAAAGCCAGCGCACCGGCGGCGCCAACGCCCACGCCGATCAGCGCGGTCACCAGCGGCAGGCCGGCACCGATGAAGGTGCCCAGCATAACCACCAGCACAACCGCGGCAACCACCAGGCCAACCACCTCGCCCACACCCAGGATGCTGGGCACACCGGCGGAAACCTCGGATGAGAAGTCCACCTGCACGCCGTCGACGGGCTCATCTTCGAAGGCCGCTACGATAGCGTCCTTGGTTTCCTGCTCGACCTCCATCTGGGTCTCGCTGAAGACAACGTTGACCACTGCCGCGCTGCCGTCCTCGGACACAGTGCGGATTTCGGCGGCCGCGTCCAACAGGGCAGCACCCTGTTCGGCCTGGGTGGCACCGGCTTCCAGTTCTGCGCTCTTGGCATCAAGCTCGGCGCGGCTGGCGTCCAGCGTGGCCTGCTGAGCGTCCAGCTGCGCCAGCATTTCGGCGGGGGCACCAGCTGCTTCGGCCTGCTGCCGGGCGGCGTCGAGCTGGGCCTGGCCGTCCTCGAGCTGGGCCCGCCCCTGCTCGATCTGGGTGCGGCCGGCGTCGACCTGTGCCTGGCCGGACTGCAGCTGCTGGGCCTGGGCGGCGCGGTCCGCTTCGGTGCTGAACGGGTCCACGACGGTTTCCACGCCATCAATGTCCGCAGCCTCGGTGATCAGTGCCGAGATGTCCTGCTTCTGGGCATCCGTGAAGGCCGAGCCGTCCTCGGTGCTGACCACCACGGAGCCGGAGCCGCCGGAAGCCTGCGGGAGTTTCTCCTGCAGGTGGTTGGTGACCTGCGTGGTGGGGGTGTCCGGGATGGAGAAGCCGGTGGCAAGCGTGCCGCCGAAGAGCATAAAAGCTCCTCCGGCAACCACAAGCACTCCGATCCATGCCGCAAGCACGGTTTTCGCGCGGCGGGCGGCCGCGGCTCCGAGGCGGTAGAGGAATTCAGCCATTTGAGGGTCTGTCCTTTTATGGTGGGTTGGGAACTACGGGTGGAGTGATTTGGGGGAGGCCGGGTCCCGGACATAGCCGGAGCGCACCTTTTCAAGCAGCGCGTCCAGCAGTTCTGCCCAGACGCGGCGGGATTCGGGGGTATCCACGGCTCCGGTGGCGCAGTGCCAGTGGTGGTACAGCACGCCCAGACCGCTGGTGAGGGCACCGACCAGCAGGTCCACGCCCAGCTTGTTGGCTTCCGGATACCGGCCGAGCATAGCCGCGGAGAGCCGTTCGCTCAGTTCGGTGAACGCCCGCAGGGCAATCGGGTGTGCCTGCGTCTGGGCCGGCGCAGGAATGGGCCCGTCTCCCAGCAGCCGGGTCAAATACGCCATGGGCGCCACCAGGTCCGCTGCTCGGAACGCCTCGGCAATTTCGTCGAACATGGCCGGGCGTCCGACGTCGGAGGCCGGGACGGCGATCAGGCTCTCCACTGCGGAACTGAGGACGTCACTGCACACTTCCGACACAATGTCGCGGACCGAGGAGAAGTGGTTGAACACTGTGCGGCGCGAAACATCGGCGGCCTGGGCCAGCTCGTCCACGGTGAAATCGGTGCTCTGCCGCTCATGCATCAGCGCCGCCGCGGCTGCCACAATGGCCTGCCGGTGGCGGTCTTTTAGCGCCTTGCGGCGGTCTTCCGATGGAACACTGTTCAGCACGCTTACTACACTACGTGCACGTTTGCACTCGGTGCAAACGGTTCCGGCCGTCCCGCTAGTACCGGCTGCCCTCCGGCTGCGGGGCGTTGTCCAGCATCGCCAGGTCCTCGTCGCTGAGCACCAAATCCCCGGCCGCGACGTTGTCGCGCAGGTATTTGGGTGTTTTGGTCCCCGGGATGGGGATGACCCGCTGTCCCTGGGCCACCACCCACGCCAGCGCCACCTGGGCCGGCGTCGCGCCCACCCGTTCAGCGACGTCGCGCACCCGCTGCACAATGGCCAGGTTCGCCATCAGGTTCTCCTGCTGGAAGCGCGGAAGACGGCGGCGCATGTCATCCGGCGGGAGCTGGTCAAAGGAGGTGAACCGCCCGGTGAGGAACCCGCGGCCCAGCGGGGAGAACGGCAGGAACGCGAGCCCGTTCTCCACGCAGCAGGGCACGACGTCGGCCAGCCTGTCCCGGGTCCACAGCGACAGTTCGGACTGCACCGCGGTGACCGGATGCACCGACTGCGCCCGCTTAATCTCCTCCACGCTGGCCTCCGAAATGCCGATGGCGCGGGCTTTGCCGTCCCGGACCGTCTGCGCCATGGCACCCCAGGAATCTTCCAGCGGCACCTCCGGATCCACCCGGTGCAGGATGTACAGGTCCACGTGGTCCGTACCCAGCCGGCGGAGGCTGGCGTCGATGGACTGGCGGATATGGTCGGGGCTGCCGTTCTTCACCAGCCCGGGCATGGTCCCCGCCGCCGGGGCCGCGTTGCTGACCTCCAGGCCAACCTTGGTGGAAAGCACGGCCCGCTCCCGGTAGCCGTCCTTCAGGGCCCGGCCCACCAGTTCCTCGTTCGTGTAGGGACCGTACACATCCGCCGTATCGATCAAGGTGGCGCCGAGTTCAATGGCGCCGCGGATCACCGAAATGGAGGTTTCCTCCTCCCGTTTGGCTTCCATGTCATAGGCGTAGCTCATGCCCATGCAGCCTAGGCCGATCACGCCGACCTCGGGTCCGTTGGTTCCCAGTGTGGTGGTACGCATTAGCGGGTTCCTCCCTGCGGTGCCTGCCTTACGGACCCGGGCGGGGCCGTAACCCTAGGCTAGGAGTGTCGCGGCCCGCGCGGGAGGGGCAGGCGCTTATCCGTTCAGATTCACTTCCAGCAGCCCGTCACGGACGCGGGTGGCAAAGCAGGGCTGCGGCGCCGTGGCTGGCCCGTGCACCACTTCGCCGCTCTGCACGGCGAAGGTGCTGCCGTGCCAGGGGCAGATGATGCACAGCTGGCCCTTCTCCTGGCGCAGTTCCCCCTCATGCAGCGGTCCGCCGAGGTGGCTGCAGGTGTCGGCCAACACGGAAATGGAACCGTCGGCGGCGCCGTCGGTCCGCTTCAGCACCATCAGGTCCACCTCCCCCAGCCTTGCCCGCTGCGGTGTGCCGGAGGCAAAGGAGTCCACCGGGCCCAGGGAATGCCATCCGGGCGATACCTCTTCGGGCAGGTCATCGTTGCGGTTCACCCCGGCACCCTGCCGGTAGGACAGGTGCCCACCGAGGAACCCGCCGATCATCGTGCTCGTCAGGCCGGCAAATCCCAGGGCCCGGCCCAGTCCCTGGCTGCCGCGGAACCGCGCCAGCCAGGAACCTGAATAGAGTCCGAGGGCCAGGATGTTGGAGAGCTGGTGCACCACCCCGGTGCGCTGCTGCTCAGTATCCAACTCGGCGAAGTCCGCGGCTCCGGCGAGCGCAGTGGGAGCGGCGGACAACACGCCCACTCCTATCAGTGTCCGGGCGGCCCGCTCGTTGCCGGGCAGCACATCCAGCACAGCGGCGGACACCCAGGCGCCCAACGGCACTACGATCATCAGCGGGTGCAGCGGGTGGCCCAGCGGGACGCCGTGCAGCACGTCCTTCACCCCTGTGGGCAGCACGGTCCGCACGGAGCGGGCCACCCAGGAGGCGGCGGGATCCAGCCAGCCGGCGTTTTCCAGTTTGTCGGCAACGGTGACCAGTGGCAGGCGGCGCATGGCTTCTCCTAGCGGGGCGGGAACGGTGCCCACAGACTAGGCAGCCGGGGCCGCGGGCGCCACCGAAAACGGCGGGAACTCTCAGATGGCCTTGCCCGGGTTGAGGATGCCCAGCGGATCCAGTGCGGCGCGGAGGGTGTTCATGACCTCCAGCGAGGTTCCGCCCAGCTCGTCTTCCAGCCAGTCCCGTTTCAACAGCCCGACGCCGTGTTCCCCGGTCAAGGTACCGCCCAGCCGGTGCGCCAGGTAGAACATCTCCCCCAGCGCCGCCTTGGCCGGTCCGGCGGTGACCGATTCTTCGGGGTCCGTCACGATCATCGGGTGCAGGTTGCCGTCCGAGGCGTGCGCGATAGTGAAGATCCGCACCCCCGTGCGCGCGGAGATCTCTTCCAGCCCGCCCACCACCTCGGCCAGCTTGCCGCGGGGCACCCCAATGTCCCCGATGGACACCCGTCCCAGCTTCTCCAGCGACGGAATCGCTTCGCGCCGCGCGGTTATCAGGGCCGCGGCGTGCTCGTCATCCACCGCCTTCTCGCAGCTGCCCAGCGGCGACACAACGTCCATCACCACGTCCTGCTCCAGGAACGCGCCGTACCCGTCGGTCTGCACCAGCAGGAACGCTCCGCCCTTGGCGCGGTAGTCGGTGCCCATGGCCATGTCCACCGCCTCCAGCGTGGGCCCGTCCATCAGTTCCATCACCGAGGGCTGGATGCGGGCGGCGACGACGGCGGACGCAGCCCGCGCGGCGGCCGTGACGTCGGGGAAGAACGCGGCCACGGTGGCAGTGTGCACCGGCATCGGGCGCAACCGCAGGGTTGCTTCCACCACCACCCCGAGCGTTCCCTCCGAGCCGATCATCAGGGCATTCAGGTCATAGCCGCTGACCCCTTTTATGGTTTCACGGCCGGTCCGCAGCTCCCGTCCGTCGGCCAGGATAACGCGCAGGGCCAGCACCGATTCGCGGGTGACGCCGTACTTGGCGCAGCGCATGCCGCCGGCGTTGGTGGCAATGTTCCCGCCGATGCTGCAGATGGCCGTGCTGGCCGGATCCGGGGCGTAGAACAGCCCGTATTCGGCGGCCGCGGCGTTGAGGTCTGCGTTCAGGACTCCCGGTTCCACCACGGCCAACTGCTCTTCCGGGTCAATCCGCAGGATCCGGTTCATGCCGGAGACATCCAGCACCAGTTCACCGGCCCGGGCGGAGGATGCGGCTGCCAAACCGGTGCCGGCGCCGCGGGGCACCACGGGAATCCGGTGCCGGGTGGCCAGCTGAAGGGTGGTGACGACGTCGTCGGCGGTCCGGGCGAACACCACGCCGTCCGGCAGCGACTCGGGGACATACCCGGAGCGGTCGGTGCTGACCCGCTTGCGGTCCTCTTCCAGGACGGACACGGAAGGAAATGTGCTGAGGAAACCCGGTCCGCCCAGGGCGTTGCCGGGATCCGGATCGAGGGAGTGCGTACTCACGGGATGACTCCTTTTGCTTCGGGGCGTTTGCGGTCGGGGCGCTCAGGGCACCATCCAGCCCAGGATCGAGGTGGACTGCAGCCAGATCAGCAGTGTGAGGAAGGCGAGCAGGCCAAGGCTCCAGCCAATGAGCTTGCGCAGCAGCGTGGATTCGGCGCCGTTCAGGCCCACGGCGGCGGCGGCGATGGCGAGGTTCTGCAGCGAGAGCATCTTGCCCATCACACCGGCGGAGGAGTTGGCGGCGGCCATCAGCGTGGGTGAGAGTCCGGTTTCATTGGCCGCTGCCACCTGCAGGGCACCGAAGAGGGAGTTGGAGGAGGTGTCGGAGCCCGTCAGTGCCACGCCGATCCACCCGAGCAGCGGGGACAGGATGGCGAAGAAGCCGCCGGCGGAGGCCAGTGCGACCCCCAAGGTGGTGGTCTGCCCGGACAGGTTCATCACAAAGGACAGGGCCAGGACGGCGCAGACGGTCAGGATGGTCCAGCGCAGCTGCACCAGGGTCTCGCCGTACACCCGGACCCCGCGCCGTGGCGTAATCCGGTACAGGATCATGGTGATGATGCCGGAGAAAAGCAGCAGGGTTCCGGTGGCGCGGATGTGGTCGAAGCGCAGGGTCTGGGCGGCCACGGGCTTGCCGTTGGAACCGGTGACGTCCAGGCCCGGCCAGGAGAACGTGGTGCTGCCGATGCTGGTCAGCCAGGTTTTGATGCCGGGGACCTGGGCCAGGGAGAACACGGCAATAATGACCAGGTAGGGGGCAACCGCCATCCACACGTCATGCCCGGACGGCCGGCCGGTCCCCGCGGATGCACCGGTATCACCGCTGCCGCGCGCCCCGCCGTCTTCTTTGGGGACGCGGCCGCCGTCGCCGACGGCGGTGGCTCCCCCGGTGCCCGGGGCCCCCGTCGCTCCCGCGGCCAGAGGGTCGCTGCGGCCGGGTCCGGTGAGAGTATCCGCGCCGGCGGTTTCGGCTACGCGCTCCCCGGCCTCCTCCGCTTCCCGGGTTTCCCCGGTCATTCCGATGATTTCCACCGGTTGCCAGACCCGTAGCATCAGCAGCACGGCCACCACGGTGACCACGGCGGCCACCACATCGGTGAGTTCCACAATGAAGAAGTTGGACGCCACGAACTGGGACAGCCCGAAGGCCGCCCCGGCCACCAGGGCCACCGGCCAGGTCTGCCGCACCCCGCGTTTGCCGTCCACCAGGAAAACCAGGATCAGCGGAACCACCAGCGCTATAAAGGGTGTTTGCCGGCCGGTCATGGAGGACAGTTCCTGCAGCGGGATGCCGGTGACGCCGTTCAGGGCGATGATCGGTGCCGCCATGGCACCGAAGGCCACCGGCGCCGTATTGGCCAGCAGCGCCACGACGGCGGATTTGAGCGGCTTCATGCCGGCCGCCATCAGCATGGCCGAAGCAATGGCCACCGGAGCACCGAATCCGGCCAAGGATTCCAGCAGGGCGCCGAAACAGAAAGCGATCAGGATGGAGAGGATGCGCAGGTCATCGGAGATCGACCGGATGGTGCGGCCCAGCACCTCGAACCAGGGCGTGGCTACGGTGAGTTTGTAGATCCACAGGGCGTTGATCAGGATCCAGAGGATGGGGAAGACGGCGTAGAACGCGCCAAGCCCGGTGGCGGAGAGGACCTGCCCCACGGGCATCCGCCAGCCGAGGATGGCTAGGAGGATGGAGAGCACCAGGCTGATCAGGGCCGCCTGGTAGGCCTTCATCCGGAACACGCCCAGCATCACGAATAACAGGAGCAGGGGCAGCGCTGCAAGGATTGCGGACAGGGCCAGGGATCCGGCGATGGGTTCGAGCGGCTGTTGGAATGCGGCTACCTGCGTCTTCACAAAAACTCCCTTGTTTTTGTTTCCACACCGTTTGCCCTCCGCCGTTTGGTGTTCCCGGGGGCTGCCCCGGGGGCATGTACGCGGTGAGGATGGCTCCGACACTAGGCCCGGGCTGTGCGCAGGGTCAACGGTTCAGGCGCATCTTAAACACAGCAGCCGCCGCGGTTCCCGTCCGTGAGGAGCGGGAGCCGCGGCGGCGTGCGGTGCGGTGCTGCGTGGAGCTTGCGGAGCGGGGTTGCCTAGACGCGGGCTGCGGGGGTGTCCGCATCCCGGCGGTCACGGGTCAGGGCCAGGCCCGAGCCGATCATTGCAATCGCGAGAACGGCATGCAGCCAGTTGTCAGCGCTGTTCAGCGGCACGAAGTTGGCCGAGGAGTCGTGGCCGATGAACAGGCCGTAGAGCAGCAGCAGGGCGTAGACCACGCCGCCCCAGATCAGGTAGTTGCGGGCACCCGAGACGGTGCGGGCAAAGGCAATGCCGGCGATCCCGAAGAGCAGGTGCACGATGTTGTGCAGTGCCGAGACCTGGAAGATGCCCAGCAGGTGCGCTTCCGAATGGTGGCCGGCGAATGACAGGTCTTCATAGTTGGTGGTCACACCGGGGATGAACCCGAGAATACCCACCAGCAGGAAAACGACGCCGAAGGCCAGCGCGGCCTTCTGGACGTTGGTGCGCCTTGACGCTGTGGCTGTGTTGCTGTGGTTCGACATTGCGTATACCTATCTCTCGTTTCCAACCCCGCGGTCAATACCGGGAGGATAACCTGGAAACATAATAAGCATACTTAGGGTTGAAGAACTAATTATCATCTCTGCTAAAGGGATTTCTCCGCCTATTGCCGCGGATCGGGATTCTGCGGCTCTTCGCTCCCCATGTCGGCGGCACCGAAGAGTTTCTCCGCCGGGGAATTCGCGGCGCTGTTCGCGCGGGCCATCAATTCCGGATGATGCAGGTCCAGAGCCGGCCGCTCGGAGCGGATGCGGGGCAGGGAGGTGAAGTTATGGCGGGGCGGCGGGCAGGATGTGGCCCACTCCAGCGATCCGCCGAAGCCCCACGGATCATCCACTTCCACCTTCTTGCCGTGCCGCCAGGTGATGTACACATTCCAGAAGAACGGAATCATGGACAGCGCAAGAATGCCCGCCCCGATAGTGGAGAGCTGGTTCATTCCGGTGAAATTGTCCTCCACCAAATAGTCTGCATAACGGCGCGGCATTCCGAGCACGCCCAACCAATGCTGGATCAGGAACGTGGTGTGGAAGCCGAGGAAAAGCAGCCAGAAATGCAGCTTCCCAAGCCGCTCGTTAAGCATCTTTCCGGTCCACTTTGGCCACCAGAAATAGAAGCCCGCAAACATTGCGAACACCACAGTTCCAAAGACCACGTAGTGGAAATGCGCCACCACGAAGTAGGTGTCCGACACGTGGAAGTCCAGGGGCGGAGAGGACAGGATGACGCCGGTCAGCCCGCCGAACAGGAAGGTGATCAGGAAGCCGATGCTCCACAGCATGGGCGTCTCAAACGTTATGGATCCCCGCCACATCGTGCCGATCCAGTTGAAGAACTTCACCCCCGTCGGCACCGCAATCAGCATGGTCATAAAGGCGAAGAACGGCAGCAGCACCGACCCGGTCACATACATGTGGTGCGCCCAGACGGTCATGGACAGGGCGCCGATGGCGATGGTGGCAAATACCAGCCCCTTGTACCCGAAGATGGCCTTCCGGCTGAAGACCGGCAGTATTTCGGAAATGATCCCGAAGAACGGCAGGGCAATGATGTACACCTCGGGATGGCCGAAGAACCAGAACAGGTGCTGCCAGAGGATGGACCCGCCGCGCTCCGGGTTGAAGATGTCCGCGCCGAACCGGCGGTCCGCACCGAGGGCGAACAGGGCAGCCGCCAGGGGCGGGAAGGCCATCAGCACCAGGATCGAGGTGACCAGGGTGTTCCAGGTGAAAATGGGCATCCGCCACATCGTCATCCCCGGGGCACGCAGGCAGGTGATGGTGGTGACGAAATTGACCGAGCCCAGAATGGTGCCGAAACCGGACAGTGCCAGTCCGAAGACCCAGAGGTCTCCGCCCACACCGGGGCTGAATTCGGTGCTGGACAGCGGCGTATAGGCAGTCCAGCCGTAGGAGGCGGGACCTTGGGGCAGGAGGAACCCCGCCATCGCCACGGAGGACCCGAACAGGAAGAACCAGAACGCCAAGGCATTCAGCCGCGGGAACGCGACGTCCGGCGCCCCGATCTGCAGGGGCATGATCACGTTGGCGAACCCGGCGAAGAGCGGGGTGGCGAACATCAGCAGCATGGCGGTGCCGTGCATGGTGAACAGCTGGTTGTACTGTTCCCGGGTTTGCAGGATCTGCATCCCGGGTTCGAAAAGTTCCGCCCGGATGATCAGGGCCATCACACCGGCCAGCGAGAAGAAGACAAAGGACGCTATCAGGTACATGTAGCCGATGGTCTTGTGGTCCGTTGAGGTGATCCAGCTGACGACAATTCGGCCCTTGGATACCGGCACGACCCGGGGGGCAACGAACGTTCCATCCGGTTCCGCGGTGTACTTCATGGTCGACATGGAATGATCCCGATCCGCTGTTGGGGGTAGTGCGCTGCCAGGAACCACCGAGACTGTCCTTGGTATCGTAGGGCGGCAGCGCACCACCCACCAGACCCCGCCGGGAATCGGCTGCGTCCGCCGCCAACCTCCGCGGCAGTCGAAGCGAACCGACCGGTTCGGGGAAACGGTGCGGCCGGCGGGGACGGCAAGGCAGAATCGGAGGATGGACACGAATCCCCTGCCCACGCAGCCGCACGACGCCGCTCCGCCCCGCACTGCGGTCGTCACCGGTGCCGGCTCCGGCATTGGCCGTGCCGCCGCGAGGGCCTTCCTGGCCGACGGTTTCCAGGTGGTGCTGGCGGGCCGCCGCGAAACGGAGCTGCGCGAAACCGCGGACGGATCTCCCCGGGCCCTCGTGGTACCCACCGACGTTACGGTGCCCGACGACGTCGAACGGCTTTTCGCCGCGGCCGTCGGGGCGTTCGGAAGGGTGGACGTGCTGTTCAACAACGCGGGGACCTTCGGCCCCACCGGGAGCATTGACG
Organism: Arthrobacter sp. zg-Y40; assembly: GCF_020731535.1. Classification (NCBI taxonomy): domain Bacteria; kingdom Bacillati; phylum Actinomycetota; class Actinomycetes; order Micrococcales; family Micrococcaceae; genus Arthrobacter; species Arthrobacter sp. zg-Y40. Next base: position 21,288 of record NZ_JAJFZS010000004.1, read on the forward strand.
AACTCAGCCTTGAGGACTGGAACCGGACGCTGGCGGTCAATGTCACCGGCACCATGCTGTGCACCGCCGTGGCGGTGCGGCACATGAAGGCACAGTCCCCGCAGGGCGGCCGGATCATCAACAACGGGTCCATTTCGGCGCACACGCCCCGCCCGCTGTCGGCCGCCTATACGGCCACCAAGCACGCGGTGACCGGGCTGACCAAGTCCATTGACCTGGACGGACGCCCCTTCGGCATCACCTGCGGGCAGATTGACATCGGCAATGCCGCTACGGAACTGCTCAGCGGAATCGGCGGCGGCCAGGGCGCACTGCAGGCCAACGGTACCCGGGCGCAGGAGCCGTGCTTCCCGGCGGAGGAAGCCGCAGCGGCCGTGCTGTTCATGGCCTCTGCCCCGGCGTCGGCGAACGTCCGCTCGCTGGTGCTGACCGCCGCCGGTATGCCGTTCGGCGGCCGCGGCTAAGTCCCCGGCCGCCGGCCCCGGCTGGTTCGGACCCTAGCCCTGCCGGGCCTTCCGGGTCGGCGAGCCGTTCTTGCCGGTCTTAGGCGTCCTCGGCTTCCGTTGCTTCGCTGGTAAAGGCCACTGCTGCCTCACCGGCGGGTGCGGTGCCGTTGGGGTCCAGGGCAGCCAGCACGTCCTCGGGATCCGTGTCGTCGGGCATTGGCTCGGGCTGGCGCCACTCCGCCACATGGTCCGGGTGGGTGTTTCGGGTCAGCCCGGAGGTCTCAGACTTCATTTCGTCGTCGAGCCGGCGCCCGTGAGTGCTGTTGCCGCGTTCCGCCATGATGCGTTCCTTCCGGTGAACCAACAGTAAGTGTACTTACGGTCTAGCACCCGGACGGCGGAGCCTCAACCCGTTACGGGGACGAAATCAGCATTCCACCACATTCACGGCCAAGCCGCCGAGCGCGGTTTCCTTGTATTTCGAGCTCATGTCACGGCCTGTTTCACGCATGGTCACGATGACCTCGTCCAGGGACACGCGGTGGTCGCCGTCGCCCCACAGGGCCATTTTCGCCGCGTTGACGGCCTTGGCGGCGCCAATCGCGTTGCGTTCGATGCAGGGCACCTGCACGAGCCCGCCGATGGGATCGCAGGTGAGGCCCAGGTTGTGTTCCATCGCAATCTCGGCGGCGTTTTCCACCTGTTCCGGGGTGCCGCCCAGAATTTCCGCCAGTCCGGCTGCGGCCATGGACGACGCCGACCCCACCTCACCCTGGCAGCCCACCTCGGCGCCGGAAATGGAGGCCTGCTCCTTGTAGAGCACGCCCACGGCACCGGCTGCCAGCAGGAACCGGACCACAACGTCGTCTTTCTGCTCCTGCGTGGCGTTTTCCATGCCGGGGCCGTAGTGGGTGGCGTAGAACATCACGGCCGGAATGATCCCGGCGGCGCCGTTGGTGGGCGCGGTGACCACCCGGCCGCCGGAAGCGTTTTCCTCATTGACTGCCAGCGCCACCAGGTTCACCCATTCCTGCCAGAACTTCGGATCCCGGTTCGGATCCTCGGCCCGCAGCCGGGTGTGCCAGGCCGGGGCCCTGCGGCGGACCTTCAGTCCGCCGGGCAGCAGCCCCTCGCGCCGGATGGCGGAATTCTTGCATTCCTCCATCACGTCGCGGATGTGCAGCAGGCCGGCGCGGATGTCCGCCTCGGACCGGGCCGCGCGCTCGTTGGCGAGCATCACCTCGCTGATGCTCAACCCGGTGCCGGTGCAGTGCCGCAGCAGTTCGGCCGCGGTGCGGAACGGATAGGGCAGCTCGGATTTGCTGGCCTCCAGTTCCATGGCGTCGGCCCGCTCCTCGCCGTCGCGGACAATAAAGCCGCCGCCTACGGAGAAGAAGGTCGCGTCCCGGAGCACCGCGCCGTCGGCGTCCAGCGCCGCGAACTTCATGCCGTTGGTGTGCCGGGGCAGCACCGTCAACGGGTGCAGCACAATGTCCGCCTCGCCGTATTCCAGCGGGCGGGCGACGGCGCCGGGAACCTGGGCGCACAGCTGAAGCTTCCGGGTGGCCTGGATGTCCGCCAGCCGGTCCTCCACCTGTTCGGGCAGGATCAGTTCCGGAGCGAATCCTTCCAGCCCCAGCAGGACGGCGGTCATGGTGCCGTGGCCGCGGCCGGTCGCCGCGAGGGACCCGTACAGGTCTACGCGGAGGCCGGCCACGGCGGACAGGATGCCGGAGGTAACCAGTTCCTCCGCGAACACGGCAGCGGCACGCATCGGACCCACGGTGTGTGAGCTCGAGGGGCCAATGCCCACGGTGAACAGGTCAAAAACGCCAACAGCCAAGGGGTATTTCCTAACGGTGTGCTGCAGCCGGTGCTGCGGAAAGGTCCGCCAGGCCGGGGTACAGCGGGTGGGACTGCGCGAGGGCCGTAACCCGTTCGCGCAGCGGTGCCAGGTCCTGCTCCGGTCCGGCGACCAGGGCAGAGGCGATGATGTCGGCTACCTCGCGGAACGCGTCCTCGCCGAAACCGCGGGTGGCCAGTGCCGGGGTGCCGATCCGCAGGCCGGAGGTGACCATGGGCGGGCGCGGGTCGAAAGGCACGGCATTGCGGTTCACGGTGATGTCGATCTGGGCCAGCCGGTCTTCGGCCTCCTGCCCGTTGAGCTCGGCGTTGCGCAGGTCTACGAGCACCAGGTGCACGTCGGTTCCGCCCGAGACGACAGAAATCCCCGCGGCGGCGACGTCGTCGGCCAGCAGGCGTTCGGCGAGGATCCGAGCGCCGGCCAGCGTGCGCTCCTGCCGTTCGCGGAACTCAGGGGTGGCGGCGATCTTGAAGGCCGTGGCCTTGCCGGCGATGACGTGTTCCAGCGGGCCGCCCTGCTGGCCGGGGAAGACAGCAGAGTTGATCTTCTTGGCGATGTCGGCGTCGTTGGAGAGGATGATGCCGCCGCGCGGACCGGCGAGGGTCTTGTGCGTGGTGGTAGTGACAACGTGCGCGTGCGGCACCGGGCTCGGGTGCAGGCCCGCGGCCACCAGGCCGGCGAAGTGCGCCATGTCCACCATCAGGTAGGCGCCCACCTCGTCCGCGATGCGGCGGAACTCGGCGAAGTCCAACTGGCGCGCGTAGGCGGACCAGCCGGCCACGATCAGCTTGGGCTGATGCTCCTTGGCCAGTGCTTCCACCTCGGCCATGTCCACGCGGTGGTCCGTCTCCGAGACGTTGTACGGCACCACGTTGTAGAGCCGGCCGGAAAAGTTGATCTTCATGCCGTGGGTCAGGTGCCCGCCGTGCGCCAGGGACAGGCCCAGGATGGTGTCGCCGGGCCGGATCAGGGCGTGCATCACCGAGGCGTTGGCCTGCGCGCCGGAATGCGGCTGCACGTTGGCGAAGTTGGCTCCGAAGAGCTCCTTGGCGCGGTCAATGGCCAGCTGCTCAATGACGTCCACGTATTCGCAGCCGCCGTAGTAGCGGCGTCCCGGGTAACCCTCGGCGTACTTGTTGGTCAGCACCGAGCCCTGCGCCTCCATGACGGCCACCGCGGTGTGGTTCTCGGAGGCGATCATTTCCAGCCCCTGCTGCTGCCGGCGCCGCTCGTTGTCGATCTGCTCGGCTACCTCGGGATCAACGTCCCCGAGGGACGAGTTGAGGAAATCGCTCACAGTTCGCCGCCGTTCTTTTCTGCGTACTCCTCGGCGCTGAGCAGTTCACCCTCGGCCGTGGCGTTGACGGTGAACAGCCAGCCGGCGCCGTACGGGTCCTCATTGAGCAGGGCCGGGTTGTCGATGGCTTCCTGGTTGATCTCCATGATCTCGCCCGAAACGGGAGCGTAGAGGTCCGAGACGGACTTGGTGGACTCAACCTCGCCGCAGGTTTCGCCGGCCGTGACCGTATCGCCGACGGCGGGCAGGTCAACGTAGACCACGTCGCCGAGGGCATCAGCGGCGACGGCGGAGATGCCGACGCGGATGGGGCTGGAGGAGTCGACCCACTCGTGTTCGGCGGAGTAGCGGAGTCCTGCGTTTACTTTGCTCATCTTGGGCCTCTCGGAAGCTGTGTGTCGGTTTCGTTCGTTAGTTCAAAGTCTAGGCGCGGGCGCTGGCGGGGCGGCATTCGCCGCCCCTTAGCGTTGTAGATCCTGCCCTCCTCCTCGCAAGCTCGGAGAGGGAACCCTGGATCTTGCACTGCCTCGCTCGGCGATGCGGGGCTACACGAACGCCGCACCGCCTGCGCGTTCCAGCAGCTCAACAGACGCTTCCACCTGCTTACGTGAGCCGCTGTCTGCACCGTGCCACCGACCGCGCCTCGCGTCGCCGTCACGAGAATCTTTTTGTCTTTAGCGTTACTGCTTGCTGCGCTTGTAGAACGGGAGGGAGACAACCTCGAACTGCTCAGGCTTGCCGCGGAGGTCGACGTCTAGGAGTGTGCCGGGGGCTGAATGGGCGGCGTCGACGTAGGCCAGGGCGACAGGGTAGCCGAGTGTGGGGCTGGGGGCGCCGGACGTGACTTCACCGATAACGTTGCCGTCCTTCAGGACCGGATAGGAGCTGCGGGCCGACCGGCGGCCGGAACCCTTCAGACCCACCAGGGTGCGGGCCGGACCGGCTTCCTTGCGGGCTTCGAGGGCTGCACGGCCCACGAAGTCACCGTCCTTGGAAAGGGCGACCACGGGGCCGAGGCCAGCCGCGTAGGGGTCCGTGTCGAGGGTGAGCTCGTTGCCGTACAGCGGCATACCCGCCTCCAGGCGGAGGGAATCGCGGCAGGCCAGGCCCGCCGGGACCAGACCCGAGTCCGCGCCGGCGGCGAGCAGTGCGTCCCAGAGGGCCGCGGCGTCGTCGTTGGGGACGTAGATCTCAAACCCGTCCTCGCCGGTGTACCCGGTGCGGGCCACCAGCAGGTCCAGGCTGCGCTCCCCCGCGGCAACAGTGACCGTATCGGCAGCGTAGTACTTCATACCTGTGACGGCGTCGCGCTGCCCGGCCGGAACCAGGGCCAGCAGGATGGCCTCGGCGGCCGGTCCCTGCACCGCTACCAGCGAGGTCTCGGCGGACACGTTCTTCACGGTGACGTTGAAGCCTTCGGCGCGGGCCGCCAGCTCGGCGGCCACGGTGTCCGCGTTGCCGGCATTGGGGACCACCAGATAGGCGTCCTCCGCCAGCCGGTAGCTGATCAGGTCGTCAATGATTCCGCCGTCGTTGTTGGTGATCAGCGAGTACTTCGCCCGTCCCGGCTTCACGGCGGAAAGCTTGCCCACCAGGGCGTAGTCCAAGAACGCTCCGGCGTCGGGACCGGTGACCTCCACCTCGCCCATGTGGGAGAGGTCGAACAGGCCGGCGGCGCTGCGCACGGCCTTATGCTCGGCCAGTTCGGAACTGTACTTGAGGGGCATCTGCCAGCCCCCGAAGTCGGTGAAGGAGGCGCCCAGCTGTTTGTGCGCCTCGTAGAGCGCGGTGTATTTCTCAGTCACTGGAGTATCCCCTAGTTCTCGAACTCTTCGATGGGCGGGCAGGAGCAGATCAGGTTCCGGTCCCCGGCGGCACCGTCAATGCGGCCCACCGGCGGGAAGTACTTGTCCGTCCGCAGGCTGCGCAGCGGGAAGGCCGCCTGCTCCCGCGGGTAGGCGCGGTCCCACTCATTGCCGGCCACCACGGTGGCGGTGTGCGGGGCGTTGCGCAGCGGGCTCTGCTCGAGGGTGAAGTCCCCGGCCGCCACCTGGTCGATTTCGGCGCGGATGGCGATCATCGCGTCGATGAACCGGTCCATTTCGCCCAGGTCCTCGGACTCGGTGGGCTCCACCATCAGGGTGCCGGCCACCGGGAAGGACAGGGTGGGGGCGTGGAAGCCGTAGTCCACCAGCCGCTTGGCCACGTCTTCGGCAGTGACGCCGGTCTTCGCAGTCAGTTCGCGCAGGTCCAGGATGCACTCGTGCGCCACCAGTCCGCCCTTGCCGGTGTAGAGCACCGGGAAGTATTCGTTCAGGCGGGCGGCAACATAGTTCGCCGCAAGCAGGGCGTGCTTGGTGGCGCTGGTCAGGCCCTCACCGCCCATGAGGTTCACGTAGGCCCAGGAGATGGGCAGCACGCCGGCGGAGCCGAAGCGCGACGCCGAGACGGGGATGTCCTCGCCGTCGGTCCAGGTGGCGGCGTCGCCGGGCATAAACGGTGCCAGGTGGGCCTTGGCTGCCACGGGTCCGACGCCGGGGCCGCCGCCGCCGTGCGGGATGCAGAACGTCTTGTGCAGGTTCAGGTGGGAGACGTCGCCGCCGAATTCGCCCGGCTGGGCCAGCCCGACCAGGGCGTTGAGGTTGGCGCCGTCAATGTAGACCTGGCCGCCGGCCTCGTGCACGGCCTCGCAGACGTCGCGGACGTCGTCGTCGAACACGCCGTGCGTGGAGGGGTAGGTGATCATGATCGCGGCGAGGTTCTCCCGGTGCGCGTCGATCTTGGCGCGCAGGTCCGCGTGGTCGATGGCGCCGTCGTCGGCGGTGGCAACCACCACCACCTTCATCCCGGCCAGGACGGCGGAGGCAGCGTTGGTGCCGTGGGCCGAGGCCGGGATGAGGCAGACGGTGCGCTGCTCATCATTGCGGGAGTGGTGGTAGCCGCGGATGGCCAGCAGCCCGGCCAGTTCGCCCTGCGAGCCGGCGTTGGGCTGGATGGACACCGTGTCGTAGCCGGTGATGACGGCCAGCTTCTGTTCCAGGTCCGCGATCAGTTCCCGCCAGCCCTCGGTCTGGGAATCCGGGGCGAAGGGATGGATGGAGGCGAACTCGGGCCAGGTCATGGCCTGCATTTCGGCCGTGGCGTTGAGCTTCATGGTGCAGGAGCCCAGCGGGATCATGGTCCGGTCCAGGGCCAGGTCACGGTCCGAAAGGCGGCGCAGGTAGCGCAGCATCTGGGTTTCGGAGCGGTAGGAGGCGAACACCGGGTGCGTCATGAACTCCGAGGTGCGCAGCAGGTCCGCGGGCAGCTCGAAGCCGTCCGCCGAATCCACCGGGGAGGCACCGAACGCGGCGGCCACCTCGGCGATGACGGCCGGCGTCGTGGTCTCATCCGCGGAGATGCCCACGGTGTCGGCGTCGATTGAACGCAGGTTGATGCCCTTCGCTTCGGCGGCGGCAATGATCTGCGCGGCACGGCCGGGAACGCTGGCTGTCACGGTGTCGAAGAAGGACTCATGCAGCAGCTCGACGCCGGCGGCCCGCAGGGCGGTGGCCAGGGACCGGGCGGACTCGTGCGCTCGGCGGGCAATCGCCGTCAGGCCTTCGGGTCCGTGGTAGACGGCGTACATGGAGGCGACAATGGCCAGCAGCGCCTGCGCGGTGCAGATGTTGGACGTGGCCTTCTCCCGGCGGATGTGCTGTTCGCGGGTCTGCAGGGCCAGCCGGTAGGCGGGGGTGCCGGCGGAGTCCTTGGAAACGCCGACCAGACGGCCGGGCAGCGAACGTTCCAGGCCCTTGCGCACGGCCATGTAGGCGGCGTGCGGGCCGCCGAAGAACAGCGGAACGCCGAAGCGCTGCACCGAACCCACGGCGATGTCCGCGCCCTGCTCACCGGGAGGGGTGATCAGGGTCAGGGCCAGCAGATCCGCGGCCACGGTCACCAGGGCGCCGCGTTCCTTGGCTTCGGCAATCAGTGCCGCCTGGTTGCGGACCACACCGGAGGCACCGGGCTGCTGGAGGACGACGCCGGCCAGCTCACCCTCGGGGAGTCCGTTGGCCAGATCGGTAACGATGACGTCGAAGCCGAGCGCCTTGGCCCGGCCCTTCACCACGGCGATGGTCTGCGGGAAGGCTTCGGAGTCCAGCACAATGGCGCCGTTGCTGTGGGCCTTGTTGGACCGGCGCATCAGCAGCACGGCTTCGGCCACGGCGGTGGCTTCATCCAGCAGGGAGGCGTTGGCAATGGGCAGGGCAGTGAGGTCCTGGACCATGGTCTGGAAGTTCAGGAGCGCTTCGAGGCGGCCCTGGGAGATTTCGGGCTGGTACGGGGTGTAGGCGGTGTACCAGGCCGGGTCCTCCACGACGTTGCGCAGGATCACCGGCGGAGTGTGGGTGCCGTAGTAGCCCTGGCCGATCATCTGGACGGCGGTCTTGTTCTTCCCGGCGATCTTCCGCAGGGCGGCGAGGGTTTCCTCTTCGGATTTTGCCGGATCCAGCACCAGCGGGAAGCCCTGCCGGATGGCGGCGGGAACGGCCATGTCTGCCAGCCCGTCCAGGGTGTCATACCCCACGGCCTTGAGCATGGTTTCAACGGCGTCGGCACGGGCACCGATATGCCGGTCCGCAAACGCGGCGGCAAGGGTAGAGGAGGACGGATCTACAGGCATGAGGGGCTCCAGGAAAGGCAGACGGGGGTACGCCAACTAACGAAGGCTCCTCCCCGCTCTGTATTGGACCTGAGAGATTCCGCGGGTGTACTTCCGCTTGCACCGTCGGTGAGTTCCGGCCGTGCCGGAACTGCTTTCCAGAGTTGCCTCGCCCTGGCGGTACAGGGGCCTGAGAGATTCCCGGGGAGGGTTTGCTCCTACGGCGCCCGGCGCGATGCTCATGTGCATCCGGCAGGACTCTCCCGCCACGGCTGATAAAGGCATGTTCATTTGTAGGTGTCACACGCATGTGACACAGCAAACTCTAACCTGCCGCCTGCACCGCCTCAACCCCTCGACACACCCGGGCGCGGGGGAGCAGCCGGCCGCGAATGTGCCCTGTGACCTGCAACGTCACAATCCTCTGATTTGACGGGGCCAGCAAGCGGCTTTCAAACTGAAATGTCGGCGGCAGCGCCAACAGCAAGGTGCTGTCCCCCCCGGGGAGCGGCATAGGCGATAACGGCGGTTAGCTGCCGGCGGGTGCCTATTAGAAGGATTTTGATGTCTGAGCGCATTACCCGCCCACCGAGCGACAGCGCTGTTTCCGCGCCGCAAAACAACTCCCCGCAGCCGCATCTTGCCCGCTCCCTGTCCAGCCGCCACATCCAGCTGCTGGCCATCGGCGGAGCCATTGGCACCGGCCTGTTCATGGGCTCGGGCAAAACCATTTCCGTGGCCGGCCCGTCAGTGATCTTCGTCTACGCGATCATCGGCTTCATGCTGTTCTTCGTGATGCGGGCCATGGGTGAACTGCTGCTCTCGAACCTCAACTACAAGTCCTTCAGCGATTTCTCCGCGGACCTCCTCGGCCCGTGGGCCGGTTTCTTCACCGGCTGGACCTACTGGTTCTGCTGGGTGGTCACCGGCATTGCCGACGTAGTGGCGATTGCCCATTACGTGACCTTCTGGTGGGGCAGCGCCCCACTGTGGATTCCGGCGCTGGCCTGCATCCTGCTGCTGCTGGCCCTGAACCTGCCCTCGGTGAAGGCCTTCGGTGAAACCGAATTCTGGTTCGCGCTGGTCAAGATTGTGGCCATCCTGACCCTGATTGTGGTGGGCCTGGTGATGATCCTTACCGGCTTCACCCACGGCGACGGCGTGACGGCCGGCTTCGGGAACCTCTGGGAGCACGGCGGGTTCTTCCCCACCGGGCCCATGGGCTTTGTTGCCGGCTTCCAGATTGCCGTGTTCGCTTTTGTCGGCATCGAACTGGTGGGCACCGCCGCCGCCGAAACCAAGGATCCCGAAAAGAACCTGCCGCGCGCCGTGAACTCCATTCCGATCCGCATCCTGCTCTTCTACGTAGGCGCCCTGGCCATCCTGATGGCAGTGGTGCCGTGGGACGAGTTCAGCGCCGACGAGAGCCCGTTCGTGGGCATGTTCACCCTCGCCGGGCTCGGCACTGCTGCGGCCGTGGTGAACTTTGTGGTGCTCACTTCCGCGGCTTCGTCGGCGAACTCGGGGATATATTCCACTTCGCGCATGGTTTTCGGTCTGGCGCACGACGGCGACGCCCCCCGGCCGTTCGGCCGGCTGTCCCGGCGCAAGGTCCCGCAGAACGCGCTGTTCTTCTCCTGCACCTTCCTGCTGGCCGGCGTTGTCCTGCTGTACGCAGGCGAGTCGGTGAGCGCGGCCTTCACCCTGGTGACCACCATTTCGGCGCTGTGCTTTATGTTCGTCTGGTCCATCATCCTGGCCAGTTACCTGGTCTACCGGAAGCGCCGCCCGCAGCTGCACGCGGCGTCGAAGTTTCCGATGCCCGGCGGCGTCGTCATGGTTTACGTGGTGTTCGCGTTCTTCGCGTTCCTCCTGTGGGCCCTTACCACCCAGCCGGACACGCTGCAGGCCCTGCTGGTGACCCCCATCTGGTTTGTCCTCCTGGGCATTGTGTACGCGTTCCTGCGCCGCACTCCCGTGCACCAGGCACGGGTGGCAGCGCACCGCGACGCCGTCGCCCGCGAGCGCGCCGGACTGGCCGACGCCGGAACACCGGTCCGCGGCTAATAAACCACTGTCCCCCGGGAGCTGACCGCTGCGCCGCCTCCCGGGGCGCCCGCCTTGGCGCTTGCGTCAATTTCCAGCCCGAAGGTATTCAGCGGCACTTCCAGCGCGGAAACCAGGTGCGGGACTACTTCGTGCTGGATCCGGCCGATTACGCCCTGCACATCGGCATCCGAGTTCACCGTGACCTTCATGGCCAGGTCCGGTTCGTCGGCTGTGCCGCGCAGCCGGACGGTTGAGCCCACCACGCCGGGGAGCTCCGCGGTTTCCCGGTTGGCTGCGGCCGCCAGGATCTGCGGGTCGCACACCGTGATGCCGTGCGTGGGGTCTTCCTGCAGGCGGAACGTTCCCGCCGCCCGGTTCCGCGGAATCTGGGCGAGCAGCCACCACAGGCCCAGCAGCCCCAGCACCACTCCGGCGAGCAGGACACCCCACGGCGCGTACTCCCCGCTGAGGAAACCTTCCCCGTCCGCCAGCAGTGGTTCCGACGGGTCCGCAGCGGCCGTGCCTTTGAGCGCTCCTCCTGCGATCAGTGCGGCCAGGACCCCGGCGGCGAGGAGGATGATCCCCAGGACAATCAGCCAGGTCCGGTTCGCTGGTCCGGCATGTGCTCTCATGGGACTGCCCTTCCTACTCCCTGGTCCGGATGCTGGCGGTAACCTCCGGCACGGGGTCCAGGCCGGTGGCCGCCAGGCGGGAGCGCACCCCGTCCACCACCCAGTGCTCCAGGTCCGAGGTGCCGTGCAGCGCCGTCGTGACGTCCAGGTGGACCCGGCGCGCGGAGGCGGTGGCGGAAGCTGATGCCACCCCGTCAATGTGGTCGCATGTGGAGGCCGCAAGCCGGGCAACTGCCCGGCGGCTCATCACCACGGTTTCGCCGCCCCGGACCGACGGTACTCCGCCGGTGTCCGCCGCTCCCGGCATCCCCGGCATGTTCACCGGCTTGGCCCGCAGCGGCAAGGAGCGGTACTCGCCCGGAATGATGCCGCACAGCAGCAGGATCAGGCCAAGCACGCCCAGGATGACGGCGGCGGTCCATCCCTGGGTGCTGTCCCAGCTGGTCTCCCGAAGCCAGCGCAGGGGTTCAGTGACGAACACCGGCCAGCTTCCGTTGACGAGCCGGAGCACCGCGGCCCACACCAGGGCCACTCCGAGGGCCAGCAGCAGGACAGCGGTGATCGTTGCCGGTACGGACCGGCTGGGCCGGCGGCGCATGGACACCGGCGGATGGATTCTGGCACTCATTGCAGCTTCCTCCGGCGGGGTTCGGATTGCGGCGGACGGAGCCAGGCCACCGTGATGTCCACCTGCCGCACCTGCACCCCGGTCAGGGCCGTGACCCGTTCGGTGATCCGCCGCCGCAACTGTTCCGTGGCTTGGCGCAGCGGCACCGGATAAGGCAGTCCCACCGTCACTTTAAGGCTGGCGATATTGCCGGCCAGCTGGACGCTGGCATCCGGCCGGGCGGAAAGGTCCGCCCGTGCGCCTATGCCCAGGAAGCCTCCGCTGCTGCCGCCGGCGAAGGTTTCGTCCCGGGCCACCTGGCTGGCGGTTTTTTCGAGCACCCGCCGGGCCAGGACGGTTTCCCCGCGGTCATTGATGTCCCGGGCCGGCCGCAGCGGCACCTGCGCCGAGGGCATACTCATCGGCTTGACGCTCTACCGAGCATTCCCTGGACGTCCACCTTCCCGTCCGCCACCAGCCCCACCATCAGTCCAATCAAGCCGAACAGGAGCGTGATGAGGAACGGCACCCAACCACCGAAGGCCAGCACGATTCCCAGCACCAGCCCGATTACCAGACACCACCGCGTTGCAGACATGGAGTCCTCCTTTTGGTTGTTGTTTACTCAAGGCTCTTGGACGGCTTGGCATCCTGGCTGTCGTCGTCCTCGTCCTGGTTGTCCCCGGGCAGGTGCACGTCGGTGACGTTGACATTCACTTCGAGGACCTCCAGCCCGGTGGCGTTTTCCACGGACCGGATGACGTTGCGCCGAATGCCCTGGCTGACCTCCACTACGGAGTAGCCGTACTCCACCACAATGCTGACGTCCACCGCCGCCTGCCGCTCACCCTTTTCCACCGAGACGCCGTTGCTGACATTTGTCTGCGAACCCGGTATCCGTTCCGTCATGGAACTGAAGGCCCGGCGCGCCGCATTGCCCATGGCATACACCCCGGGCACCTCGCGGGTGGCCATGCCGGCGAGCTTCTGCACCACGGTTTCCTCAATGGTGGTGTCGCCCCGGGGTGTCTGCAGCGGCCCCGACCTGCGCTGGGCGTCTGGGGGCGCCGGCGCTTCCGGGGTGCTCAGTGTGCCCTGCCCCTGCGCTCCCTGCCCCGGTGCTCCCTGCATCCCTTGTGCGCTTTCGACGCTCTGCGCGCCCCGCGGACTCGGCGCTGACGGCGTGGGGGTCTTTGACGGATCTGCCATGGAAATCATCTCCTGCGTATCAACGCGGACTCACCGCGCACGTCCCTTACAGAATTAATGACGTGCGCGGGCCGGATTCGTCACGGCGAAAGCCAAAGTTTGGCTATCTTTCCCGCCGCCCGGGACGGTGTTGTTCCGCCCGGGTCCGCCCTCTGGGAAAATCGGGGCATGGTCCGGTCGCTGCCGGACGGAACAGGGACACCATGGCAGGATCCGAGCTGCCGCAGGCGGCACATAACCATTCTCCCCGCGGCCGTGCCGGGACCGCACTTTCCCTCCCGGACGAGGCTGCGTTGGTGGCGCAGGCCCGGAGCGGCGACCTCCCAGCCTTCGAATATCTGGTGGCCCTCTATCAGGGGCGGCTGTTCCGGCTCGCCTACCGGATGCTGCGGGACCGCGGCGACGCCGAGGACGTAGTCCAGGACACCCTCACGGCCGGCTGGCGGATGCTGCCCACGCTGGACCGGGGCGAGGCGTTCGGCGGCTGGGTTTACCGCACCGCCACCAACCGCTGCCTGGACGTACTCCGCCACCGCACCGCGCATCCGCAGGACCTGCCCGGAACCGAGCACCTGGCAGCGGCACTGGATGCGGGGGCAACCCGGCGCGGAGCCGATCCGCACCACAGTGCCGAGGTTTCCGCAGAACTTGAAACCCTGCGGCGCGCACTGTCCCTGCTGCCGGCGGACCAGCGGGCCTGCTGGCTGCTGCGCGAGGTCCACGGCCAGAGTTATGCGGAGATCGGTGCCGCCCTGCGGATCAGCCCGCCGGCGGTGCGCGGGCGGCTGGCCCGGGCACGGGAACACCTCACGGCCGCGATGACCCAGTGGCGGTGACGGCACCCTTGAACTTCCATTTACCAGACAATAATATCCACGATACGGAAGAAGTAACCGGGATCACCCGCCTGTTTTCCCGCTGGTTTCCGCCACTCCCCCCTCCGCCGGGGCACCGTTCACAGGAGAACCATCATGGCCGTTGAAGTAACCGACTCCTCCCCCGCGGAGGGAGCGGAGCACATCCTGACTCCCGAAGCACTGGAATTCATTGAAGAACTCCACCGCCGCTTCCGCAGCACCCGCGACGAGCGCCTGGCCGCCCGCGCTGTCCGCCGCCGGGAGGTCTCGGCCAGCGGAACGCTGGATTTCCTTTCCGAAACCGCTGATATCCGCAGCGGTGACTGGAAGGTCGCCGAGGCGCCGGCCGCGCTGCAGGACCGCCGGGTGGAAATGACGGGTCCGGCGTCCCCCGCCAAGATGGCTATCAACGCCCTGAATTCGGGGGCCAAGGTATGGCTTGCCGACCTTGAGGACGCCTGCACGCCCACGTGGCACAACGTGGTGGATTCCCAAGTGAACCTTTACCGTGCAGCCCGCGGCGACCTTTCCTACACTTCACCGGACGGCAAGGAATACTCACTGCGCACGGACGTTCCGCTCGCCGTCGTCGTGATGCGCCCGCGCGGCTGGCACCTGCCGGAAAAACACCTGCTGATCGACGGCGAACCTGCCGTGGGTGCGCTGGTGGACTTCGGCCTGCAGTTCTTCGCCAACGCGAAACAGCTGCTGGAAAACGGCCAGGGACCGTACTACTACCTGCCCAAGATGGAGAGCCACCTCGAAGCCCGCCTCTGGAACGATGTCTTCAGCTTTGCCGAGGAGTACGTGGACGTGCCGCAGGGGTCGGTCCGCGCCACCGTGCTGATCGAGACCATTCCGGCGGCCTTTGAAATGGAGGAAATCCTCTACGAACTGCGGGAGCACGCCTCGGGCCTGAACGCCGGGCGGTGGGACTACCTGTTCAGCATGATCAAGGTCTTCCGCGACGCCGGGAAGTCCTTCCTCCTGCCGGACCGCGCGGACGTGACCATGACGGCACCGTTTATGCGGGCATACACCGAGCTGCTGGTGAAGACCTGCCACCGCCGGGGTGCCTTCGCCATGGGCGGCATGGCTGCCTTCATCCCCAACCGGCGGGAACCCGAAACCACGGCAGCTGCGCTGGAAAAGGTGAAGGCGGACAAGACCCGGGAGGCCGGTGACGGTTTTGACGGTTCCTGGGTGGCCCACCCGGATCTGGTGGCCACCTGCATGGAGGTCTTCGACGGCGTGCTGGGCGACAAGCCGAACCAAGTGGACCGGCTGCGCGAAGACGTGTCGGTTACCGCCTCGGACCTGCTCGATGTCAGCACCGCCGGCGGGTCGATCACCGAGGCCGGGCTGCGCTCCAACCTGTACGTGGCCGTCAACTATGTGGCCATCTGGCTTTCAGGCAACGGCGCCGTGGCCATCCGCAATTTGATGGAGGACGCCGCCACCGCCGAGATTTCCCGTTCCCAGGTCTGGCAGCAGGTCCGGAACCACGTAGTCCTGGAGGACACCGGCGAGACCGTGACCGAGGACCTGGTCAGCCGGCTCTTGGCGGAGGAGACCGAGCGGCTCCGCGGCGAGGTGTCAGAGGAGATGTACACCGGGTATTTCGAGCCGGCCAGCAAACTGATCGGCTCGATCAGCCTGTCAGCGGATTACCCCGATTTCCTTACCCTTCCCGCCTACGAGTTGATCGACTAGGCGCGGGACCGCAGGTACCCGCCGGACCACCGAGTGATGGCATTGTAGGCCTGCGCCCGGACCACCGGGGCAGAGAGGAACACGTCATGCATGGCGTTGGCTATCCGCACCACGCTGACCGAGGGGCCCAGCGATAGCGCCCGGTGGGCCACCACATTCACATCCAGGGCAACGTCGGATCGTTCGGCATCTTCAGACCAGCGCGGGTGCAGGTAGCTCTTGTCCGAGAGGAGCACCAGCACGGGCACGTTCAGCCGCAGCCCGGTGGCTACGGTGGCCTGAGCGGAAAACACCGCATTGAGGAACGCCACGGTCACCGGAAAGCCCCGGACCGGCCGCCATTGTGTGTTGTAGTTCCATTCGCCGCTAAAAGCCGCGGACACCGTCCGGCTGTAGATGCCCGGATCCACCGGAGGCAGCGGCATCCGCGGCCGGCGCTGTGCCTGCATGCTGACCAGCGGGGAGATCATGCGGCGGGCCAGTTCCGTTGCCTGGAACTCCAGCCAGGGACTGTTCAGGATCAGTGCCGCGGCCCGTCCCGGGTGACGGTAGGCCCACGTGGACAAGGTGAGGCCACCGGTGGAATGGCCCAGCAGGAGCAGGGGCCGGGCGTCCGCTGCACCCTGGCCCATGGCGTCCAGCGCCGCTTCCAGGTCCGCGTCGTAGTCGCTGAGGCTTTGCACATACCCCGGTTCCTGCCCGGGGCGCAGGCTACGGCCGTAGTTGTGCAGGTCCAGGGCGAAGAACCGGGCCCCCTGCGCAGCCCAATAGCGCGCGAGCTCGGTCTGGAAAAAGTAATCGGACCAGCCGTGCACGTACAGGACATCCAAGCCTTCGCTGCCGGCATCCACGCCGGAAAGCATCAGTTCCGGAACCTGCCGGACACCGGCGGGGAGTACCTCGTTTCCCGGGGCCGGCGTGTAGCGGACCAGGGTCGCAACGTTGCCGCCGGGAAGGTCCAGGGTGAGCTGCTCGAAGCCCTCTCCGAGGATGTCCGGCTCCCAGCCGCGCAGCGGCGGCCTAGCCACGGGATTCCGGGGCTGCCGGGTCCTGGAACAGGATCACCTGGCGGATGGCTTTTCCGTCCGCCAGGGTGTCCATGGCGGCATTGATGTCATCCAGGGCGATGGTCGAGGAAACCAGTTCCTCCACCGGCAGCTTCCCCTCCCGCCACAGCTGGGCGTAAACGGGGATGTCCCGGGCCGGAACCGCGGAGCCAAGGTAGCTGCCGATGATGGTGCGGGCCTCCGCAGTGAGGGTCAGCGGCAGAATTTCGGCAGTTTGATCAGGAGCAGGCAGCCCCACCGTCACGGTGGTCCCGCCGGCAGCGGTGATCCGAACGGCAGTT
The DNA here is from genome assembly GCF_020731535.1 of Arthrobacter sp. zg-Y40. Classification (NCBI taxonomy): domain Bacteria; kingdom Bacillati; phylum Actinomycetota; class Actinomycetes; order Micrococcales; family Micrococcaceae; genus Arthrobacter; species Arthrobacter sp. zg-Y40. The sequence continues at coordinate 37,955 of NZ_JAJFZS010000004.1, forward strand.
TCAAACGCACGGGGGTGCCCAGCGGCCTCGATGACCAGGGCTGGGCGGATCCCGGCCTCGAGCGCTTCCTGCGGAGTGTAGACGGCGTCCGCCCCCAGTTCCCTTGCCCGGGCCAGTTTCTCCGGCAGGGAGTCGATGCCGATCACGCTGCGGACCTCCAGGGAAAGTGCGGTCAGCAGGGCTGCCATGCCGACGCCGCCAAGTCCCACCACGGCGACGTCGTCGTCCTTGCCCGGGCGGGCAGGGTTCAGCACCGCGCCGCCGCCGGTAAGCACGGCGCAGCCCAGCAGGGCCGCCACCTGCGGGGGGATGTCATCCTCCACCGGAACCACGGATTTACGGTTGACCACCGCGTGGCTGGCGAAGCCGGAGACCCCCAAGTGGTGGCGCACCTCCTCCCCGTCTTCGCCGTGCAGGCGCATGCCGCCGTCGAGCAAGGTGCCGGCGTTGTTGGCCGCCGAACCCGCAAGGCACGGCATTTTGCCGTCCGTGCGGCAACCGGCACATTCGCCGCAGCGCGGCAGGAAGGCCATCACCACGCGTTGGCCCACGGCCAGGTCTTCCACCCCCTCCCCCAGCTCCTCCACCCTGCCGGCGGCCTCATGGCCCAACAGCATGGGCAGCGGCCGGACCCGGCTGCCGTTCACCACGGACAGGTCCGAGTGGCACAGGCTGGCAGCTTCTATGCGCACGAGGATCTCTCCCGGGCCCGGAGCGTCGAGCATCAGGTCACGGACGGCCACCGGCCGGGACCGGGCGTAGGGGCGCGGGGCGCCAATGGTTTCCAGGACTGCGCCGCGGATGGACCTGCTGCCGTTGATAGCCATGAACTCTCCCTTGAAATCCCTGCCCTGCGGCCGCCGTGTTTCCGCCCGGCCGGTGCTGCGGCGCCCGTTCCTCCCGCCATTTGATCATGTCCAGGCGGATCCCACACGGCTTGGGTGGCTGCCGGGGGCAGATTCGTTTGGCAAGATTAGGGCCATGAGCCAGAGTTCCCGAACCGTACCGGCGCTGCCGGACAAAGACATCCGTGCCCTGAAGCGGGCCCTCGCCGCCGGCGACGTAACGGTCTTCGTGGACGGCACGGCACTGCGCCTGCCGGACACCGCCCGCGACGCCGTACTGGACCTGCTCTCGCGCCTTGCGGACGGGTCCCCCGTTACCCTGTCCACCGCGGCCCCCGCTCCGGCGGACGCCGGCCAGGACGCACCCCTGCCGGCCGGACCCATGCCTCTGCTGACTACCTCGCAGGCCGCTGCTGCTGCCGGAATATCGCACACCTACTTGCGGAACCTGACCGACGCAGGCATCATCCCGGTGGAGTACCGCGGTTCGCACCGCCGGATCCGGATGGAGGACGTGCAGTCCTGGCTGGAGTCCCAGCAGGCCGCGAAGGCCGCTAAGGAAGCCCGCCCGCAGGGCAACGCCGGCTGACCCGGACAAGCGCCGGGAAACCGGTCCTGCAGCGGTCTGCCGGCACGCCGGATCGGCATCTATGCTGGGGCTGTGTCGGCGGACACCTCGCCGGCTGACCCTACTGACGGAGCAATACTGTGATCATCGGTATCCCCAAGGAAATCAAGAACAATGAATTCCGCGTAGCAATTACTGCCTCCGGCGTGCATGAACTGCGCACCCACGGCCATGAGGTGCTGGTACAGAGCGGTGCCGGCACCGGTTCCAATATCACTGATGCGGAATACACCGCGGCCGGGGCGCAGATCCTGGACTCAGCCGACGACGTCTGGTCCCAGTCCGCCATGGTCCTGAAGGTCAAGGAACCCATCGCCTCCGAGTACCGGCATTTCCGGCCGGGCCTGATCCTCTTCACCTACCTCCACCTGGCCGCCGAGCCAAAGCTGACCGCGGCACTCTTGGAAAGCGGTGTAACCGCCATTGCCTATGAAACCGTGCAGCGCGGACGCACCCTGCCCTTGCTTGCCCCCATGTCCGAAGTTGCCGGCCGGCTTTCGGTACAGGTGGGCGCCCAGTCCATGATGGCTCCGGCCGGCGGTCCGGGCCTGTTGCTCGGCGGGGTGCCGGGCGTGCGGCCCGCCAAAGTGGTGGTGCTCGGTGCCGGCGTGGCCGGCACCAACGCCGCTGCAGCCGCCGTCGGAGGCCATGCCGATGTCACGGTGCTGGACATCAACATTGACCGGCTCCGGGAGCTGGATGCGCTGTACGCCGGCCGGATCAAGACCGTAGCCTCCAACGCATTCGAAATTGAACGCGCAGTGGTGGACGCGGATCTGGTGATCGGCTCGGTCCTGGTTCCCGGGGCCAAGGCGCCCAAGCTCGTCACCAACGCCATGGTGGCGCGGATGAAACCGGGCAGCGTCCTCGTGGACATCGCCGTGGACCAGGGCGGCTGCTTCGAAGACAGCCACCCCACCACCCATGAGGATCCCACGTTCCGGGTGCACGGCTCGCTGTTCTACTGCGTTGCCAACATGCCGGGCGCGGTGCCCAACACCTCCACTTACGCGCTGACCAATGTGACCCTGCCGTATGCGGTGGCGCTGGCCAACCTCGGTGTTGCCGCTGCCTCCCAGAAATATCCGGACCTCGCGCACGGCCTGAACATCGCCGGCGGCAAGGTGACGCATTCCTCCGTCTCGGCAGCGCACGGCCTGGAACTTGCCGCCGACTGGCCGGAACTGGTCGCGTCCTAACCCCGCTCGGTACCCGGGTCCGCAGCCGTTCGCGCGGACCCGGGTACCGGCCATATTGGCGGGCTGTGCCCCGCTAGCGGACGGGGGCCGGGTGCTTCTCGACCGGACCGTGCAGCACCGGCTTGCCCAGCCTGGAAATAACGACGGCGCCCAGGGCCATGGGGAGCACAAACAGGAAGTAGAGGTCCCCGGCGCTCCAGCCGCCGTCGATCAGGGCGCCGGCAAGAATGGGCGAAATGATGGCCCCAAGCCGGCCCATGCCGATCACCAGGCCCAGCGCCGTGCCCCGGACCTCGCTGGTGTAGTAGGTGGGGCTAATGGCAAGCATCCCGGCAATCGGCGCGTTGGAGCCGAAGCCCACCAGCGCGGCGGCGAAGAGGGCCCAGCCCACTGATCCGGTGGTTGAATTCGCGAAGACCACAAAGGTTGCCGCTCCGGCCACAAAGAACACCGCCAGGACCTTGCGCATCGGGAAACGCGCACCGAACAGGCCCAGCGTTATGCCGCCGGCAATGGCGCCGACGCTGAAGAGGACACCGGCGTTGATCCCGTCCCGGGCAGTGAACCCGCTGGCCGTGATCAGCTTGGGTGTCCAGGAGTTCGCGAAGTAGAAACTGGCCATCAGGATGAAATAGGCCAGGGACAGCAGGATGGTGCGCCGTGTGTTGTAACCGGTGAGGACGTCGGCAAACCGAGAGGTCTTCCGCCGCACCGGTACGGCGTCCGGAAGGGCATCCACTGGCGGCTGCCCTATTGAGCGCAGGCTGCGGTTGAGCTGCGCCAGTGCGTCCGCCGGGCGCCTGGCCAGCAGGAAATCCACCGATTCCGGGAACACCTTCATCACCAGGGGAATCATCAGGAAGGTTGCAACCGCTCCGAGCAGGAACGCGGACCGCCAACCATACTGGCTGATCAGCACGCCGCTGGCCAGCCCGCCCAGCACCCCGCCAATGGGCTGGCCGATGGTGACAATGGACAGGGCGGTGGAGCGCCGCTTTGCGTTGGAGAACTCCGAGGCAAAAACGCCGATGGTCGCCTGCAGTGTGCCAATGGCCAAGCCGGTGAGCAGGCGAAGAACCAGCAGCACCGCATAGTTCGGGGCAAAGAAGGACGCCAACATCCCCAGTCCGACAATGCACACACCGACCAGCATGGTGCGCTGCCGGCCGAAGATGTCGGCAACCGTGGAGACGAAGATGGAGCCCACCGCCATCCCCACCAGTGCTGCGCTGAGCAGGTAGCCCAGCTGCGCGCCGTTCAGCCCCCATTCTTCTTCCACATGGCTTGCACTGAAGGCCATCACCAGGACGTCGAAACCGTCGATCATGTACAAGGCTGTACAGATGGCAATGATGGCCACCTGCCGCCGACTCATCGGGGCTTCTTCGATCCGGTCCTTGATGTGCATCGTACAAAGCTATCTGAGGTGCTCATCACACCGGTATTCGGGTCCCCGGGTGACTGTACGGTGACGGGCGGTTCCGGCTCCGCCAAGCCGTCCGCCGCCATAATCCCGCTTGTCAGCGCCGGATAGTCCACCGTAAGCTGTCCTCTGGTCAAGACGTGGCCGAGGCCTGTTTCTGCACAGCCGCACCCTCTTTTAGACCCCAAGGAACAAGTGCCGTTTCGACACGTCAACCCCGACCAGTCCGGGAACTCCGAGCAGTCCGGGAACTCCGAGCAGTCCGATTCCAGTCACGGCCCTGATTCCGTTTCCGCATCCCACACCGCTCCGGTCACCCCGGGCTATTTCCCCCGGCTTCTGTCCGCTGCTGCCCATGTCACCCATGTAGCCTCCGACGGCGCCTTGGAACGCTTTGGCCTGAACCGAAACTCTTTCACCCTGCTCACCCTCCTGGCCGCAGCTGCAACGGGTGACGCCGTAAAGGACACCGCGCTGGCTGCAGGTACCAGGCAGCCGCTGCCGGCCGTCCGGCGGGAGTTGTCTTCCCTTGTTTCGTCCGGATATGCGGAACAGCAGGGCTGTGTGCCGGAGGACCCGGAGACGGCTGCCGGGACCGGCCCGGCTGTCTTGTCCTGGGCCGTCACCGAAGCCGGCCGCGAGGCCATCAAGTGCGCACAGCTGGCCGAGGCGGAGGTAACCCTGGACGCAGAGGACAGCCAGGAACTGCGCCGGGCGCTGCGGTCCCTGATCGCCTCCCTCGGTTTGGAGCATCCGGACCACTAGTCCCCGGCCAGTCCCGGGCCAGTCCCGGGCTAGGCCCGGACAAGGGCAGCCACCAGGTCCGTCCAGCCCTGCTCAAGCCGCGTCTGGTCCATTCCCGTCTCCCCGCGCAGATGAAGCAGCAGCCCGGCGTCCAGGAACGCCGCCAGCTGGTAGGCGGCAAGTTCGGGGTCCCGCACCGGACCCGCTTCCCGCAGCAACCCGGCCAGATGCGCCACGGCGAGGGCACGGGACGGATTCCGGTAGCGGGTTCGGGGGTCGATGTCGGCTGCCCGGGCCAATTCGCTGTTCACCATAAGGATCGACAGGCGTGCCGAGCCGAAGGCCTGCAACCGGGCGAGTGCCGGCGCGCCGGGCCCCAGCGGCGGCGGACCGGACATCCAGTCCGCGCGGAAACCGGCCTCCACGTGCTCCAGGAGCGCCTGCATCAGTCCTGACCGGCTGCCGAACCGGCGGAAGACCGTCCCTTTGCCCAATCCCGCCCGCTGGGCCAGGGCTTCCATGGTCAGCGCATCGGCGCCGCCTGCCGCCACGAGTTCCCGGGCCTCCTCCAGCAGGCGGAGCCGGTTGCGCTCCGCATCCCCGCGGATGCCGGACGGTACGGGATTGCTTGCCTCCATCGCGCAAGTGTAACCCGGAGGGAATATATCCGGACCGTGGTCCGTTTAAGCGATCGAAGACAGAACCGCGTTCGTGCCTGGGGGAATCGGCACGGCCTAGACAGGAGTTCCCTATTTTGAGCACCACCATCCTGACCCTCGTCGGAAGCCTCCGCGCCGGATCCATCAACCGCCAGCTCGCCGAAGTGGCCGCAAGCGGTGCCCCTGAGGGCGTTGAGGTGAAGGTATTTGACCGGCTGGGCGAGATCCCCTTCTACAACGAAGACATCGACGCCGAGGGTCTTGTCCCCGAACCCGCACTGGCACTGCGTGAAGCGGCTGCTGTCTCCGACGGCCTGCTGCTGATCAGCCCGGAATACAACGGCACCATGCCCGCAGTACTGAAAAACGCCATCGACTGGCTGTCCCGCCCCTTCGGCGCCAGCGCCGTGTCCGGAATGCCGACCGCCGTCATCGGTGCGGCCTTCGGCCAGTACGGCGGCGTATGGGCCCAGGATGATGCCCGGAAGTCCGTGGGTATTGCCGGAGCACGCGTCGTGGAGGAAGTACGCCTGGCGATTGGCGGCTCCGTTACCCGCTACGCGGAAATCCACCCCAAGGACGACCCCGAGACAGTGGCCCAGCTCAATGAAGCCGTCCGCGTCCTCGCCGAGGCTTCCATTTCCGTAGCCTAGGCGTCAAAACCGGCACCCTTCGCAGGACAAACGCAGAAAGGGACGGACCCACATGGTCCGTCCCTTTCTGCGTTTCTGCCGCACCGGTCCAGCGGACCCCGGCGCCTCAATACCAGGCCTGATCCGCCCACGCAGCATCCCGCAGATATTCGCGGGCCGGCCCAACATTCCACGCTTCACCGAAGGGTTCCAGCAGTCCGCTGTCCTTCATATCGGCCAGCAGATCTTCCGAGCAGCCCAGGACCAGACCCAGGTCTTGGGCGTCTGCCACCACTACCTCTTCTTGTTCGGCCACAGGCTGGGCCCCCTTCCCAATTGTGCGCACGTTTCAGCGCTTATCCAGCAGTACTGATTCCCGTTCCGGGCTCCAGGTGCGTGCGTACAGCCCCATGGCGGCTTCTTCCCGCAGGCTGAGACCAAGGCGGTTGAGGAGCATATGGGCTTGATATACCGTCAAGTGCTGGGCGCTACGGCTCAGCCGGGCCTTGTCCGCCCGGTAGAGGTAAGTGTCGATGCCGCGGAACCACCGGCGGCGCCAGTTTTCAACCGCCGATTCTGCTGCAGTGGCTGCCATCAGCCGGTGCGTCGGCATTACCTTGGCGCCTACCTGAACCGTCATTGCCTGCCGCACGCCTGCCGCCCGGGGGCCAAAACCGGCGGTGCAGCTGCGCAGGTGGCTGTCCCAGTAGTAGTCCCAGGACAAACGGCGCCGGTCCGGCCAGGCCGAGGCGCGGGGGCCCTTCATCATGCTCCGTGCCGCGTCGAAGAGCAGCAGCGACCCGAGCGCCCACCGGTTTTGGACCTTGGGGAAACGCGCGGTTGCCCAGCTGGCCAGATCCGAGGAAAGTTCAAATACTTCTTCGGCGAGGGACAGCCCCTCCACCCCGCCGTACTTTGCGAGGTCCGCTTCGATCCGCGGGTCCTGAGGCTCTCCGCCGCCCGGGCTCAGCCGGTCGGTGGCGGGTTCAGTGAGCTGCTGGCTGGTCTCCAGATGGCCGATCACTCCGCTGGATTGTTCCTGCAGGGCCGGCAAAAGCGACTGCAGCCGGTCCAAGGTCTCGGTGGTTGCCAGCACCCGCATCTTTACGTGCGCAAAGGCCGGATCCGAGCACCGGGTGAAATACCAGCGCTGGGCTCCCAGGACCTGCGCCTGCGCCGCCAGCGGGGTAACCAATTCTCCAATGATGCCGTCCGCTACATCGAAGCCCCCGGTATGGATGGAGAGTGACCACCAATGAGTGCCGGTTTGCGTCCGTGAGGCTGGTCGAACTGCAGCTAGCTGGCTCATGTGGATCTTTCCCCTCGGGGTTGGTTACCGCCGCTGGGGCGGGCCTGCATTGTTGTTATTTCCTGTGTTCGGCCCCTCGGGGGCCGATGGTTAGAACCAATCCCAGCTCTTCATGATTGCTGTCCCCCTTGAATCTCTTGGCTGTTGCTCAGCCGGCACCTTGATTTGACTCCGAAAGCTTCCCCCGCCGCTGACGCGTCTGTAAATAGGCTCCGCTGCCCTGTTCCGGACATGGCCGCTTCCGGCACCAGAACCCGGCATACCCGTGCCGAAATCGGACGCCTGAACGGGCATGCCCCACCTCTGCTTCCTGTACCGGCCGCGCCGCCGTCGTTGGCATTAACCGGACATGTCCGACTTTCCACAGTGTGTTGGCGACATAAAGCACTTTCGTAACGAGCGGACCGGAAACATGCTGTGCTGGGTAGGGTAGCCGTGGGGGCTTCAGCTTGCTGCTTTGAAAGGATTCGCCGTGCTGTCTCAGGTTTCGCTGGACGTCTACCGATTTGCCGTCAGCCGTCCCGGATGGACGGCTGAAGATGCATCGGAGGCACTGGGATACACCAGCCGCTCCATTGACGCGGCCATCGCCGAACTGACCTCCCGGTGCCTGCTGCTGGCGCAGGCTGCGGACTGCCCCAGCTACACCGCCGTTTCCCCTGACGTGGCACTGGCCGAACTGGTGGATCCGGACGAGCGGGCACTGCTGCAGCTGCGCGGCCGGATCAATTCCCGGCGCCGGGAAATGGCCGCCCTGACCCCCGCCTATGTGGAGGCACGCAAGCGGCTCGCGGCGGATTCCTCGGTGGAGGTGGTGGAGGACCAGGACAAGGTCCAGCGCGTGCTGATCGAATACGGGCGCAGCGCCACGGACCGCGTCCTGATTGCCCGCCCGGGCCAGGGGGCAAATGCAGACATCCACGAAGAGAGCGTGCAGAAGGACCTGGACCTGCTGCGCAGCGGCGTCCAGCGGCAGACGCTCTACCACTCCAGCACCCGGGACCACGTTCCCACCCGCAAGGCGGTGGAAACCATCACCGCGGCCGGCGGCCAGTTCCGCACACTTCCCTACATGCCGCTGCGGACACTGATTTTTGATGAAAAGGTCGCGGTGGTTGCCCGCCAGCTGCACCCCGGAGACGTTGCCGGCCTGGTCATCCGCGATCCCAACCTCATCCGCATCTTTGGGCTGCTGTTCGAGTTCGCCTGGGGCCTTGCCGAGCCGTTTCTCACGGAGAATCCGGCCCGGGACGAGCTGACCAGCACCCAGCGCTCGGTCCTGACCGCCCTGGCCGCCGGATATTCCGATGAAGCCATCGCCCGCCGGGTGGGTATCAGCGTCCGGACGTGCCGCCGGCACATTGCCTGGATGCTGGAGGAACTCGGGGCCGAGAGCCGGTTCCAGGCCGGAATCAAGGCCCACAAGGCCGGATGGATCTAGGGATGGGAACCTAGATCCAGCCAACCGTGTATGAAACAGCCGTTGCATAGAGGTCAACACCCGGGGTTAGCATGGGTGCCATGACCCGCGAGGAATTCTCCGATGCCGTAGAACTGCCCGTAGACACCATGGCCGCCCTGGAGCGGGCCGCCGGTGCGCACCGCCATGAGATGCTCTTCTCCAACCGCGCCTTCCACATCAAGCAGTCCGCGGTGCGGGACGTTTTCGACATTTCCATCCGGCCCGGGCTGATTTCCCTCGCCGGCGGCAGCCCTTACCTGCGCTCCCTGCCCCTGGAAGACCTGGGCGAGACCGCCCGGAACATCATTGCCCGGCACGGACTGGAGGCACTGCAGTACGGCGGCGGACAGGGCATGGAGGACCTGCGGAGGCAGGCCTGCAGGGTGATGGCAGCCGAGGGCATCCTCGACGCCGACCCGGCGGACATTGTGATCACCACGGGCTCCCAATCCGCCCAGGATGTCGCCGCGAAGGTGTTCTGCGATCCCGGCGACGTCATCCTCTGCGAGGACCCCACCTACGTCGGCGCCCTGAACGCGTTCGAGGCCTACGAGGTGGACGTCCAAACGGTCCCGATGGACGACGACGGCCTGCTCCCTGAGGCGCTGGAGCAGCGGATTGGCCAACTGCGCGCCGAGGGCAAAACCATCAAGCTGCTCTACACGATCCCCAGTTTCAACAATCCCAGCGGAGTCACGCTCAGCGCCGAACGGCGGCAGCTGGTGGTGGACATCTGCCGGCGGAACAACATCCTTGTTTTGGAGGACAACCCGTACGGCCTGCTGCGGTTCGACGGCGAACCCCTGGCACCCATGCGGGCCGGGAACCCCCAGGACGTGCTGTACCTGGGCTCGTTTTCGAAGATTTTCGCCCCCGGGGTCCGGCTTGGCTGGGCCCTGGTTCCCCGCCACCTCTACCGGCGGTTCTACCTTGCCTGCGAAGCCGTGGTGCTCTGCCCCTCACCGCTGACCCAGATGCTGGTCTCGGCCTACCTGCGCGACTACGACTGGATGGGCCATGTGAAGGATTCGCGGGCCCTTTACGCCGACCGCTGCGCCTCCATGCTCGCCGCCCTGGACGAGCACATGCCCGAGGGGGTTACCTGGACGCGGCCGGACGGCGGCTTCTTCATCTGGGTGACGCTGCCGGAGGGCGTGGACACCTATCCGCTGCTCTATGAAGCGATCGACGCCGGCACGGTCTTTATCCCCGGAGCTGCATTCACGCCCGGCGAGGGTCCGTCCAACAAGCTTCGGCTGGCCTTCAGCGCGGTGTCGTCGGAAGACATCGGCGAAGGGATCCGCCGGCTGGCCCCCATCCTCGTCAGCGCCGTCGGATCCGCCAAGGTCCGCTAGCGGCAGGCACGGTTCAGCGTCAGTCCAGCAGCAGTGCCGGTTCCTCGAGGATCGAGGCGACGTCGGCGATAAAGCGGGCCGAAAGGTCGCCGTCGACCACCCGATGGTCAAAGGAACCGCCCAGCGTGGTGACCCAGCGCGGGACCACCGCTCCGTCCACCACCCACGGCTTCTGCTTGATGGTCCCGAAGGCGACAATCGCCACCTCGCCCGGGTTAATGATGGGCGTGCCGGTGTCCAGGCCCAGCGAACCGAGGTTGGTGACGGTCATGGTGCCGCCCTGCATGTCCGCCGGGGGCGTCCGTCCTTCCCGCGCCGTGGCCGTCAGGTTGTTAAGCGCGACGGCGAGCTCCTTCAGCGATAGGTCCTGGGCGTCCTTGATGTTCGGCACCATCAGTCCGCGCGGGGTGGCAGCGGCAATACCGAGGTTCATGTAGTGCTTCACGAGGATCTCTTCCCCGGCCCACGCGGCGTTGACGAGCGGGTTGCGGGCGGCGGCCCAGATGACTGCCTTAGCCAGGACCAGCAGCGGAGAAACCCGGATCCCCTCAAAGTCCCGGGAGGCCTTCAGCCGCTTCACGAACTCCATGGTCCGGGAGGCATCCACGTCCACGAAGATGCTCGCGTGCGGTGCGCTGAAGGCACTTTCCACCATGGCGCGCGCGGTGGCACGGCGCACGCCCTTGACCGGAATGCGTTCGATCCGCGCATCGGCTGCTCCGGTGCCGGTTGTGCCGAACGTCCCGGCGGATTCCGGCGCCTGGCCACGCCGGGCCTGGAAGCCCATCAAGTCCTGCTTGGTAACTTCACCGCTTGCTCCGGTGGCGGGCACCTCGGCAAGGTCGATGCCCAGGTCCTTTGCCGCCTTGCGCACCGGCGGCTTGGCAAGGACCCGCTGGACCAGCCGGTTGACCCGGTCCTGGACGGCGGTGGCGGCCGTCTCAACTGCGGCCTCAACGGGGGCCTTTGCCACCGTTTCTGCAGCAGCAGCCGGGGCCGCGGGTGCGGCCGGACGGCGGCGCTCCCGGCGGCGGACGGCGTCGGGCTTGGGGCCGGTGCCGGTGAGCGAGGCGGCGGGCGCCTCCCCCGTTTCAGGTGCCGGGGCGGCAGACGCTGCCGGGGCGGCAGCCGGTTCCGGGGCAGACGCTGCCGGGGCGGGGGCAGATGCTGCACCTGGCGCGCCCACGGTGACGCTGATGATGGGCGTCCCCACGTCAACCGTTTCGCCTTCGGCCACCATCAGGGCGGAGACCGTTCCGGCGTACGGTGAGGGAAGCTCAACCAGCGACTTGGCGGTTTCGATTTCCACGATGACGTCGTTGACGGCAACCGTGTCGCCCGGCTGCACCTTCCACTGCACAATGTCGGCCTCGGTCAGGCCTTCGCCAACGTCCGGCAGGTTGAATGTCTTTTCAGTCATGGCTTCTCGATCTTGTATGGGCTGCTGATGGGCGCAGCTAAAGGGGGCGGGCCGGGTTCCGACGCGGGGTCCGTCAGTAGGAGAACGAGCGGTCCAGCGCCTCCAGCAGGCGGTCAATGTCCGGGAGGTAGTGTTCTTCGACCTTGGCCACGGGGTAGGGCATGTGGAACCCGCCCACGCGGAGCACGGGAGCTTCCAGGGAGAGGAACGCCCGCTCGGTCACCCGGGCGGCAATTTCTCCGCCGATGCCGCCGAAGGTGGGTGCCTCGTGCGTGACGATCAGCCGGCCGGTCTTCTTCACCGATTCGGTAACCGTGTCGAAGTCGATCGGCGAGATGGACCGCAGGTCCACCACCTCCACGGAACGGCCGTCCTCCTCCGCCGCGGCTGCGGCCGCCAGCGCCACCGGGACCAGCGGGCCGTAGGCGACGATGGTGGCATCGGTGCCTTCCCGCACGATGTGTGCGGAGAAGGGGTCCGACGTCGGCGCCGAGGTATCCACCTCGCCCTTGAGCCAGTACCGGCGCTTGGGTTCGAAGACGATCACCGGGTCCTTGCAGGCCACGGCCTGCTGGATCATCCAATAGGCGTCCTGCGGGTTCGACGGCGTAATGATGCGCAGCCCGGCCGTGTGCGCGAAGAGTGCTTCCGGCGATTCCGAGTGGTGCTCGATGGAACCGATGCCGCCGCCGTAGGGAATCCGGATGACCACCGGCGCGCTGAGCGCACCCTCGCTGCGGGAGTGCATTTTCGCCAGCTGGGTGGTGATCTGGTTAAAGCCGGGGAAAACGAAACCGTCGAACTGGATTTCACAGACAGGCAGGTAACCGCGCAGCGCCAGGCCGATGGCGGTACCGATGATCCCCGATTCAGCCAACGGCGTGTCCATCACCCGGTCCCGGCCGAAGTCCGCCAGCAGCCCTTCCGTGATCCGGTAGACCCCGCCGAGGGCGCCGATGTCCTCACCCATCAGCAGCGAGTTCGGGTGGCTTTCCAGCGCGGCGCGCAGTCCGGCGTTGATGGCCTTAGCCATGGTCATGGTGCTCATGCAGTCTGCTCCCGGGAAGCGGAGGTGGTGTCGGTGTCGGTGTCGGCGGCCGTGTCGGTGTCGGTGTCGGCGAAGCCGGCTTCGTACCGGCGATGGGCGTCCAGTTCCTCGCGTACCAACGGGTGTGCTTCGGCGTATACATCGGCGAAGGCGTCTTCGAAGCCGGGTGCCTCCATCTGCTGCACGTTCTCGCGCAGCCGGACGGCCATGTTGGCGCCTTCCTTCCGCAATTCGGCGAAGAAGGCATCGCCGGCCAGCCCCTGGCTGCGCAGGAACTTTTCCATCCGCAGCAGTGGATCCCGGTCCAGCCAGGCTTCCTCGTCCGCGCTGACCCGGTATTTGGTGGGGTCGTCCGCCGTCGTATGGGCACTCATGCGGTAGGTGAAGGCCTCGATGAGGACCGGACCGCCGCCGGACCGGGCGTGTTCCAGCGCCCAGCGGGTCACCGCGTGGACGGCCAGGACGTCGTTGCCGTCCACCCGTACTCCCGGGAAACCGTAGCCCTGCGCGCGGTTGGCCAGCGGGATCCTGGACTGGACCTCGGTGGGAACGGAAATGGCCCAGTGGTTGTTCTGGCAGAAGAACACCACCGGCGCGTTGTACGAGGCGGCGAACACCATGCCCTCGTGCACGTCGCCTTCGGAGCTCGCGCCGTCGCCGAAGTAGGCCACGGTGGCCGCCTCGGGGAGCTTCGGGTCCACGAGCCGGTCACGCGCCATACCCATCGCATAGCCGACGGCGTGAGGCACCTGTGCGGCCAGCACGAGCGTATAGAGGTGGAAGTTCGCTTCCCGCGGATCCCAGCCGCCGTGGGAGATGCCGCGGAAACGGCGCAGCAGATGCGCCAGCTCCAGTCCGCGGGTATAGGCGACGCCGTGTTCCCGGTAGGTGGGGAACACATAGTCCTGGGGCAGCAGGGCACGGCCCGAACCGATCTGCGCACCTTCCTGGCCCGTGAGCGGCACCCACATCACCAGTTCGCCCTGGCGCTGAAGGGCCGTGGCCTCTTCGTCAAAGCGGCGCACCAGGAACATGTCCCGGTAGAACCCGCGCAGCTCCTCGGGACTCAGGTCCTGCACGTAGCTGCTGTAGGCCTCATCCTGCCGGAGCTCGCCGTCAATGGTGAGCAGCTGGACCATGTCCGGGACAGGGTTGTCCTCGGGAGCACCCATCAGGGATTGCTCAAGTCCGGCAGCGTTGAACTCGCTTGCCGGCAGGTGTCCTACGTCCATGCCTGCTCCTCGCCTGGACGGCAAAAGCCGCGCCCGCGCTAGAAATATGCCTCGTCGGGAATACATTCCCTGTTTTGCATATGTGTGGAAGTTACTTCCCACAGCCTAACGACGGCGCGGCTTTTGACCCTACTTAGGACCCGCTAGGAAACCCGCGGCCCTTTTGTATAGGTTGCACATAGCTCCAGGAACCGGGTGTTTGCCTCTTCCTCGCCGATGGTCACGCGCACACCCTCGGTTCCGAAGGCCCGCACCGCCAGGGCCTGCTGCTCTGCCATTGCTGCAAACTCGGGGGTGTTCTCGCCCAATTCCAACCACACGAAGTTTCCCTGGGCCGCCGGAATCTTCCATCCAAGGCCCTGCAGGCCCTCCACGACGCGGGTCCGTTCCGCGACCAGTCCTTGTATCCTCTCCACAAGTTGGTCGTGGTGGCGGAGGGACGCAATGGCTGCCTGTTCAGCGATGGTGGAGACCGCAAACGGGACGGCGGCCACGCGCAGGTGCTCCGTGATGTGCGGGTGGGATACCGAGTAGCCCACCCGCAGTCCTGCCAGCCCGGCACCCTTGGAGAACGTGCGAAGGACCACCACGTTGGGACGGTTGCGGTACATGTCGATGCCGTTGACGGCGGCCGGGTCACGCACGAAGTCTTCATACGCTTCGTCAATCACCACGATGATGTCGGACGGGACCCGGTCGAGGAAGGCCTCCACCTGTGCGGTGGTCAGGACCGGCCCGGTGGGGTTGTTCGGGGTGCACAGCAGAATGACCTTGGTGTTTTCGGTAATGGCCGCGGCCATTGCGTCGAGGTCGTGGGTCCCGTCTGCCTGCAGCGGAACCTGCACGCTTGCGGCTCCGGCCAGGCCCACGCTGATGGGGTACGCCTCGAAGGAACGCCAGGCATAGATGACCTCGTCGGCTGTTCCGTCCGGGTTCCGTCCGGCGAAGGTGGCCAGGAGTTGGTTCAGTGCCCCCAAGCTGCCTCCGCCGGTGACGATGTCTTCGGCGGGAATGTCCAGGAAGGCAGAGAGTTCGTTGCGCAGTTCCGTGGAAAGCGGGTCCGGGTAGCGGTTGACCGTGGCATGGTCATTGATCGCGTCCAGGACGGCGGGCAGCGGAGCGTAGGGGTTTTCGTTGGAGGAAAGCTTGTAGCTCTCCAGCCCATTGACGACCACCGGCGGCTTGCCCGCCTTGTACTGCGGCAGTTGGCCCACGATGGGCCGCGGGGAGATGCCGATGGCGGGAAGTACAGCTGCGTCGGTGTCATTCTCGGTAGTGGTCATGGCGTTAACAGTAATGGTCCGGCATCTGCCAGCATGGGTGCATGGTCACACTGTTTCTGCGGATTGTCCTGAACGCCATTGCCCTTTGGGTAGCCAGCTGGCTTCTTCCCGGCCTGACACTGACCTCGGAAACGGGCGGCATGACAGGAAACCCGACCCTGGACACGGTCCTGGCCTACCTTTTTGTCGGCTTGATCTTCGGTTTGGTCAACGCCCTGGTCCGCCCGATTGCGCAGGGCCTGACCCTGCCCCTGGCCATCCTGACGCTCGGGCTTTTCCGGATCATCATCAACGCCGCCATGCTCGAACTCACGGCATGGCTGAGCAGTTACACTCCCATCCGTTTCGAGGTGGATTCCTTCTTCTGGACGGCCATTTTCGGGGCGGTCATCATCAGTGTTGTGTCCATGGTGCTGGACACCGTGACCGGCGCGCGGGGGCGCAGCCGGCGCTAGCGGCCGACGCTAGCTGTATTCAGGCACCACGTTAGTTACATGGGTGATGGGCGTTTGCCGGCCTGGTTTTCTATGTTGTGACTTCGCTCTAACACTGCTGGAGGCAATGGCGTGATCAGATCTGGAAGCTGGATCGTACCTGCGAGTAACCACAGATTCTCCTTACTGGTATCGCCTCCTCCTGTCGATCAGGCTCGGCTTGTAGAGGCCTTCATGGCATCTCGAGGCCAACCCGAGCCTGATCCTCTCCAAGATTTGGGACTGCAGGTGGTCACGGGCATTTGGGGAGGGCCAGTGCTAATCAATCTGGAAGTATTGAGCGAGGCACCCACGTTGCTTACACATGATCATTGGGAAGATGTCGAGGAGACATCAGTCAAGCTCGGTGAAGGCACGCTCACTCTGGGTAATGACGAAGTCAGGTCGATAATGATCGGTTCACTGGAGAGTCAGGACCATCATCGGTACAGATTCCGTATCTACTCCTCCGGTCGGGACATCAACCGAGACCAAATAGTAGAGGAGCCCAGTGAACGCTACCTCCTCCAGTGCTGGCCGGAACCGTTGGGTCGACCTCCGTTAGTTTTTCGGAGCGGCTCATCGTACGGCGGCGGCAATTATGAACCTCGCAGTTTGACGGCGAAGATGCTCCACGACCCGCAAGTTGTGGAGAGCTTTGAGTGAAGACCTCTTAGTTTCGGGTGTGTAGTAACCACCAAATCCAAGAGGTCTTCACCTATTTGCCGTGTAACTAACGTGCTGTCTGAGTACAGCTAGCGGCCGGCACTACCGTCCGCAGCGCTCCGGCGGTCATCTGTTGGACGGGAGCCGGCTGAACGGCGGGGTAGGCGTTGAAACGTCCGCGGGTGCGGCTACCCGGGCAGGGGGACGTGCAGGCAGCGGTTCCCGCTCAAAGCGGTACAAGTGCCTGGTGGCCTGGCCCGCCCCCACCGCCAGGGACAGCGATCCCAGCGCGGTCCGCACCGAAGCATCGTCGCTGGCATCCGCGAGCGCCGCACCGTCGAGGTAGTTCTCCAGCCGGTGCGCCGGGCCCAGGCCGGCCGGCTCCCCTTCGGGGGTGGCAACCGGATCCGTCAGGGTCAGGGTGACCCGGTCCGGGGTATCCGGATTGGGCATGCTGTCTATCCCCGGGACCCAGTCCCGTTCGTGCTCCAGGTGCAGGGCCGGCACACCCGGCGGGAGGTTGGCCGTGCCGGTGGGGCTGCCGGCCGTCAGCACAAAGTCCACCTGATACTGGCTTCCGGTGGCGAGGAACGCTGCGACATTGGCGGCATGGTCTCCGCCCTGGCTGTATCCGGACAGCACCACGGAATCGCCGGCTTCCGCGTTAGCCTGCCGGAGTGCTTCCGCCACGGCAGCGGCAACATACTGGCTTTCGCGGCCCCGGGCCTCCCCCATTCCGGCGAGGTCAAACGGCACGGATCCCCCGTCGGAAAACCAGCCCTGCGTGCCCGGCAGGACGACGACAAAGGTGTTTTTGCCGCCCTCCCCAATACGGAGGACTTCGACCACTCCCGGATCGTTTTCGTCCTTGAGCACCTGCGACCGGGCGAGCAGGCCGGCCGCCGTTCCGTCCAGCCGGATGTTCTCCGGCTTCCCGGGAAGCGCGGTTACCGTCACGGGCCGCAGCTCCGTCACCCCTGCAGTCTTCAGCAGCGCCAGGGCCGCCAGCAGGGCCACTTCGTCAGCCACGGAACCCAATGCGGCCTCCATTTGGCCGCGGGTCGGCACCAGGGTTCCTCCGCTGGCTGGCGCTGCCGGCCAGGGGGACACCTCGCCGGCCCAGGGCATCCGCAGCTGCACCCGACCCTCGGTGGCGGCGTAGCTGCGGGCGCTCTCCCGCACGCCCTCGGTGAGCTCCTCGAGCGCGGCCGCCGATCTCCGCAGGGCGAAAGACGCATCAAGCATCCGTGCCCGGACACGGTCCGCGGTCACGGAGCCGCCTCCCCACGCTCCGGCCTCCAGCCACAGGCCATTGACCCGTTTCTCAAGGTTCCACAGCATGGACGTAGTGGTTCCCAGCCGATCCGCCACCCGTGCAAGATCCTCCAACTGCACCAGAAGTCCGGCCGAACCACCCCTCACCTGGAACGCCGGCTGATCGCGGAAGCTATCCGGAGCCCCGATGGCACCCACCCCGATCAACCTCCCGCGATCATCGCGGCCGGGTCCTGTTCCAGATCTGCGGCGGCCGCCCGCAGCTGGTCCGCCACCCACGGCAGCTCCTGGACAGATGCCGCCAAGGCGTGCCGGAATGCATCTGCAGCAGGCGATACCCAGCGGACACCCGCCGCCGCGGCCACTTCGTCCTCACGTTGGTCCGTTTCCCCGGCGCAGGCCACCAACTGATGCGCGGTCTCCTGTGCATATGCGGCCGCAGCCATTTGATTCATGGGTTCCTCCGCTGTGCTCTTTCAAGTGCCGTGTTAGTGCTGACCGTGCCTGTGCCCGCCCCACTCAAGCTAGGCGCCACAGCTCACCGCCGACGATGACCGGGCGCAGCGGTGGGGACTCCCCCACCCTCCGTCTCCTACCGGAGGCTCTGTGGAGGAGATGCCATCCGACGTCGCCCTCCGGAAAGTCACACACCGGCTCCAACGCACCGGCATGAAAGAATTGCCGCATGGCCGAATCTGAATCCCGTGTATCCCTTGCCTCCGTGACTCCCGCCATCGCTCTGGGCCCCCTGGACGGCCGGTACCGCAGCACCGCAGCACCGCTGGTGGATTACCTGTCCGAAGCCGCCCTGAACCGCGACCGGACCCACGTGGAGGTGGAATGGCTGATCCACCTCACCAGCAACGCCGTCCTTCCCGGCACCGAGCCGCTGAGCGCCCAGCAGCAGCACCAGCTGCGCGAAATCGTCACCGGATTCGACGGCAATTCCGTCACGGAGCTCGGCGAAATCGAGAAGCGCACGGTTCACGACGTTAAAGCCGTGGAGTACTACATTGCGGACCGCCTGGCCGCCGCCGGCATTGAGGACCTCAAGGCACTGGTGCACTTCGGCTGCACCTCCGAAGACGTCAACAACCTCTCCTATGCACTTGGCATCAAGGGCGCCGTGGAGAACGTCTGGCTCCCCGCCGCCCAGCACCTGGTGGACCAAATCGCGGCCATGGCCGAGGACACCCGCAGCGTTCCCATGCTCTCGCGCACGCACGGGCAGCCGGCCACCCCCACTACCCTGGGCAAGGAACTGGCGGTTACCGTGCACCGCCTCTCCCGCCAGCTGCGCCGCATCCGGTACACCGAGTTCCTGGGCAAGATCAACGGCGCCACCGGCACCTACGCAGCCCACTACGCGGCGGTGCCGCAGGCCGACTGGCAGCAGGTGGCACGCAGTTTCGTGGAGGGCCTGGGCCTGACCTGGAACCCGCTGACCACACAGATTGAATCCCACGACTGGCAGGCCGAGCTCTACGCCGACATGGCCCGTTTCAACCGGATCCTGCACAACTTCTGCACCGATGTGTGGAGCTACATCTCTATCGGCTACTTCGCGCAGGTACCCGTGGAAGGCGCCACCGGCTCTTCCACCATGCCGCACAAGGTGAACCCGATCCGCTTCGAAAACGCCGAAGCCAACCTGGAAATCTCCAACGGACTGCTGGACACCCTGGGTTCCACCTTGGTGACTTCCCGCTGGCAGCGCGACCTGACCGATTCCTCTTCCCAGCGCAACATCGGTGTGGCGTTCGGCCACTCCCTCCTGGCCATCTCCAACGTGGCCAAGGGCCTGGAGCGCCTGGATGTGGCAGCGGACGTCCTCGCCGCCGATCTGGACACCAACTGGGAGGTGCTGGGAGAGGCGATCCAGATGGTGATGCGCGCTGAGGCGGTGGCCGGCACACCGGGCATGGAAAACCCGTACGAACGCCTGAAGGACCTCACCCGGGGACACCGGGTGGATGCCGCCCGGATGAAGGAATTTATTGCCGGCCTTGGCCTTCCGGCCGAGGCGGAAGCCCGCCTGCAGGCGCTCACCCCGGGTAAGTACACGGGCATCGCGGAAGAGCTGGTGGACCACCTGTTGTAGCTCGGGCACGCGGCCAGGCCGCCGCACCCCACGGCACTGTCTGACACACGAGAAGGCACGATTTACCGTTTTCCAGCCGAAAACCGGTAAATCGTGCCTTTTCGTTTCCCCGGGGCGGACCGCCCCAGCGGGATCCGGCACCCCGGTCACACCACCAAACCCTTGAATCCGCGACCGCTCACGATATATCGTGATGTTATTGAAGCGCTTCTATGAGACTCAGGTTGATGATCGTGCAACGACCAGTGCGAATGTCTTCGGAAGGAGAAGGCCATGCATAAATTCCATCCCTTTGACACCCCGCAGGAGGCGGCCCAGGAGCCGAACCGCTGCCACCGCGCCCCCGGAGGGCCAGCAGGTTTTGGCGGATTCGGGCCCGGCGGTCCCGGCGGACTCGGCGGCTTTGGACCGGGCGGCCCCCGCGGAGCAGGAGCCATGCCCGGGGGTATGCCGTGGCGGGGCCGCGGCAGGGGCCATCACGGTCCCGGCGGCCGCCGCGCAGGCCGCGGTGATGTCCGCGCGGCCGTCCTGCTGCTGCTCGCCGAGGAACCCATGCACGGTTACCAGCTCATCCAGGCGATCAGCGAACGCACCAATGGCCGCTGGCAGCCCAGCCCGGGCGCCATTTACCCCACGCTTTCACAGCTGGAGGACGAAGGCCTGGTCACCATAGAGGTCCGCGGCGGCCGCAAACTCGCCAGCCTCACCGAGGAAGGGCGGGGCGCCGCCCAGGCCGAAACCGGGGATCCGTTCGGGGATTTCACCGGCGCGCACAGCGGCCCGGACCTGCGCGGCCTGCTGCATGAGCTGGCCGCCGCCACCCGCCAGGTGGGCATGGCCGGGGATCCCGGACAGGTAGCCGCTGCAGCCGCCCTGCTGGGCGAGACCCGGCGGGCCTTGTACCTGATCCTTGCCGGGGAAACGCCCGAAACAGATACTGACGAAACCGGCGATGCTCCCGGCACCCCCGGCGAACCCCGGGACTGAGCCCCGGAAGAGGCGGAACGACGACGGCGGGCCGGGCACTGTGCCCGGCCCGCCGTCGCTTTCTCCACGGAGCTGGCTGCTAGTCCGCGGCAGCGAGCTGGCCGCAGGCGCCGTCGATCTCCTTGCCGCGGGTATCCCGGATGGTGGTGGGGATTCCGGCGTCGAGCAGGTGGTTGATGAACTCCTGGATGACCTCAGGCTCAGGGGAGGTCCAGATGGAGCCGGGCGTCGGGTTCAGCGGAATGGGGTTCACGTGCACCCAGCCGCGGCCGCGGGCGTTGAGCTTCTTGGCCAGCAGGTCCGCACGCCAGGCGTGGTCGTTCATGTCCTTGATCAGGGCATATTCAATGGACACCCGGCGGCCGGTGACGCGGTAGTAGTTGTACGCGGCATCCAGCGCCTCATCCACCTTCCAGCGGCTGTTGACCGGGATCAGCTCATCGCGCAGCTCATCGTCCGGGGCGTGCAGGCTCAGCGCAAAGGTCACCGGGATGTTCTCCTCGGCGAGCTTCTTAATGGCCGGGACCAGGCCCACGGTGGAGACCGTGATGTTGCGCGCGCTCATGCCCAGGCCCTCGGGGACCTCGGCGGCCATGCGGTGCACGGCGTTCATCACGCGCTTGTAGTTGGCCAGCGGCTCCCCCATGCCCATGAACACGATGTTGGTGACGCGCTCGGCGTCGTGGCCGCCGTCGCGCCGCTTGCCGCCCAGGCCGCCTTCCTTGATCACCCGGTTGGCCTGGACAATCTGGTCCAGAATTTCCGCGGTGGACATGTTCCGGGTCAGGCCGGCCTGGCCGGTGGCGCAGAACGGGCAGTTCATGCCGCAGCCGCACTGGCTGGACACGCACAGGGTGATCCGGCCGGGGTAGCGCATCAGCACCGACTCCACCAGGGAACCGTCGAAGAGCCGCCACAGGAACTTGATGGTGTCCCCGTTGTCCGTGGTCAGGCGTTTGACCTCGGTGAGCAGCGGAGGGAACATCTCCGCGGCGATCTCGGCCCGGCGTTCCTTGGGCAGGTCGCTCATGGCCTCGGGGTCGGTGGTGTAGTGCTGGAAGTAGTGCACCGAGAGCTGCTTGGCGCGGAAGCCGGGCAGGCCCAGGGACTTCACCTTCTCCTGGCGCTCGGCCAGCGTCATGTCGGCCAGATGCGCCGGCGGCTGGGAGACGCGCGGCGACTTGAACTGCAGCAGCGGGCGGCCGTCCGGTTCCTTGGCCTGTTCCCAACCCTCCGTGGCAGGGCGGACCTGGGGTCCGGTGGCGGTGGGAAGCGCGCGGGCGGGGCGCTGCTTTTTTGCGGGGGGAATTTCGAGGCTTGACATCGCCACTATTCTCGCACGGTTCGCACGCCCGGAACATTCCTTTTGCCCGTCAGCCACATCACGGAAACACGGTGGAAACCCGCTGCTCCTAGCGTGGGGGCATACCCCTTGGCCGCTGGAGGCAGCATGTCGGATTTGCGACCCTTTTCCGGATTCCGTCCCTACTCGACCCCGCACCTGCGGATCCGCGAAGTGCCCTGGACCAACCCGGTGGGCGCGGACCTGCGCGAAGCCCAGCAGGCCGAACTGGATGCCCGCTACGGCAGCACCGCCCACGATCCGCATCCGCCCGGAGCCGCGGATTCGGCCGTGTTCCTGGTGGCCTACGAGCGGAGCACCGGGCAACCGCTGGGCTGCGGCGGGCTGCGGCGCGTGGATTCCGTGACGGCGGAAATCAAGCGGGTGTACGTCCTGCCCTATGCCCGCGGTTCAGGAGTGGCGACGGCGGTCCTCGCGGCCCTGGAGGCACGCGCCAAGCAGATGGGCTACGCCGTCCTGACGGCCGAAGCCGGATCCGCCCAACCGGACGGCCGCCGCTTCTACGAAAACGGAGGCTACAAAGTGGTGCCGAACTTTGGCGCCTACCTGGGCTCGGACGGTTCCACCTGCTACTCCAAGACCATCGGCGCGGCGGTGCCGTTCTGACCTGCGGTGAAGTCCCGCCGGCGCCTTAGTAGTCGACCCGTCCGGCGGCAGCGGTCCAGGCATCGAAGGGCGCCGTGGCCGGAACGCCGTCCACGGCCAGCTGGTTCACCTGCATGGAGCGGCGCTCCAGCGGCGTTTCGAAGTATTCGTAGAACGCGGCGTCGTCGAAACCCGCGGTGGCGGCGTCGTGCCGGTCGGCGGCGAAGACCACCCGGTCCACCCGCGCCCACAGCGCCGAGGCCAGGCACATGGGGCACGGCTCGCAGCTGGTGTACAGCACGGCCCCGGTGAGGTCGAACGTGCCCAGGGTGGCACAGGCATTGCGGATGGCGGTGACTTCGGCATGCGCGGTCGGATCATTGTTGGCCGTCACCCGGTTTACGCCCTCAAAGGCTGCCCCCTCGGCGGTGACGACGACGGCGCCGAACGGACCGCCGTCGTCGGCTACGTTCGCGGTGGCCAAGCTAATGGCCTGGGACAGGTAGACGTCGTCGGTGGTCAAGTCATCCGTGCTCATGTGGCTTCTCCCGTGGGTCCTGATGCAGTGTCGATGCAGGTATGCCAGGTAGATAACCGGAGATGCCGGCCCGCCTTCGCAGCTGCGAGATTAGCAGTTTTCCGGGCGGCAGCGAATATGGGCGGCGTCACGAACGGACATCCGTTTCCCGTACGGGCCGGGCGGGGGCCTGCACGGCTTCCTCCGGACCGCCTCCTTCAGCTGCCACTGCCTGCCGCTCCCAGCGCGAACCCGGACCTTCCCCGGCTGCTTCGTCTCCCGGGTTGAAGATTCCGCAGCGGTCCAGGGACAGGCAGCCGCACCCGATGCAGGTGTCGAGGGATCTCTGCAGTGTCTGCAGTCCGCGGATCCGCGCAGCCACCAAAGCCGACCAGTCCGCGCTCATGGCGGCCCACTCCGCGCGGCTCGGAGCCCGGTCCGGGGGCAGCACTGACAGGGCGTCGCCCACTTCCTGCAGCGTCAGGCCCATCCGCTGGCCGGCGGAGATGACGGCCAGCCGGCGCAGCACGTGGCGCGGAAACTGCCGCTGGTTCGTGCTGGAGCGGAAGGAACGGATCAACCCGCGCTCTTCGTAATAACGGACCGTTGACACGGAAAGGCCGGCACGTGCCGCCACCTCGCCGATGGCGAGCAGATTGCGCGGGGTGGGTTGGTTCACGGACCCAGTGTTGCAGTGCTCCGCCCCCGACCTGCCAACTGTGACGCGTATTTGACCTCAAGCGCACTTGAGCAGGTTTGCTCGGACCCATGGCCGCCATCCGGGCGGCCCGGAGAAAGGACCGCACATGTTCCGCAGGCAGGCAGCACGGGAAACACTGGAGAACCGCCGGAACCTACCGGGATACGGCCCGGGGCCGGTTCTTGGGCAGCGGCGGAGTCCGGCGAACGCCGGCGCTGTCCTGGCGGCAATGCTGCCCGAGTACGCGTTCTTGCGCTGATTTTTTCCTTCGGCGGGGCCGGTCTTTCCGTTCCGCCGGGCGGGGCTTTCGGCTACCCGTTGTCACGGTCTCCGACCGGTGGGAACGTAAAAAGTACCCGCCCCGAAAGGACCAGCCATGGAACGCATGATTTTCCCCAACCTCCCCGTCGCGGACCTGAAAACCGCCGAGAACTTCTACCTGGGCCTCGGCTTCACCAAAGACCCGCAATTCAGCAATGACCAGGGCACCGCCATGGTCATATCGGACAACATTGTGGTGATGCTGCTGCAGCAGGATTTCTACCAGGGGTTCCTGCCGCAGGGCGACACACCGCACCTCGCTTCCTCCGGCAAGGAAGTGCTGAACTGCCTCAGCTGCGACAGCCGCGACGAAGTGGACCGGTTCCTGTCCGCCTGCCAGACGGGCGGCGGCGCTGTTTATGCCCCGGCGGAGGAGCGGATGCCGGGCATGTACAGCGGCTCCGCCACGGACCCGGACGGCCACGTCTGGGAGTTCCTGTGGATGGACCCGGCCAACACCGGGGAGGCCGAACGAACCTTCGAGGTCTCTTCGAACGCCACGGTGCAGGAGCAGAACCAGGCCCTGTAAGCAACGGTTCCCCAACCCGATGTCCCCTACTTGACGGCACCCATCGACAGTCCTCGCACCAGCTGTTTCTGCGCCACCCACCCGGCCAGGACCACCGGCAGCGACGCCAGGACGGAAGCGGCCGAGAGCTGCGCCAGGAACAGTCCCTCACTGGTCATCTGGGACACCAGGAACACCGGGACTGTGGCGGACTTCCCGGCGGTCAGGATCAGGGCGAAAAAGAACTCGTTCCAGGCGAATATCACGCAGATGAGCGCGGTGGCCGCCAGCCCGGGCGCGACCATGGGCATGAGCACCCGCCACAGCGTTTTCATCAAGCCGGCACCATCCATCTGCGCCGCCTCCAGCACTTCGCCGGGGACTTCCAGGAAGAACGAGCGCATCATCCATACCGCAATGGGCAGGTTCATGGAGGTGTACAGGACCACCAGGGTCCACACGTTGTCCAGCACCTTCAGCTGCCCGGCAATGACGTAGATGGGCATAATCACGGCTACCACCGGCAGCATGCGGGTAGAGATGAAGAAGAACAGCACATCGGATGTCTTTTTCACCGGCCGGATACTCACCGCGTAGGAGGCCGGGACCGCCAGCGCGATCACCAGGATGGTGGAGACCCCGGTAGCGATGGCCGAGTTGGCAAAGTAGCTGCCGGCCCCGCCCGACAGCACCGCCCGGTACTGGTCCAGGGTGGGCGCGAAAAAGAAGACCGGAGGCGACGACGCCGCAGCGGACTCCTGCTTGAAGGAGGTCAGCACCATCCACAGCACCGGGGAGAAGAAGATCAGTGCCAGCACCCAGGTGACGGTGGTGAGGATTGGGCCGGAATTGAACCGGCGGACCGGCTTGCGGACGGTTCGCCCGGAGGGGGCCGGCGTTTCCTTGCCGGCGGGAGTGGGGGCAGCAGTCTGGGTAGCCACGTCGTTAGTCCTTTACGTCGAAGCTTCGGAAGATCAGGCGCAGCGCGAGGGTGGCAACAACCATGGTTGCAATGACCACCACCACGCCCATTGCGGCGGCCTGGCCGACGTCGAAGCCCAGGAACGCGCGCTGGTAAATGTAGAACGGCAGGTTGGCGCTTGCCGTACCCGGCCCGCCTGCGGTCATCAGGTAGATCTGGTCGAAGGTGTTCACCACGTAAATGGCCCCGAGCAGGACGCCCAGTTCGATATACCGGCGCAGCTGGGGAAGGGTGACCGACACGAAGGTCCGCCACCAGCCGGCACCGTCCACCTGCGCTGCTTCGAGCACGTCCTTTGACTGTGCCTGCAGGCCGGAGAGGACCAGCAGCATCATAAACGGGGTCCATTGCCACACCAGCGCCATGAGGATGGAGACGATGGGGTGCTGCGATGTCCAGTCCACCGGCGGGATTCCCACCAGCCCGATCAACCAGTTCAGGAGGCCGTAGCTGGGGTTGAGGATGGAAATGGACCACAGCAGCGAGCTGGCCACCGGCATGATCAGGAACGGGGTGATCAGCAGCGTGCGCACAATCCCGCGGCCGGGAAAGGAGCGGTCCAGCAGCAGCGCAAAGACAATCCCCAGCAGCATTGCGAAAAGCACGCAGCCGACCGTGAAGATGACACTGTTCAGGGCCGCGCCGCGGAACGTGGAATCGGAGAAGATGTCCACGTAGTTGGACAACCCGACAAACTTGTTGCCCTGCGGACGCAGCAGGTTCCAGTTCTGGAGCGAATACCAGAGAGTAAACAGGAACGGGATCTGGGTGACGATCAGGGTGAAGATCAGCGCCGGAAGCAGCGGCAGCCGCCGCCGCCATCCTTCCGCCGATGACATTCCGCCGCCCTGCCGCTCCTCGGCGGCCTTCCGCGCCCGGACCTGCTGGCGGGCTACCAAGGTGGACATCAGCCGCCTCCGTCCTGGTAGCCCTCGGCCACCGTCTCTGCGTAGCTCTGGGACTGCTCAAGTGCTTCCTGCACCGTTTGCTGGCCGGCAATCGCAGCCGAAATCTGCTGGGCCACCCGTGTGCCCAGGTCCTGGAATTCGGGGATGCCGACAAACTGCAGGCCCGTGTAGGGCACCCCCTGGTTCATGCTGTTTTCCTGCGACGCACCCGCCATGGCGTTGAGGGTGGGCTCCGCATAGGCCTCGGCAATCTCGGCGTATTCGGGGATCTCGTAGGTGGAAAGCCGGCTGCCCGGCGGCACCCGCTCCCAGCCGATCTCGTTGCCGACCAGCTTGATGTAGTCCTTATTGGTCATCCAGGACACAAAATCCCAGGCGGCGTCCTTCTGCTCACTGGTCGAAGGAATGGCAAGCGACCAGCTGTACAGCCAGCCGGCGGAGTCCGTTTCCTGGACAGGTGCTGGCGCGTAGCCGGTTTTGCCCACCACCAGTGACGACGAAGGGTCCTCGATAGCGGAAACCATGGCGGTGGCGTCGTACCACATGGCGGTGTTGCCCTGGCTGTACAGGGTCAGGCAGTCCCCGTAGCCGCTGGTGGCCGGTCCAGCCTGCCCGTAGTTCTGCACCAGGTCCACATAATCCGTCACCGCCGCCTCGACCTCAGGGGAGTCCAGGGTGGCGTTCCAGTCCTCGTCGAACCAGCGCCCGCCGTAGGTGTTGATCATGGTGTCCAGCGGGGCCATCACCTCGCCCCAGCCGGCCAGGCCGCGCAGGCACACGCCGCTCATGTCGGCGTCCGGGTCATCCAAAGTTTCGGCGAATCCGCGGATGTCGTCCCAGGTGGGCTGCTCCGGCATGGTCAGTCCGGCTTCTTCAAACAGGTCCTGGCGGTAGGCCACAAAGGAGGACTCACCGTAGAACGGAACCGAATAAAGGTCCCCCTCGTAGCTGAGCGCCTCACGAATGTTCGGCACAAAGTCCTCGGGGTCATACCCCTCGGTGGAATCCGCGTAATCCTGCAGGTTGGTGATCCACCCGTTTTCCGCCCACATGGGCGTTTCGTAATTGGAGATCATCACGACGTCGAATTCCCCGCCCTGAGTCGCCACGGAGGCGGTGATCTTTGCCCGGGCCTCGTTTTCCGGAAGGGATACAAAACTGACATCGATATCCGGATACTGGGCCTTGAATTCATTCTGGAGCGAGATGGCGTCCTGCATCTGCGGGTTCGACACGATAGCCACGACAATTTCCTTGTTGCCCCCGGCGTCCGCGTCGCCGCCGCAGCCGGTGAGCACCAGGCCCGTCACGGCGGCGCAGGCCATAAGCTGCCGGAGCCGGAACTGTTCCCTGCGGCCGGTCCGCCTGCTGGGTGGGAATCCCATATGGTCACCTTTGCTCATTTGAGATATCGGTACCGCTGCGTAGGCCGTGACACTACGTCCAGAGCTCCCGTCCGGGCAAGGCTCCGGACCCGGAAAAAGGAAAAGAATAATCAGCTACGCGGAAACGTAAGTATTCATCACCACTTCGACGGCGCCGTCGAGCGTTTCGGAAGTCAGCCGGACGGTAATACCCGATATGTCCGCCAGGGAAGACAGATGGGTCCCGCCGCAAGGCATGCTGACCGTTCCGTCGGGAAGTTCGCATACCCAGCGCCGCATTCCGGTGAGCAGCTCCGATTCCCGGTCAATGCGCACCTTCGCTCCGGACGCTGTCCACGCCGCAAGGGCCGCATTCACGCCGGCCTCAACGGCAGCCAGATCCGCCAGCAGAGCCTCAGACTGGAAACCTTTGCGGCGCAGCGACTTCCCCAGCCGGTACACGTCCCGCGAGCCGAATTCCCTGATGGCAGTGGTTTCAACAGCCAGCGCGTCGAAGTTCGGGTTGCCCGCGGCGTCGGGCTGGACGTCCTTCTTCCACCCGTGGGCCAGCTGCCGCTTCAGGGCCAGGGACGCCAGGTGGCAGGCGGTATGTCCGGCGGAGATCCCCGCCCGGTAGCCTTCATCGACCCGGAACCGAACCTCGGCGCCTTCGGCGAGGACGGTCCCGGCGGGCAGGATGTGCACCACCGTAAAAGCCCACCCCTCCGTGCCTTTCCGGACCGGAATATCCCGCCCCAGGAACAGTGTGCTGCCGTCGGTGGCGCCCACAATGCAGTCGGCCACCGGTACCTCGGTACCCTCCGGCGTCGTCAGCGTTGCCCGGTCCGGTCCCTGGTCCGGCCATCCCGCATCCACCGGATGCACGGGTGTGGCATCCACCAGGACCGCCAGCCGCCCGTCCGGGAGGGTCTCGGTGTGCAGAACCGTTCCGGCGCCGGTGAGGGCGCCTGCAGGGTAGGTGACGGCGGTATCAGCGGTAGGCATAGTCATCGGCCCACCCTACCGAAGCGGACCGGCCGCAAATGTGAACAGGAGCACAGGATTACGCGGCAGGGAGAATGTGCGGTAAAGTCATAACCACGCCGCGGGGTGGAGCAGTTCGGTAGCTCGCTGGGCTCATAACCCAGAGGTCGCAAGTTCAAATCTTGCCCCCGCAACCAATAAAAAGATCCCGATCCGGATTCCCGGATCGGGATCTTTTGTGTTTGGCCAGCCGCGGGTGGACTGCCCCCCTGGGATAGCGGATCCCCGGCACTGGGGTCTCGGTCCACCCACCGTTGGCAGCGCCTTTTGGTTGTTCCATTCCCTCCCCTTCCGGTAAGTTGCAGAAAGGATCCGTCAACGGGAGAGGCGGCACACTCTTATGGAAGCCCGGATAACCCTGTTGGTGGACGGCACACCACGCACCTTGACGGTGGATACACGCACCACGGTCCTGGACGCGTTGCGGAACCTGCTGGGCGTCACCAGCCCCAAGAAAGGCTGTGACCACGGCCAGTGCGGGGCCTGCACCGTCCTGCTGGACGGACGCCGCGCCAACTCCTGCCTCACCTTGGCGGTGGCCCACGAGGGCGCTGACATCGTCACTGCGGAGGGCCTGGCCGGCGGTACGCCCGACGGCGGTCTGCACCCCGTCCAGCGGGCCTTCCTGGAGCAGGACGCGTTCCAGTGCGGCTACTGCACCCCCGGCCAGATCTGCTCAGCTGCAGGCATCATCGAAGAGGCCGCGGCCGGGCACCCCTCCTCCGCCACCGAAGACCTGCAGGCCGAGGGCGGGATTGAGCTCAGTGACGCGGAGATCCGCGAGCGCATGAGCGGGAACCTCTGCCGCTGCGGCGCCTACGTAAACATCGTGGCCGCAGTAAAGCAGGCCGCGGAGGCAGCCGCCGCCCGGCGAGGCGGCGTCCCCGATCCGGCGGAACCCGCCGTGGAGGATTCTCCCACT
This sequence comes from Arthrobacter sp. zg-Y40, assembly GCF_020731535.1. Lineage (NCBI taxonomy): Bacteria > Bacillati > Actinomycetota > Actinomycetes > Micrococcales > Micrococcaceae > Arthrobacter > Arthrobacter sp. zg-Y40. Next base: position 67,910 of record NZ_JAJFZS010000004.1, read on the forward strand.
GCGGAATCCATGCCCTCCCACAGGGAGGAGCGGTCATGATTCCCTTCGACTACCGCCGCGCGGAGGACGCCGCCGCCGCCGTCGCCCTGGTCAGCGCCAACCCGGACGCCGCCTTCCTCGCCGGCGGCACCAACCTGGTGGACCGGATGAAGCTGGGCATTGCCGATCCGACACTGCTGGTGGACATCAGCCGGCTGCCGCTGAACACCGTGGACGTGCAGGAGGACGGACGGGTGCGGATCGGCACGAATGTCCGCAACGCGGACCTCGCGGCCAACACATTTGTCCGCAGCCGCTATCCGGCCCTGGCCCAGGCACTGCTTGCCGGCGCATCCGGGCAGCTGCGCAACCTTGCCACCACCGGCGGAAACCTGCTCCAGCGCACCCGCTGCGTGTACTTCCAAAACCCCACCACACCGTGCAACAAGCGCGAACCCGGCACCGGATGCTCCGCCGTCGACGGCTACACCCGCTACCACGCCATCCTCGGCGCGTCCGAGGAGTGCATAGCCACCCATCCTTCCGACATGGCTGTGGCCCTCGCTGCCCTTGACGCTTCGGTGGTGGTCCTGGGTCCGGCCGGGGAAAGGATTCTTCCGCTCAGCGAGTTCCACCGGCTGCCCGGCAACGAGCCGCAACGGGATACCGTGCTCGAGCACGGAGAGCTGATCACCGCCGTCGAGCTGCCCCCGGCACCCGCCCGCTCCGCCTACCGCAAGGTGCGGGACCGCGCGTCGTACGCCTTTGCCCTGGTCTCCGTGGCCGCGGCACTGGAACTGGAGGACGACGGAGCGGATCCACCGGTCATCCGCGACGTCCGCATTGCCCTGGGCGGGGTGGCGCACAAACCCTGGCGTGCGCTGCAGGCCGAGGCGGTGCTGCGCGGGGCGCCCGCCACGATCGCCGCCTTCCGTGCCGCGGCGGACGCCGAACTGGCCCAGGCGCGGCCGCTGAGGGGGAACGGCTTCAAGGTACCGATGGTCCGCAACACCATGGCCGCCGTCCTGCGGGACCTGGCCGGGCTGCCCGCACCGGACGCGGGCGCTGCGGGAACCGACCATCCGGAAGGTCCGGACGGCCCGGAAGATGCCGGCTGGGAGGAGCAAACCCCATGACCATGCCCGCCTCCGCCATTGGTACGCCGTTTGAACGGCTCGACGGCGAACTCAAGGTCACCGGTACCGCCCCGTACGCGTATGAGCAGCCGGTAGAGAACCCCGTCCACCTGTACCCCGTCCTCTCCACCATTGCACGCGGCCGGGTGGAGCGTGTGGACACCGCCGAAGCAGAGGCGCTGGACGGGGTCCTGACCGTGCTCACCGCTGAAACAGCGCCTCGTCTGGCGGACACCTCTGACCGCGAACTGGCCGTCCTGCAGGACACCCGCGTGGGCTACCGCGGGCAGATCGTGGCCGCTGTCCTGGCGGAAACCCCGGAAACCGCGCGGCAGGCGGCCGACTCCGTGAAGGTGACGTACGCAGCGGAGCCGTTTTCCGCCCAGCTGCGCGCTGATGACCCGGCGCTCTACGCGCCTGAGGAACTCAACGCCGGCACGCCCACGGACAGCAGCCAAGGCAACGCGGAGTCCGCCTTCGACACGGCAGCCCTGAAGATCGACCAAACCTATTCCACCCCGCCCGAACACAACAATCCGCTGGAACCGCACGTCACCGTGGCGCAGTGGGACGGCGCTACCCTGACCCTCTGGGACTCCACCCAAGGGGTGCATACGGTGAAGGGCACCCTGGCGCAGGTCCTGGGCCTTGACGAAGGCCAGGTGCGGGTGATCGCCCCGCACGTGGGCGGCGGCTTCGGGTCCAAGGGGATGCCGCACGTACACGTGGTGATGGCCGCCCTGGCCGCGCAGTGCACGGACGGGCGGGCGGTGAAATTCCCGGTCAGCCGCCAGCAGATGTATTCACTGACCAGCCATCGCACCCCCAGCATCCAGCACATCCGGCTTGGCGCCGCCGACGACGGCCGGCTCACCTCCATGTCCCTGGACATCGTGGAACACACCTCCCGGATCAAGGAATTCGCCGAGCAGACCCCTGCCCCGTTCCGGATGATGTACGCCGCCCCCAACCGGCGCACCACCACCCGCCTGGCGCCGCTGGATATCCCGGTGCCGTCCTGGATGCGGGCTCCCGGCGAGTGCCCCGGAATGTTCGGTCCCGAAGTGGCCATGGACGAACTCGCGGCCGCAGCGGGACTGGACCCGATTGAACTGCGCCGGCGCAATGAACCGGACACCGACCCGGAAACCGGCAAACCCTGGTCCAGCCGGCATCTGCTGGAGTGCTTCGAGCTGGGCGCGGAACGGTTCGGCTGGGACCGGCGGGTCACCCGGCCCCGGTCCGTGCAGGAGGACGGCTGGCTGGTGGGCATGGGCACCGCCAGCGCCGTTTATCCCTTTATGCGCCAGCCGTCCAACACCGCCCGGATCGGCTATGAGCAGGACGGGATCTACTCCGTGCAGATAGGCGCTGCGGACATCGGCACCGGATCCTGGACGGCGCTGACGCAAATAGCCGCCGACGCGCTGCGGGTGCCGGTGAACCGGATCCGCCTTGGAATCGGCGACACCCGTTTCCCGGTCGCCAGCGTGGCCGGCGGGTCCTCCGGCACGGCCAGCTGGGGCGGCACAATCATCGCCGCCGCCCGCGCATTCCGGGCGGACCACGGCGAGCACCCCTCCTCCGGCGCCGCCACCGAAGCGCAGCCGCCCGAAGACGCCGAAGCACAGGAGTTCGCCCTCTACTCCTTCGGCGCGCATTTCGCCGAGGTGCGCATCAATGCCGATACGGGGGAAATCCGGGTGCCCCGGATGCTCGGGGTTTTCTCCGCCGGACGGATCATCAACCCCCGCACGGCCCGGTCCCAGTTCCTCGGCGCCATGACCATGGGCCTGGGCATGGCGCTGCACGAGGCGGGCGTCATGGACCCGCGGTTCGGCATCTTCGTCAACCACGACCTGGCCGAATACCACATCCCCACCAACGCGGACGTGCTGGACATGGAGGCCCTGTGGATTGAGGACGACGACGAGCACGCCGGCCCGCTGGGCGCCCGGGGCATCGGGGAAATCGGGATTGTGGGCAGCGCGGCGGCCATCGCCAACGCCGCCTACAACGCCTCCGGCGTCCGGGTGCGGGACCTGCCCCTGACACCTGACAAGTTCCTGGCGTAACGAAGCGGTGCGTGGCGCCGCAGCCGGCCTGCGGTGTGCCAAACTGGCGCCCATGACTGCCGTGCGTCCCCTTCCCGCCGTCCTCGCGGGCCGGTTTGTCCGGCTTGAACCGTTGACCGCTGACCTGCTGCCCCAGCTGTACCGGGCCATTGCGGTGCCCGAGGTGTTTGCCGGCGGCTACGGCGGCGGCCCGGCGGGGCTCCGCGAGGATTTAGACGGGTTCACCGAGTGGGCGCGGACGTATTACCGGTGGAATGAACTGCCCTTTGCGGTCCGCCTTCTGGCCGGGACGGACGCCGGCACGGTGGTGGGCACCAGCAGCCTGGCCGATCTGGAGCTGCACACGGAATCGGCCCAACTGGGATGGACTGCCTATTCGCCTTCCGTCTGGGGCACCGCCGTGAACCCAGAGACCAAGCTCCTGCTGCTGGGACATGCCTTCGCGGCCGGATTAGGCCGCATCACCATTCAGGCGGACGCCCGCAACGAGCGGTCCCGGGCCGCCATCAGCGGGATCGGCGCGGCGTTCGAAGGCATCCGCCGCCGGGACCGGCGCCGCGCCGACGGCAGCTGGCGGGATACGGCCGTGTATTCGCTCCTTGCGGAGGAATGGCCGCAGGTCCGGGCGGGGCTCGAACAAAGGCTGGACCGGTTCGCCGGCCCAGCGGGTCGCGCCGCTGCCAAGAGCGCCCGGGAGTAGCATTTCCGCCACAGGAGCATTCCGGCGACGGCGCCGCGAATGAGATGAAACGGGGACAACAATCGTGAGCGCTAACTTCGGCGACTATCAGCTGGGCATTTACATGAACGGAGCACGGGGAACACTTCCCGGGCTGCCGATGGGCTTTGCCGCCACGGAGGAACTGGCGCAGACCGTCATGGATCCGCGGGTCCTGGGCTACGTGGCCGGCGGCGCCGGCGATGAACACACCCAGCGGGCCAATGTTGCAGCCTTCGAGCGGTTGGGCATCATGCCCCGGATGCTCGTGGGCGCGGCACAGCGGGACCTGGGCATCGACCTGTTCGGGCATCATCTGCCCTCACCCTTGTTCTTCGCGCCCGTGGGCGTGCTGGGCGCAGTGGCCGACGACGGCGACCTGGCCACCGCGGCGTCGTCGTCCGAGCTGGGCATACCGATGGTGGCTTCCACCCTCGCCTCCGCACCGCTGGAACAGGTCCGCGCAGCGGCCGGTGAAACACCCGGATTCTTCCAGCTCTACCCGCCCGCAGACCGGGAACTGGCCGAGAGCCTGGTGCACCGCGCCGAAGCAGCCGGTTACACGGGCATCGTGATCACCCTGGACACCTGGGTCAACGGCTGGCGTCCGCGCGACCTCAGCGCCGCCTACCTGCCGATGCTCTCCGGCCAGTGCCTGGCCAACTACCTCACGGACGACCGCTTCCGGAAGCTGCTGGCCGAGCAGGGCTCCGCCGATCCCGCCGCCGCCGTGATGCTGTGGGCATCCCTGTTCGGAAATCCCACCATGACCTGGGAGGACCTGGCGTGGTTCCGCTCCCTGACCAAGCTGCCGATCCTGCTCAAGGGCATCTGCTCCCCGGAGGACACCCGGCGCGCCCTGGACGGCGGGATGGACGGCATCTACTGCTCCAACCACGGCGGCCGCCAGGCCAACGGCGGCATCCCCGCCATCGACTGCCTGCCCGGCGTGGTGGAAGCGGCCGACGGCGCCCCGGTGCTGTTCGATTCAGGGGTGCGTTCCGGGGTGGACGCCCTGCGTGCACTGTCCCTGGGGGCCACCGCCGTGGGGATCGGCCGGCCGTACGTGTACGGGCTGGCCGTGGGCGGACAGGCCGGGGTAACGCATGTGATGCGCAGCCTGCTGGCTGAGGCGGACCTCACCATGGCCGTCAACGGCTACCCGGACCTCGCCTCGCTGAGGGGAGCCCTGCACCGGGCCTAGGGGGCCGGTGCAGCTGCTGGCCGCCGGGACGGTGCCGATGGCAGTTACCGCGGGCGGGGCTAACCCGCCTGCGGGAAACCGTCCCGCGGCCACCAGGAAGGCAGCAGGTTCCGCAGGGAGGCCAGCCAGGCTTCGGCGTCGTCGTCGTCGCTGATGACCCACTGCTCAAACCAGGAGGCGTAGGCGCCGCCCAAAAATCCCGCCGTGGCCTCCAGATTGATGTCCGGCAACACCTCGTGCGCCTGCCAGACGTGCAGTGCCAGGAGAATCCGCAACCGCAGGTCCTCGACGAGGACGCCCAGGAACGTCTCCGTATGGAACAGGGCCCGGTAGACGCGCTGCTCATCCTTGGTGTGCCGCAGGATCTGCCGGATGGACTCTACGTAAAGGTCCCCGATCTCCGCGACAGTCCGCCCGGTCCCGCGCTGGTCCAGGTCCACGGTGCCCAGCCGGTCCACCACGCCGGCGTATACGGAGGCGGCAAAGTCGAAAATGTTCCGGTAATGGCCGTAGAACGTGGTGCGGTGCACCCCTGCCTGGCGGCAGAGCGCCGACACGCTGATGTCTGCCAGTTCATGCTCCCGGAGCAGCTCCCAGAGGCCTGCTTCAAGCGCTTCGCGGGTGCGGGCAGTCCGGGGTTCTTCCGGGGAGTGCCGCCGTAGCGGCTTGGGGTCTTCCGGTGCTGGCATGAAATTAATCTTCGCAGATACACCGAAGGGCCCTGCCAAAGCAGGACCCTTCGATGCCGCGGCGCTGGGGGACGCCGCAAGCTTTTGTTGTGGAGCAGGCCTAGTAGTTGGCCAGTCCTGCGGTCTCGCCGCCGTCAACCACGAATTCCGCCCCGGAGGAGAAGCTGGAATCGTCGCTGGCCAGGAACAGGACCATCCGGGAGACCTCCTGCGCCTCGCCCATGCGGTGCAGGGCGACGTGGTTCATGGGGTTCTCCATGCCTTCCGTCATGGGCGTCTTGATGACGCCCGGGTGCACCGAGTTCACGCGGATGCCGTACTTGCCAAGGTCCAGAGCAGCAGACTTGCTCAGGCCGCGCACCGCGTACTTGGTGGCGGTGTAACCCGGCAGCTCCACGAAGCCCTGCAGGCCCGCTGTGGAGGAGATGTTGATGATGGATCCGCCCGCGGATTCCTTCAGTGCCGGGATGGCGGACTTGATGCCAAGGAACACGCCGTTGAGGTTGATGTTCACAATGGTGTTCCACTGCTCGAAGCTGTAATCCTCGATGTGCCCGAAGTTGGCGATCCCGGCGTTGTTGACCAGCACGTCCAGTCCGCCGAATTCGGTGACGGCGGTGTTTACCGCGGCGTCCCAGTCGGCAGCGTTGGTGACATCCAGGTGCACGTAGCGGGCGGCGTCACCAAGCTCTTCGGCCGTCTTCCGGCCATCCTCGTCGAGGATGTCGCCGATAACGACCTTGGCACCCTCAGCCACCAGCAGGCGTGCGTGCGAGGCGCCCATGCCGCGGGCCCCTCCGCTGATGAGGGCTACTTTGCCGCTTACGCGTCCCATGTCTTTCTCCTTCTAAGTGTTTCAATCCTGCCTTATTCAACACCTGTAGAAGAAATTTGCATTCCCGAATGAGACGAATGTGACTGACAGTACAGCCGGGGTTGGATGCCTCAAACGGCCGGGCGGGGGCCGCGGGGCGGCAGCGGAACCAGCGCCGAGGTCCGCTGCTGGTATCCGGCGTAGGCAGGGTAGCGGGCGCGGGAGATGCTCTCGGTGAAGGCGGTGGAACCGGCGAACAGCGCGCTCAACAGAAGCGGACCGGCCAGGGTCCAGTGCAGCCAGGAACCCGCGGCGGCAACGGCAAAACCGTAGAAGAGCCACCACTGGGCCTGTTCAAAGAAAAAATTGGGATGCCGGGAGAAGCGGAACAGGCCGGTCTGCAGAAAGCCGGGGCCCGATTCCTGTCCGGCGGCGCGCCGGGCTTTTTTCCATTGCTGGAAATTCCACTGCTGCTGGTCCGCGATGGTCTCCCCCGCGAGGGCGGCCAGGAACAGCACCGCCAGCACCCCGTCCCACCCGGTGAGCGGCCCGGGGTGCCGGTAGACGGTAAGGATCGGAAGGGTCATCAGCCAGATGATGAGGTTCTGGTAGATGCTGATGAACCCCAGGTTGAACAGCTGGAACTGCCAGGGCCGCAGCCGGCGGCGAAGGATGCCCCAGCGGTAGTCCTCTCCGCCCGGGGCATACCCGCCCTTGCGGGCGTAGTTGAAGGTCAGCCGGGCGCCCCACAGGGTCACCAGCGCCGCCATCAGCACCACACGGGCGGCTGCACCGGATGCCGCGGCAAACACCCACACATAGGCCACCGGGGTCAGCGACCAAATACGGTCTGTCCACGAGTATTCCCGCGTGGCCAGGGACAGCAGCCACGTGCCGGCGGTGCTGGCGGCGAAAATCCAGAGACAGACGCGTACCGGGTCCATAGGAGGAGGATACGCAGGGCGCTGCCCTTGGCGGGAGCCCTTCAGCCCATGAGCCGGTGCTCGTAGGCGAACGCCACCAGCTGGATCCGGGTGGCCAGGCCCAGCCGGTCCAGAATGCGGCGAATGTGCGTTTTGACCGTGGCCTCGGAGAGGAACACACTGGCGGCTATGTCCGCGTTGCTGAGGCCTTTGGCCACCAGCACAAACACGTCCTTCTCCCGCGCCGACAGCTCGGCGATGGCTGCCAGGTCCGGTTCCGGCGGGTCAGCGCTGCGGGTCAGGTGCGCAAACAGGTCATGTGCGGAACCCGGCGCCACTACTGAATAGCCTGCATACACCGTGCGGATGGCCGAGAGCAGGAACTCCGGTTCGGCGCTTTTGAGCAGGTAACCGCTGGCGCCGGCGCGGATCACTTCCACCACTGCCTGGTCCCGGTTGAAGGTGGTCAGTGCAATCACCTTGGGCCGGTCCCGGCCGGCTGCGTCGGCGTCAGCCATGATCCGCCGGGTGGCAGTAATCCCGTCCACCACCGGCATCCGCAGATCCATCAGCATCACGTCCGGACGGGCTGTTTCAGCCAGTTCCACTGCTTCCATCCCGTCACCGGCGCCGCCGCAGTAGGCGAGGTCGGGCTGCGAGCGCACCAGCATCTGGATTCCCGCACGGAACAGCGGCTGGTCATCCACCAGGGCCACGCGGATCGGTTCCTCCGCAGCACCTCCGCCCGGTTCACTCATCTGCGCCTACCAGTTCCGCGGCATAAATCTCAGCGCCCGGTGCGCTCAGCGCCAATCCGTAGGGCAGGAACGCGCTCACCCGGAAGCTTTCCCCGTCCGGGCCGGCCGTGAGCCAGCCGCCGGCCAGGTGGGCACGTTCGCGCATGCCGGCAATACCGCGACCGGTGCCGGCCGTCGTCGCGCTTGAGTCGCTCCCGGCCGACGACGCCGCGCGGCCGGGATAGGAGGCGATCTGCAGGGAAAGCCCTGGACCACTCCAGTCCAGGTGCACCGTAACGCGCGTTCCGGATCCGCCGTGGCGCAGGGCGTTGGTGAGGGATTCCTGCACAATCCGGAACACCGCCAGCTGCTGCCCCTCGGGCAGGTCCACCGGCGACCCGGACTCGGTGCGTTCCACCTGCAGGCTGTTGCCCTGCTGCTCGAGAAGTTCGTCAATATCCGCCAGCCGGGGCTGGGGCAACGCGGAACCGCCGTCGCCCACCCCTTCAATCACCCGCTGGGCATCGGTCAGGGCGCGGCGCGCAGAGGAGGCAATGTTCTCCAAAGCGTCCAGCACCGGCTGGGGCTGGTTCTTCCCCAGGTAGCGCGAACCGTCGGCCTGCGCGGCGATGACAGCCAGGGAGTGCGCCAGCACGTCGTGCAGGTCGCGGGAAATACGGGTCCGCTCCTGTTCCACGATCAGGTCCACTTCGGTGGCCTTCAGGCTGTCCACTGCTGCAGTCCGTTCGGCGGACAGGGTCCGGCGCTCTTCCCAGCTGCGCAGGGCATGGCCGGCAAGCCAGGCCGCAGCGAAAATCACCAGCAGGAACGAGGAATAAAGTATCCAGAAATCCCGCATCGTGTACCAAGAGGCCCCGTAAACCGGCAGCCAGCCGACACCGCCCGAGTAACTTCTGTTCAGCATCAGATATGACATGGCACCGGCAAGGAAAGGCGCTGCCGCAATTCCTGCCACCCGCGGCCATTTGCCACCCGACAGCGCCACGAAAAAGAGCACAATCCCCGAACCGAGGTAAATGGGCCAGCTATTGGGCTCCAATGGCGGCACAGCCCTGAGGAACTGCGCGGCGAGGACCAGAACGGGGATGAGGAGCGCGGCGTACGCCACCCGTGACGCAAGCCCGATGGCCAAGGTAAAGGCCAGCAGCGGGAATGCCCCGCCCCAGGTGGCGAAATCGCCACCCATCCGGCCTGCCTCCCCGATGATCCAGAGCACCAAAAATACTGCGGCAGCCGCTGGGGCACCCCAGATACGCGTGTAATTCAGCAATTGAGTCATGGCACCGAAGCTATCCCGCCCCCAAACGACTTTCGGTTGAAAACGCAGTCTTTCATCCCGGCGGCTGGGAATCCTGTCCATTTGGATGGTTTCGCTTTATCGAATTACACCGTCATAGAATCCCCCAATGGCAACCCTGATTACTCCCGATGCCCGTTTCCGGAACAGCTGGCTGGCCGCCGCCGAAGAATTCGGCGGCGAGAACATGGACGGTTCCGGTGTGTACGGCGAGAACCGGCTCGAGCGCGTCCGCACGGAAATTTCCGGGGATTTTGCGGCCTTCGTCGACGGGCTGGTGGCAGACCGGCTGCCGGAAACACCCCGTCCGCCGGAATTCGTCGCCTGCACCTACCTCTGGCTGGTGGAAGGTGAGGAATTCCTCGGTTCCCTCGCCATCCGGCACATCTTGAATGACTTCCTCTTCGAGCTGGGCGGCCACATCGGCTACAGCATCCGTCCCTCGGCCCGGCGGCAGGGCCACGCAACCCGCGCCCTGCATGATGCCCTGCCGGTGGCCCGCGGGCTGGGCATCTCACCCGTGCTGGTCACCTGTGCCGAGGACAACGCCGGTTCCCGGGCCGTTATCGAGAAGAACGGCGGCGTTTACGAGGACAGCCGGGAAGGCACTCGCCGGTACTGGATCGACCCGGCGTAGCGCTGCTCCGCTCCGGGTACCTCCCCTGCCTCAGAAGCCCGGAGCGAAACCAGGAGAATACTCGCCGCCGGTTGCTGTGCCGGCGTCCTCCGCTCCGTCCAGAGTGCCCTCAGTCCCGCCGGTGTAGGCCGTGTAGGCAGCACCGGCGCTGATATCCGCCGCGGAGTAAATAACGCTGGCCGTGTCCTTCAGCGCAGTGAAAGATGCCACCACCGTGCCGTCGGCAGCCGCAATCCTGATCAGGGTTTCCGCGGCCACGGTGGAACCAAAGGTGAACTGCACCCCGGACTGTGACGACGTATCGGAAGGCGCCTGGGCCATGCCGGCACTTCCCCCGGCCAGGAGCGTCCCGCCGTCCACGGTGAGGCTGCCGTTCACATCCAGGGCCCCGTTACCGTTGCTGGTGGGTCCGTGCACCACCACGGTTCCGCCGCTGATGGTGGCCGTTCCGTTCGAATCCAGGCCGTCGCCGTCGGCGTTTGCGGTAACCGTGCCGCCGGTGATGACGATGGAGTAGTCCCCCACTTCCATCTCGCCGCCGCCGGGGCCCAGAGGGCCTTCCGCCGGAAATTCTCCGGACGGCGGCACCGGGCCGGGCGCCATGCCGCCTTCAGGCGTTGCCGGCGGTTCCGGCATGGACCCTTCGCCGCCGGCCGGCCCGGCAACACCGCCGCCTACGTCTCCGCCTCCGGTTTCTGCGCTTGCGCTGCTGCCGCCCGCGGCGTTGATGCCGTCGTCGCTGGCCGTAACGTCAACGCTGCCGCCGTTGATGGCGATGTGCGCCGCTTCCATGCCCTCTGCGGACTCCGACACCGTGACGGCCCCGCCGTTGACGGTGAGCAGGGTTTCGGCCTTGACCCCGTCGTCTCCCGAGGAGACCGCCAGCTCGCCGCCGTAAATGCTGAACCAGCCCCGGTCCGCGTCTTCGTCGTTGGTGGACTTCACGCCGTCGCCGGCGGCCGTGACGGCGTAGCGGCCGCCTGCCAGCACCACGTAGTCCTTGCCCTTGATGCCGTTGCCCGCGGCGTTGACCGTGACGCCGCCGCCGGCAAGGACCAGGCCGTCCTTGGACACGATGCCGTCCGCGGCATTGCCCTCCACAGCCAGAGTGCCCCTACCGGCAATGGTCAGGTCCTCCATGGAATACAGCGCGGCATCGGGTGCATCATCGGCGGTGTCCGCATAGGTAGCAGCGTCACGCAGAGTGTTGCTGGTGCCGTCTTCCAGGTACACCATCACCTCGTTGGCGGAGGTGATGACAAATGGCGAGCCGGAGCTGCTGGTTAGGTCAACGCCGTCGAGGATGACGCGGACCAGGTCTTCCTTCCCGGCGGCAACCACCACCTGCCCGTCCGCGAGCGAGCCGGACAACCGGTAGGTACCTGCCGCGGCGAGGGTGACCGTGCCTCCGTCCACCTCCACGCCGCTTCGCGCCTCGGCGCCACCGAGCGCCACCGGAACCTCATCCGCGGCATCCCAGATGAGGTCGTCGTCGTCATAGTGGGTCTCTTCGGCAATATCCCCAGCGCTTACTGTGGGGCCGAAGGCTGACGGTGCCGCTTCCGCGGCTGCGGTGGCATCAGAGCCTGCCGGCACGGAACCGGAGCAGCCGGCTAGGAAAGTGACCAGGGCAAAGGCTGCCACTGAAGTGGTGACGGAACGGCGGTGCATGTGTGTCCTTTTACATTCGGGAAGCGGGTTGGGCGGGATCCGGCAGCGGCTGCAGGGTCATGGCGCGGGTGAGGGTGCGGTGCCATCGGTTGGCCGGCAGTGATGGATCCAGGGCAGCCATCCCGGTGGCGAACTTTGAGATGCGGCAGGCACGGATGCCGCGGGCCCACAGATCGCGGTCCAATGGGCCGGCGGTGCGCCCGGATTTCGTTTCCAGGATGACGGCGCCGTCCAGAACCCGGGCCGTGCCGTCGGGACGCCGCCAAGTGACACCCAGATCCACGGTGGCCCGGCTGCAGGAATCGGGAAAGAACAAGGTGATGCGGTCATAACCGGTTTCAATGACCGGCAGCAGCGGCCCGGCGGGCACGGCGCCAATGGCCGCCTGCAGCGTTTCGGAAATGTAGGCACGGCCGGCGGGTGTGATCCTGTGGCGGTCTCCGGGAGAATAAGGGACCCGGTCCTTGACGGTGGCCGAGCGGGCCCCTTCGGTCTTCACTTCAAGGAAGCTGAGCCCGCTGTCGACATAGGTGCGGGTGCGGATTTTGTACCGCCTGCGCCGGCCGTGCGCCGCCAGCAGGTAACTGTCCAGTCCCGAGGTGTCGAAGTAGACGGATTCATAGGTGAACGCCCGCCGGCCCAGCATCTGGAGCACATGGAACCTGGCCGGCAGGGCCCGCAGGACCTCGGCCGCCTGCTGGCCGCCGAGAACATACTTGCGGTCAACACGGGTCTGCAGCGCAGCTGAGGCGTTCATCTCCTCGAGGGAGACCGGGGACCGGCTGCGCAGGCTCTCCGTCAGGATTGCTGCAGTATTCACGAGACCGCCGGGACAGCTCCGGAGGAAACCGCAGCACCGGAGGGCACAGACGCCGGCGATGTTGCCGGCACTGCCGCGGCGGCGGTGACGGTGCCCGCTGGCGGTTCGCCCGGCAGCCCGGCCTCCTGCAGCGCCGCGGTGTGCCGGGGGGCGACTTCCCCGGTGCCGGCGGACCGACGGCCGGCCTCGTACCGGACCTCCACGATAGTCCGGTCATTAACGAGGTCCAGCTCCAGGACCGTGGCGGAGTGAATCCGGGCACCCAGCACTTCGGCCAGCCGCCGGTAAAGCAGTGCTTCATCGGCGATGCCCTGGTCCAGGACAACGTTCTGGTGCCGGTAGGCGGACAGGACCCGGGAATGGTCCACGGCCGCCATGACCCCCAGGATGAGGGCGAGCAGTGCCAGGGGCAGCCAGAGCGGCTCCGAGCCCAGCCCGGCGATGAGGCCGATGGCCAGCGCCGAGAAGTAATAGGCCACCTCATGCTGGGCCAGTTCCGTGGACCGCAGCCGGATGATGGACAACACACCGAACAGTCCCAGTCCCAGTCCTATGCCTGCAGTGGAGCCGGCAAGCATGGTCGCGACTGCAAAGACTCCCACGTTCATTCCAACGTAGGAGACCACAAGGTCGCGGCGGCGGTGCCTGCGCAGGTAGAGGCCAAAGGTCAGCACGGCAATGGCTGCGAGGTCAGCGGCGATAAGGATCAGAAGGTTCACGTATTGCTCTCCAAACGGTGGCGCGGGTTCACCTTCCACTGTGCCCCGCCAGGCTTTGCCGAAGCTGTGCCGGGCCTGCGCTGCACATTTGAGCCTGGAACGGGCCGCCCGGCGGGGGCTCAGGCGCTGCTGCCGCCGCTTCCAGGCAAGGGGAAGTCCACCGTGAACTGGGTGTGTCCGGGCCTGCTTTCGACGTTGATGGTCCCCCCGTTGGCGGCCACGAGCGCCTGCACAATGGCCAGGCCCAGGCCGCTGCTCCCGGAGCCGCCGGTTCCGGTGCGGGCGGAATCAGCCTTGCTGAACCGGGAGAAAAGCGAATCCATGAATTCGGGATCAATGCCCTGGCCGTTGTCGGTCACGGTGACCGTCGCCTTCCCCGCGTCCGCCTGCAACACGATCTCCACCCGGGTTCCGGGCGGTGTGTGCTTGTGCGCATTCGAGAGCAGGTTGATCAGCACCTGCCGCAGCTCGGACTCGACGGCGTCAACGATGACCGGCTCGTCCGGCAGCTGAAGGGTCCACTGGTCCTCCGGTGCCGACACTTGCGCGTCACTGGTGGCTTCGACCACCAGCTCCGTGAGGTCGACGTCGGAACGCTCGCCGCGCTGGCCTTCATCCAGCCGGGCCAGCAGCAACAGATTTTCCACCAGCACCGACATGCGTTTGGACTCGCTGTCCACCCGTTCCAGGGCCGACCTGCCGGACGCGCTGACCTCTTCACCGAGCAGGACCAGTTCCGTGTAGCCCCGGATGGAGGTCAGCGGCGTGCGGAGCTCGTGGCTGGCATCGGCAACAAACTGGCGCACCTTCATTTCGCTGGCCTGCCTGGCCCGCAGCGCCTGCGTGACGTGGTCAATCATGCCGTTCAGCGCAAGTCCCACTGTGCCCACTTCGGATCCGGGCCCGGCGGCCGACGGTGGCACCCGAACCGGTATTTCCACCTCGCCTGAGGCCAACGGCAGTTTTGACACTGAAGTGGCGACGGCGGCGAGCTGGTCCAGGGGGCGCAGTGAGCGCCGGATAATCACGGTTCCGGCCACACCGGTCACGAGCAGGCCCGCGAGGGACAGCACGACCATGGTGATGTTCAGGGAAGCCAGGGTGCTGTCCCGCTGGGCCGTGGAAAAGCCCGTCACCAGTACGGCGTTGCCCATAGGTGACCCGGATGGCGCGGAAAAAGCATCCACCCGGTAGTCGCCGGCCGACAGGGCGAGGTCCTCGGGTCCCTCGTCCGGGTTGACCGCGGCTAGTTTTTCCAAGTCCTCCTCTTTCAGCAGCTCGGCAACTCCGTCCTCGAGCACCAGCGTCGGCCGGCGCGGCTCCCCGTCCACAAACAGGGCATTCAAGGCACCGGGGCGCATCGGACCGGCGCCGTCCGGGAAGGGCTCCTCAGTGGCGGTGCCGGCACCGTCCGGAGCGGGCGCCTCAGTGCCCGGGTCCTCCGGCAGCTGGGCGTCACCGAGGGGAAGCCCGGGACGGAATCCCGCCCGGCCTGCGGACCGCTCCAACCCGTCGTCGAGCACCGATGTGAGGTACTGGCTCATGACCAAATGGCTGAACACGCCGATGGCCGCGCAGATGGCAGTCAGGAGCGCCAGGGTGGCGAGGATGAGCTTGGTGCGCAGGGGATGGCTGCGCAGGACCCGCGCCTTCCCGGACCGGGCACCGGATGTGCTCACGCGGCCGGCTTAAGGACATACCCCGCGCCGCGCACGGTATGGATCATGGGCGGGCGGCCAACATCGATCTTTTTGCGCAGGTAGGAAATGTACAGTTCCACAATGTTGGCCTGGCCCCCGAAATCGTAATTCCAGACGTTGGCCAGGATCTGGGCTTTGCTCAGGACCCGCTTCGGGTTCTCCATAAGGTACCGCAGCAGTTCCCATTGGGTATTGGTCAGGGAGATGTCCTCCCCGCCGCGCGAGACTTCCCGCGTCTCCAGATTCAGCACCAGGTCACCGACCACCAGTTCGGCGGAGTCCGACGCCGCCACCCCCGAGCGCTGCACCAACCGGTGCAGGCGGAGCATCAGTTCCTCCATGCTGAACGGCTTGGTGACATAGTCATCCCCACCGGCGGCCAGACCGGAGATGCGGTCTTCAACGGCATCCTTGGCGGTGAGGAACAGGGCCGGAACGTCGGGGGAAAACGAGCGGATCTTCTGCAGGGCCGCAAGCCCGTCCAGTCCCGGCATCATCACGTCCAGCACCAGGACATCCGGGCGGAACTCGCGGGCGGCCGCAACGGCCCGGTGCCCGTCCGGCGCCGTCAGCACGGTCCAGCCCAGCATGCGCAGGCCCATGCCCACCAGCTCCGCCAGGCTCGTCTCGTCGTCCACCACCAGCGCCCGGATGGGACTGCCGTCCGGATGCGCCAGACGCGGTAGATTGCCCGCGGGGGACTGTGTGGAAGGCTCTGCCATGGGTTGAGTCCTTTGATTCAGGTGCCTTGAAGGGCCCGGATTTCGGCCTGACCACCATTGTGCAGGGACGGCATGAACCAAACCTGTGCCGAAACTGTGCGCCACCTGTGCTGAATACGCAACACTTCATCAGTAGGCTTATGGTCTAAGGACAGGCCGGCACCGGAGAGGACATATATGAGCGAGGAACGTCGCAGGGAAATCGGCTCCTCCGAGGCGCCCGTGGAGGACGAACTCCAGGAGTCATTCGAGAACACTGTGACGGAAGGTGCCGAGCGCCTGCACCGCACCTTCCGCACCATCCTGATCACCGGGGTGTTCGGCGGCCTCGAGGTAGGCCTCGGAGTGATGGCATACCTGGCCGTGATGCATGAAACGGGTGACCACCTGTTGGCCGGCATTGCCTTCAGTGTGGGCCTTATTGCTCTTTTCCTGGCGCACAGCGAGCTCTTCACCGAAAACTTCCTGATGCCGGTGGCTGCTGTTGCGGCCAAGGAAGGCAGCGTCAAGCAGCTCGCCAAGCTCTGGGCCGGCACGCTGGTGGCGAACCTGGCCGGGGGCTGGGTCTTTATGTGGATTGTGATGCAGGCCTTTCCCCAGTGGGCGCCCACCGTAGCCGAATCGGCAAAGCACTTCACCGAAGCACCGTTTTCACTCCAAACCGTGGCCCTGGCGATTCTGGGCGGCAGCACCATCACCTTGATGAGCCGGATGCAGCAAGGCACGTCTTCGGATCCTGCGAAGATTGTCGCCACGGTTATCGGTGGATTCCTGCTGGCCGGCCTGCAGCTGTTCCATTCCATCCTGGATTCACTGTTGATTTTCGGTGCCCTCCAGTCCGGGGCGGAAATCACCTACCTGCAGTGGCTGGGCTGGTTCGGTTACACACTGCTGTTCAACATGGTGGGCGGCCTGGTGCTGGTGACCGCCCTGCGCCTGGTGCGCACCAAGGAGCTGCTGGCACAGCGCCGCCGCGACGCGCCGGAGGACCCCGACGCCGCCCACCGGGACGCCTAGCTGCGCTTGCGTACCAGTGCGGCTGTGCCGCCGGCGGCACAAAACGCGGTAGCTGCTGCCGCCAGGGCAACGGGGCTCCAGTCTGCGGCGCCAATGGCGGCGGACCCCAGCGCCTGCCCGGTGGCCAGCGCGATAAACAGCACCGAGGTGCCGGCCCCGGCGTCCTGCGGCCACGCGGACCGGGCCCACAGGATCAGTACGGCCGACATTGCCATGTAGCCTGCCCCGAAAACCGCCATGCCGGCGTAGGCCGCCACGGTGTTGGCCGTGGCAACGGAGAGACCCACGGCGGCGGTGGCCAGAGCCAGCAACCCGGCACAGGCACACCACCCGCTGTGCAGCCCGATGCGTTTCACCAGATGGCCGGTGAAGGTTCCCAGGAGCCCGCCGGCGCCCAGGGCAATCCATAACCAACCAACCTGACCGCCGGAGACGGCGCCGGCCCCAGTGACCAGCAGCGGGCCGAAAGTCCAGGTCAGGGAGGACCCCGCGCCCACCACCAGGGCGGCGGCCGCCGGGAGCAGCAACGCCCGCCAGGCCAGCGGCCCGGAGGTCTCCTCCTGCCGTGCGGTTTGGCTACCTGGCCGGGCTGCCAAAGCGTTGCGCGAGCGCACCGGGTACAGCGCGGCCGCGGCGGATCCTGCGCAGATCAGGGCCATCAGCACCCAGGCGGCACCTACGGATGGAACGGCGAACACAACCACACCCGCCCCGATCACGCCCACTGCTGTGCCGGCGTTGGCAACGGACTGGGCCGTGGCCGCCGCCTCGGGCTTCACCAACGCGTCAATCACCGGAACGAGGGCTGGGGAGGCGAAACCGCCTCCCAGCCCTCCCACGAGAACCGCAAGGATGAACATCATCGGGTCCGTGGCCACTGCCACCCCCAGGCAGCCCGCAGTTGCGGTGGCGCCGGCCAACACCAAGCCCGTCCGCGGATAGCGGTCCACCAGCCGGGCGGCAGCCAAGGCCGCCAGCGAATAGGAAGTGAACTGGGCAGCGGCGGCCCAACCCAGCACATCAACGAGCTGCGGCCGGGACGCTGACAACGCCGGGGCGAACAGCCCCACACCGAAACGGGCCATGCCATAGGTGGCGGCAATCAACAGCATTCCGGCCGCCGCCACGCCTGCTCCCGCGCCGCCCTGCACACGAATCCCCGCCTGCTGCACATTGCCTCCATCGCCAGTTAAACGTTCGTTTCACTGAAACGAACGTTACACTAGCGGTATGCCTCTCCCCCAGCCCACCCGGGACCGTATCCTCGACGCCGCCGAAGGACTGTTCTTTTCCGACGGCATTGCCACCACGGGGGTTGACTCCGTGGCGGCGGCGGCAGGGGTATCCGTAGTGACCCTCTACAAGCACTTCGGAGCCAAGGACAACCTGCTCCACGCCGTCCTTTCCCGCCGGCTTGAGTCCTGGACCTCCCACTGGGATGCAGCCGTAGCCGCGGCCCAATCCCCGAGGGAGCGCCTGGTGGCAATCTTCGACGCCGTGGACACGTTCCGTGCCGCGGCCGGCCCCACACAGTGGTGCTGCTTCCTCGCCACGGCTTCCGAGCGGCCTGTGCCCGCGGAGGGGGCAAGTGATCCCGTCTTCGACCTTGTAGCTGAAGACACCCGCCTGGTTACCCGCCGGCTTACGGACCTGGCACGCGAAGCCCGCTGCCAGGACCCGGAGCGGGTCGCGGAACTGCTCCTGCTGCTATACAACGGAGTCCTCAGCAGCCTGCTGCGCGGGACGCCCGCAGCTCCGGCAGCCCGGGCGCGCACAGCTGCTTGGATTCTCCTGGACCGGGAATTGCCGGGGCAGTAGTCCCCCGGCCCCTCCCCGCGGAGGCGGTGGATGAGCCGGGGAAACGCGCTACTTCGCCAGGATGTTGCGCACAAACAGCTCAGTGCGTCCGCGCAGTCCCTGGATCCGCTCTGCGGTCACCGCATCCGGATCCGGATGGATGGGCGTGGGCGCAACGTCTGCCCGCACGTTGACCGAACATGTGAAGTCAGCATGGATGAGGGTGCCCACGGTGTTGCCGTCCCGGCCCCGCTGGCCGGCCCGGCGTGCCACGTAGAGGAAGACTTCCTCCTCCGAGAACACATCTTGGCAGAGGGCGCACAGCACCCGCCGGTTCTTCGGGGCGCTCAGTTCCGGTGCGCGCAGCAGCACTCCCACCGGCTTTCCGTCCAAGGGCAGCACCAGATAGGCGCGCTGGGGCATTTTGTGGTCCCGCCAGCCCAGCTGGTCGAGGATCTCCCAATTGATGTTCGCGAACCCGATGGGCAGGTTCATGGCAGCCACCTCGGAGCGGGTGGCGTTGATGAAGGATTTGCGGATGGTCGTTTCAGACAGGGGTTCCATGATGTTCGGCAGCACTTTCGGCGGTTGGGAAAGGCGCGCCGCGGGGGCGCGTCAGGGGCAGCGGGCAGCGGAGGACGCAGTGCAGGGCCCGGGGCCCACCTGCCCTTCCGCGGCGGCAGAGCGCGCGCACATCATGTTGGTCACGCCGCCATCCTAGCAACCGGCGGCGGCGGGCCGATGCCGGGGACTTGCGCAGGGGGGATAAGCTAGCGGCACAGCGTGAGGGCACAAAACGGGAGCGGTACGGCTGAAAGTCAACCCTTCCCCGCAGTTATGCACCTCCTCGCCTGGAATACGACTCCTTCTCTATTGCCCGTCCGTCAGGCCGCCACCAGTGGTGGCTCGGCTGGTTTCTCGGTCTTTGGGAGCCCGCGCATCTCGGAACCACCTGAACTCGGAACCACCTGAACAGAGGGACGTCATTTTGAATTTCACCGTTGGGCAGACGCTGGTGTACCCGCACCACGGAGCCGTCACCGTTACCGACATCTCCCCCATGACCGTCAAGGGGATTGAACGCGAAACGCTGACCTTCCGCGTGCACGCCACCGAACTCACCATCAAGCTACCTTCGGACAATGCCGAAGACGTTGGCGTGCGCAGCGTCATTGACGACGCCGGCGTGCAGGCCGTGTTCACCGTGCTGCGCGGACCGGCCGGGATGGAACCGGACAACTGGTCCCGCCGTTTCAAGGCCAATGAGGGCAAAATGGCCACCGGCGAACTGCACCTGATCGCTGAAGTGGTGCGCGACCTCTGGTGCCGGGAGCGGACGCACCCGCTGTCCACCGGCGAAAAGCGGATGCTCCTCAAAGCCAGGCAGCTGCTGGTTTCGGAGCTGGCCCTGGCCCGTTCGGCGTCCGCTGAAGAAGCCGGAGAGATGCTGGACTCGGTGCTGATGGAAGCTGCCGGCGAGGCAGAGCTGGCCAACAGCTAGGCGGCGCGGCCCGGCGCCGGTTTCCAGCGCCGGGCCCGTTTTGGCACGGGCCGCACCTTGGTTGTATCAAGGAAAGTAGGACGGATTCCGTCCCCACGGGACACGTCCGGAGTCACCAGAAGATCTTCGAGGGTCCTGCGCCTTCAGGGACCCGGAAAGGCGGCCGTGAACTTTCCCTGCACCTGCTTCTGCCAGCCCATGCCCGGCACCGGCCGGCTGGGGATCGAGATCTATGATCCGTTCTGCCTGGTGCGCCAGCACCGCGTGGCCGGTTCCACCAACCGCGAGCCCAGCTACGGGCAGGGCCGGCGGTAGTCCACTTCCCGCCCCCGCCCCGGCTCCGGCTCCGGCTGGGAAAATCCTTGGAACCGCGCCCAGACGCATCCTGTAATATTCCTTGGACTATGGATGACCCTCCCTCACATAAACCCTTGCCCCTCCCCGTCCTGACCGCAATGCAGACCGTGTCCGCTCCGGCTGCACCGGCTATCGCGAGAGAGGGGCAGCCCCATGTATGAATGGCTAATGGTTGGCGTAGGTTTGCTCCTCACCGTCGGCACCGGACTGTTTGTCGCGTCCGAGTTTTCACTCGTCAACCTGGACCGCGCGGAGCTTGAAGCCCGCCGGGACAAGGGCGAAAAACGGCTTAACCCCACCATCAACGCGCTGAAGATTACCTCGACGCATCTTTCCGGCGCGCAGCTCGGCATCACGCTGACCACCCTCCTGACCGGTTACACCTTCGAACCGGCCATCAGCTCCATGCTGGCCACCCCGCTTGCGGCGCTGGGTATTCCCGACACCCTGGTGCCCGGAATCGGCGCCGTGGCCGGCATCTTCCTGGCCACCATCTTCTCCATGATCATCGGTGAACTGGTGCCCAAGAACTTCGCCCTTGCGCTGCCGCTGGCCACGGCGAAGCTGGTGGTTCCCTTCCAGGCAGTGTTCACCACCGTGTTCAAGCCGGTGATCCTGCTTTTCAATAACACCGCCAACGCGATCATCCGGTCCTTCGGCATTGAGCCCAAAGAGGAACTTTCCGGTGCGCGCAGCGCAGAGGAGCTCAGTTCCCTGGTCCGCCGCTCAGCCCTTGAAGGCGTGCTGGACCTGGACCATGCCGTGCTGCTGAACCGCACGCTGCGCTTCGCGGACCACAGCGCCGCCGATGTGATGACGCCGCGCGTCCGCATGCATACGGTTCACGGCACGGATACGGCGGAACAGGTGGTGGCCGCTGCCACCGCCACCGGCTACTCCCGCTTCCCCGTGATCGGCCGCGATTCGGACGACATCCTCGGCGTGCTGCACGTGAAGCAGGCGTTCGGAGTTCCGCTGGCCGGCCGAGGTTCCGTGACCGCCGCCGAGCTGATGGTGGAACCGATGCACGTGCCCGAGTCCATGGATGCGGACACCCTGCTGGGGCTGCTGCGCGCCCAGGGCCTGCAGGTGGCCATCGTCTCCGACGAACACGGCGGCACTGCGGGGATTGCGACCCTTGAGGACCTGGTCGAGGAAATTGTCGGCGAGCTCGAGGACGAACACGACCGCGCCCGGGTGGGCGTGGTCCGCACCGGCCGGGCCATCACTTTTGACGCCGCACTCCGGCCCGACGAACTGCTGGACCGCACGGGCATCGAGGTACCGGACGGCGAGGAGTACGACACCATCGCCGGATTCGTCACCGATGAACTGGACCGCATTCCCGAACTGGGCGACGAAGTGGAGATCGGCAGCGGAACGCTCCGCGTCGAACGGGTGGTCCGCAACCACATTGAGCGGCTGCGGTTCACGCCGTCGGGTTCCCTGGAGGCGCCCGTAAGTGCCCATGACCGCATTGTCGACTCACTGACCAAGGACCTGACCCATGAGTGAATACCTGCCCGGAATCATCTGGCTCGTAGTGCTGCTGGTGGTCAACGCCTTCTTCGTGGGTGCCGAGTTCGCCGTCATCTCAGCCCGCCGCTCCCAGATCGAGCCCAAGGCCGAGGCCGGCAGCAAGGCCGCCAAAACCACCCTCTGGGCCATGGAACACGCCACCCTGATGCTGGCGACCAGCCAACTGGGCATCACCGTCTGCTCCCTGGTGATCCTGAACGTCTCGGAACCGGCCATCCACCACCTGCTGGAGATCCCGCTGGGCCTGACCTCGCTGTCCGCGGACGCCATCGGGATGATTGCCTTCGTAGTGGCGCTGCTGCTGGTGACCTTCCTGCACGTGGTGGTGGGTGAAATGGTGCCCAAGAACATTTCCTTCTCGGTTCCCACCGGCGCCGCACTGCTGCTGGCCCCGCCGCTGGTGATGGTGTCCCGGATTGTCCGCCCTGTCATCCGGGCCCTGAACGGTATAGCGAACGGTGTGCTGCGCCTCTTCAAGGTAGAGCCCAAGGACGAGGCCACCAGTGCCTACACGCTGGACGAAGTTGCCAACATTGTGGAGCAGTCCACGCGCGACGGCGTGCTCACCGACCGCAGCGGCACCCTGACGGCGGCCTTCGAGTTCACTGAAAAGACCGTGGCCGACGTCGAGGTTCCCATTGCTCAGATGGTGCTGCTGCCCGAAACGGCCTCGCCGGCGGACCTGCAGCAGGCCGTGGATATCCACGGCTATTCGCGGTACATCCTGACCAATGAGGACGGCGACCCGGACGGCTACCTGCACCTCAAGGACGTCATGGACCTGACCGGTCCGGATGAATTCGCCGCGCCGGTGCCGGCCAAGCGCATCCGCCGGCTTGCCTCGGCGTACCGGGGAGGCGAACTGGAGGACGCACTGGCCACCATGCGCCGCACCGGCGCCCACGTGGCGCGGGTCTTCGACGCCAAGGGCAACACCACCGGCGTGCTCTTCCTGGAAGACATCATCGAAGAGCTTGTGGGCGAAGTCCACGACGCCACCACGGTCTAGGCCGGGTCCGCGCTAACGGCGCCGCTTCCACCTGTTCCACCGCCGCCGCTCCGCTTCCGGGGCGGCGGCCTCTTTTTGCGCCTCTTCCGCCGCCGCTTCCGCCGCCCCGGCCGCGGCCTTCCGCTCCCGCCAGCGCAGTATTTCCTGCTCGACGTCGCGGGTCCTGGTCACCACGGGCGGCCCGCCTTCGAGCTGGCGGCGGGCATTGATGACCCGGGCGTTGAAGTCTTCCAGGATCTCGCGGACCTGCCGCTCGCTCCACCGGGTGTCCAGACGGGCATCCAGTTCCGCGTCCTCGGTGCGCAGCAGGATGGCCGCAGGCCCCAGGCCGGTAACGTTTTCACGCTGCAGCAGTCCCTTGATCCACCAGTCCGGATCATGGCCATCGCCCAGGCCGGGGATGGGCTTGCCCGCATATTTCAGGTTGTCGAAGTCGCCGCGCGCCATAGCGTCGCGGACCAGGTAGTCCGCACGTGCGGCGTCGTCCACCTGCCGCCGCTTGTGCTGCAGTTCCTCTTCAGCCGCGGCCTGCTCCACGTCCTCCGGGTCCAGGCCGCCCCCGGCACCGGCCGCCCTCAGCTGTGCCGCGCGTTCCATCCGGCGCCGGTACTGTTCAACACCCCTGCCTTCCATGACCTCTCACCGCCTCACCCGTCCGGCTTCCGTTTTGCGTCCCCACCAGTATTCCGCCGGGGGGCGGAGGCAGGCAACGCAACCCCAATGCCTAGCTGCGCAGCCGGCGTACCGCTGCCGCGATGCCCGCGGCCAGCCCGGCACCGGCCAGCAGCCACGGTCCGCCGATGAGGATGGGGTCGATCCACTGGTGGTTAACATCCGCTCGCTTCCGTCCGACCCGGGAGGAATACCCGCGCCGGGAGAACTCGCTCAGCACCCCCGTCTCGGTCACGGGATTGTCCGGATGCAGGGTCAGGAAGGAGGCCAGATGGCTTTCCACCGCATCCACCCGGTCCGCTGCCAGCAGGATCAGCCAATGTGCCGCCCGTGCTTCGCTGAACCGGCGGTAGGCGTACCGGCGCATCACACCGGACAGTCCCTTGGGCGGGCAGGACGTGCCGAACACGGGAGTGAGGAACTTATGCTCAATGGAACGTTCGCGCGGATATTTCTCCTCCTGGCGCTCCGGGAACTCCCAGTGGGCGCCGCTGAGGGTGGGGTCGAACTGCAGCTTGGGCACCGCGGGGCGGTCCTTCGGGTCAAGGTCCGCGCCCCAGCCCGGGATCCGTGCGCGCAGTTCATCACTGGTGGGAGTCAGGGCCGGTTTCTGCGGGGTATAGGCCATGGTTAGGTGCTTCCTTTCAGGAGCCGGGGACGATCACGGGCTTGATGCAGTTATCCAGCTTGGCCGAGAACATGTGGTATCCCTCGGCAATGTGCTCAAGCGGAATCCGGTGCGTAATGATCTCGTTGGGCTTGAGGTAGCCGGCCCGGATGTGCTCGAACAGCCGCGGCCACTGCCGCTTCATGGGGGCCTGGTTCATATTCAGGGTCAGGCCCTTGTTCATGGCGTCACCGAATTTCACGGCGCTGAACATGGGACCGTAGGCACCCATCACCGATATGGTCCCCGCCTTGCGCACCGAGTCGATGGCCCAGTTCAGGGCTACGGGAGAACCACCCTGGAGCTTGAGCTTGGTGCCGGTGACATGCTGGAGGAAGTTGCCGTCCGCTTCGGCGCCCACTGCGTCAATGGCGACGTCGGCGCCCAGATGGTCGGTGATTTTCTTCATGTGCACCACAATGTCGTCGTACTCGGTGAAGTTGTACGTCTCGGCATGCGCGAAGGTCCGGGCCTTTTCCAGCCGGTAGTCCAGATGGTCAATCACGATGACCCGGCCAGCTCCCATCAGCCACGCCGACTTGGCGGCGTAGAGGCCCACCGGGCCGGCACCGAAGACCACCACGGTGTCGCCCTCCACGATGTCTCCCAGCTGGGCGCCGAAATAGCCCGTTGCCAGCGCATCGGTGCACATCAGGGCATCCTCCTCGTCCATCCAGTCGGGAATCAAGGAAGGCCCGATGTCCGCGAAGGGAACGCGCACGTACTCCGCCTGGCCGCCGTCGTATCCGCCGGTGGTGTGGGAGTAGCCGTACAGGCTGCCGACGGCGGTGGCGTTCGGGTTCACGTTGTGGCAGTTCGAATACATTCCGCGGGCGCAGAAGTAGCAGGTGCCGCAGTAAATGTTGGCCGGCACCATCACACGGTCCCCCACCGACAGGTTCCGCACCGAGGGTCCGACCTCTTCGACCACACCGATGAATTCGTGGCCGAAGGTATGGCCAACCCGGGTATCGGGCATCAGTCCGTGGTAAAGGTGCAGGTCGGAGCCGCAAATGGCGGCCAGGGTGACCCGGACAATGGCATCGTTGGGATGCTCTATGGGGGGCCGCGGCTTTTCTTCCACCCGAACCTTGTAGGGTCCTCGGTACACCATTGCTCGCACGGGCCTGCCTCCTCAGTTCTGCCGGATCATCAGCTGCGCGGGACTGCCGTCCCTCCGGGGCGCCGCCCGGGCACGTTAACCATAAGCAGACTTACTAGCTTTGCAAGTCCGTATCCGGGCCGGCCACCGGCAAACTCACGGTAAAGAGCGTTCCGGCTCCCGGCTCGCTGCGGACCCGGATGTTGCCGCCGTGCTCTTCCACGATGCGGCGGCTGATCACCAGACCGAGGCCGGCACCGGGAATGGCGGCCGTAAGCGCCCGTCCCGAGCGGAAGAACGGGGTGAAGGCTGCCTCCTGCTCCTCCTGGGACATCCCCATGCCGCTGTCAGCAACGTCAATCACTGCCATGCCCGCTTCAACCCGCGCGCTCACCCGCACCACGCCGCCGTCGGGCGAGTACTTGACCGCGTTGGAGACCAGGTTTTCCAGCACCTGCCCAATCCGCCTGGGATCGGCCACGGCAGAAAGGTCGCCCGGCAGGTCAACCTTGAATTCCACCCCGTTCACCCGGGCGCGCGGCCCAAAGGAATCGACAGCAGCACGCACGACGGCGGCGAGGTCGACTTCCCTGGCCTCCACGGTTTCGTTCCCGGCGGCCACCGAGAGCAGGTCCGTTACCAGCTGCAGCAGCCGCTCGGCGTTCCGCACCGCCGTCTGCAGGGCGGAACGGACGTCTTCGGCCAGGTTTTCGCCGCTATCCAACGCCATGTCGAGATAGCCCAGGATCGACGTCAGGGGAGTGCGCAGCTCGTGGGACACATTGGCTACAAACTCACGCTGGGCCGTCAACGCCCGGACCAGTTGCGTCACGTCGCTGAACGCAAGGACAGATCCCTTGAAGCCGCCGCCGCCCCGGACGGAGCGGGCCGAGACACTGACGGCCAGCTGTCCCTGGCCGGTACCGACCCATACGATTTCCTCGGCGAAGGACTCACCGGAAACGGCCCGCCGGATGGGGCGCTGGCTGTCCGGAAGCGGGGTGACCCGGTCCGGGCCGTAGACGGGCCACTCGGAACCGCCGGGGCCGGCAATATCTCCGGTGGCTGCCCCGGCGCGGCTGCTTTCCATCGGCGCATTGGCAAGGATTTCCCGGCCGTCCCGGTCCACCACCAGCACGCCCACATCCACGGTGTCCAGCACCGCGTGCAGCAGTGATTCCCGCTCGCGGGCGCGCAGTTCCGCCGCTCCGCGGGCTTCTTCGGCGGCTTCGGCCTGCTGCAGGGCTTCCACCAAGTCCCGTTCATACCGGCGCCGCCCGGTTTCGGGAAGAACACTGATCAGGTCCAGGCCCCGCCCGGGGCTGCGTGCCCCGGCGATCAGGGCCGGGAGCCGCTCACCGTCCGGGCCGTGGAAGTCCACCGCCAGGTTCTGGACCGGCCCGGTTCCGGATCTGAGGGCCGCCGTCCAGCGCTGGTATTCGAGCAGGTCTTCCGGAGCGAGCAGGTCCGTAAAAACGGTACCTTCCAGCGCACTGCGGTTCCGGCCGGTCCAGGCAGCAAACGTGTGGTTGGCCTCTTCGATCACCCCGCGTGCGGAAAGGACCACATATCCGGAGGGAGACTGGTGGAAAAGCGTGGAAAGATCCGGGACGGACCGCCGCCGCCGCCCGCCAATGCGCGGGAAGCCGCGGGAAAAAATATGCATGCCGGACCTTTGGGGAAAGAACAGATATCTACAGCGCGCTGCGGAAACAGGCGCACCCGGCGGTTTCGTAATTCGCCGGTAAGTGAACTTATCAGGCTGCTTCCCGGCACCATGAATGTGACACGGCAAACCCGCGGCTTGCCCCGGCGGGAACCGCGTCCGGTGGCCGCTTCCCACCAGCATCCGGACAGGTGATATTACTCCAATTCGGGCCATCTGGGAGGGGGTACAGCAGTCTTCGCGGAGAGGTTCCGCGGGCTGTGGACACGGTCCCCGGATTGGGAAAGACTTCCTTCCCGGGACATGCTGCGAGAAGGTGTTCCGGCAGGGGTGGCCCAGCATGAACAGCACCGAAAGGATGGCCATGAGCCAGCCAGCCGCGCTCCGCACCTCCTCCCGCACCTCGCCCCGGCCCGCCGCCGATCTCCTATGGTGGAATCTGTCCATTGACGCCGGCGGTTTCGATTTGGCTGACCGCATTATCAGTGAACTGGTAACTCCCCTAGTTGCCCAGGCGAGGCTCTGGGGCACCCGGCGATGGTTTTTTACCCGCCGCATGCAACCGCCCAACGCGCAGATTCGGCTGCGTGTCCTGGCCCCGACGGAGGCCTTGGACCGGCTCAAGTCCCTCCTCGGGGCCCTGCAGGAGCAAGCCGGGGACCCCGTCCGCAGCATGGCGGTGGCACAGGAATTCAGCGAGCCGGTGCTGGACCGGACGGTTGGAACCGAGCCTTTGCTTCCCTGGGTCGAAGCGGACCTGGCCCGCTACGGCGGCGTGGAGGGGCTCGCCCAGGCCGAGGAAGTCTTTGAGTTGTCCTCGGATCTCTGCCTTTGGGCCACGGCGCGCTTTGCGAAGGCGCAGAACCGCTCCGCCCTGGCCTCGCTGCTGCTGTTCGATTCCGCCTACGCAATGATGAAAGGGCCGCGGGCGTCCACCTGGCCGGACCGCCGCCGGGTTTCCTGGGAATACTACTGGGACAGCCACCTGCACAGCTGCACGGCCTCGGACCCCCGGGCGGCAGGCGTGCAGAAGGCCACCGGAGCCCAGGCACAGGCACAGCTCATGCCGGTCCACCGGCTGATGGTCGCAACGGCGTCCGAATCCGCCGTCGCGAACTGGCGCCGCCGCTGGCTGCGGGCCATTGACACCTACCTGTACCGGGCGGACAAGGCCGGCGCCAGCCGCAGCGCCCAGCACCTGACCGTCTACCAAGCGCATACCCTGCTGAACCGGCTCGGATTCACCCTCCGCCAGGAAGCCCTGATCGGTGTCTACGCGCGAACCTGGAGCCGGGAAAAGGAAGTCGAAATGAGCGACACGCTCTAGCGGACGCCTAGCCCCGCCAGGCCCTGTCCGTAACGGTAACGGGGCCCGGTGGCGATAGACTCAGCCCATGAACCTAGTCCCGGAGCAGCACTCCGTCGCGGCCGAACTTCAGCAGATCCTTCTGCGGACCGAGTCGGTGGAGTTCTTCCTCGAGGCCTTCGTTGTCCACGCCGCCGAAAAGTTCAGCAAGGACACGGAAGTGCTGGCAGGAGTGACCCTGCTGCGGAACAAGGAAGGGACTACGGTGGCCAGCAGCAGCGAGGCGGCCAAGGCACTGGATGAGGTTCAGTACGGTTTTGGCGACGGCCCCTGCCTGCGGGCCTCCCGCACCGGACGGACGGTCCTGGTGGCGGACGTGCGCACCGAAGAGCGGTGGCCGGACTATACGGATGCCATCCAGGACCGGGGCTTCTATTCGATCCTTGGCGTCCCGCTCCTCCTGGGCAACGACGGCGGTGCAGGACTGAATCTCTACACCCGCGAGCCCGGGTACTTCACGCCGGAAACGGTGCAGGCCGCGGAAGCTTTTGCAGCAGAAGCGGCGATTGCCCTGCAGTTGGCAGTCCAGTTGTCCCGGCACAAGAGTGCTGCCGAACACCTGCGCGCCGCCATGCAGGCACGCACGGTCATTGACCTGGCGGTGGGAATTGTGATGGCCCAGAACAAGTGCAGCCAAGAGGCGGCCTTTGAAATACTCCGCCAGGCCTCCAGCAACCGGAACGTCAAGCTGCGGGACCTGGCCGGCCGCATAGTCAGCTCGGTAACATCCGAGGGCGTTGAAACCCACTTCGTGGACTAACGTCCCAGCGGTACAACGGAAGCCTGTGCTTAGGCTCCGTCCACCAAGCCGGCGACGGCAGCCTTCGCGCCGTGGCGGTGCAGGGCGTCCAGGGCGGCGAGGTATGCCCCGGTGAACCGCGGATCCGCAGCGAGCTCACCGAAGAACTGCGGCTGCGACACAAAGGCCAGCGGATCCTCCCGGTTCCGGGCCGCCGCCTTCATCACGTCTTCCCGGTGGCGATCGAGCACATTGATGGGTTCCCCTGCTTCATCCACACCCTCGGCGTAGCGCGCCCAGGCGGCAATGATGGCCGCGGAACGGGACACCTCGCCGTCCCGGGCCAGGTTTTCCCGCACTACCGGTACCAGCCATTTGGGAATCCGGTCCGAGCTCTCGGCACACAGACGCGCCAGGGTGTCTCGCACGTATTCGTTGCCGAAGCGTTCCAGCAGCCGCCGTTTGTAGGCGTCCAGGTCCACCCCGGGCACGGGCAGCAGCGTGGGCGTGGCTTCCTTGTCCATGTAGTCGAGCAGGAACCTGGCCAGCTTCGGGTCCGCCACCGCCTCGTGCGCGTACCGGTACCCGGCCAGATAGCCCAGGTAGGCAATTCCCTGGTGTCCGCAGTTCAGCAGGCGCAGCTTCATCCGCTCAAACGGTTCCACGTCTGCCGTCACGCTCACGCCTGCGTCCTCCCAGGGCGGCCTCCCCTGCACAAACGTGTCCTCCAGCGCCCACTGCGCAAAGTCCTCGGACACTACGGGCCAGGCGTCCTCCACCCCGAACTCCTGTGCCAGCAGGGTGCGGTCCTCGTCCGTTGTCACCGGTGTGATCCGGTCCACCATCGAGGAGGGAAAAGCGACGTTGGCCAGTACCCACTCCCCCAGTTCCGGATCCAGCAGCCGCGCAAACTCTCCGAAGGCCTTCCTCGCGACCTCCCCGTTGCCGGGGATGTTGTCGCAGGACATCACGGTGAACGCCCCCAGACCCCTGTCCCGGCGGCGGCGCAGGGCCTCGGTCACCAGGCCGAAAACCCCGGAAGGTACGGCCCCGGGTGCCAGGTCCGCGGCAACCTGCGGCGTTCCGGCGTCGAACTCCCCGGTGGTGTCACTGATGCTGTAACCGCCCTCGGTGATGGTCAGGGAGACGATCCGGGTGCCCGGCAACGCCATCTTTTCAATAACGGCTTCCGGGTCCTCCGGGGCGTAAAGGTATTCAACGATGGAGCCGATCACCCGGGCTTCGCGGGTACCGTCCGGATACTTCAGCATCAGCGTGTACAGGCAGTCCTGGCTGTCCAGGACAGTTTTCATGGCCGCATCCTGGGGCAGCACGCCTACGCCGCAGATCGCCCAGTCCAAGGCCAGTCCCTGGTTCATCAAGGTGTCCAGGTACATCGCCTGATGCGCGCGGTGGAAGCCGCCCACACCAAAATGCACAATGCCGGTGCTCAACTGCGACCGGTCATAACCGGGCCGCGCGACACCGGGCGGCAGGTGGGAAAGGGACTCTTCACTGAGTTTGGTCATAACGCCGCCTTAGGCCGGAGGTCCGGACAATCTAGCAGGTCCGTACCGTTCTTGGCACGCGTCCGGCCGTCCCGGCGGGTTCATCCCAGGAGAGGTCTCCGCCTGGCCGCCCTACTCCACTGCCTGGGCATCGAGTTCAATGAATACCCAGTCCGGCTCAGCAAGAATGGGGTCCATTACCGGGCCTCCGGCCTCGGCAATCCGGTCCTGCACCTTCGAGGGCAGACCGTCCTGCCGGAGGTTATGCCTCAGCCAGTCCTTGGCCGAACCGTCCAGGTACGGCCACCAGCGTTCTATTCGGATAGGTTCCACAGCAGCCCCCTTCAGCGTTGCGTAAACCCACGGTGACACCGGCCGTCAGGGGGCGCAAGAGGGCACCGTAAGAGGAGTTGCGGCAGGCGGCGGGATACCGGAAGGTAGGCCCCAAAGCCGTGGAAACTACTTCCGGACGGTGATCGATTCCATAGCTGCGCGGGCCTCCTCGGCGAGGGATTTGGGGATGGGCGCGCTCTTCGCCGCGTCCGCGGATGCCTGCTGGCCTTCCTCGCTTACAACGTATTTACCGAAGGCCTGCACGCGCTCCACCAGCCCGGCGTCGTCATAGGAGCTGCAGTAGATCTGGTAGGACACCAGTACCAGCGGATAGGCGCCCGCCGCTGTGGTTCGCCGGTCCAGCTGCAGCGCAATGTCGTGTTCGCTGCGCCCCGGGACCCGGGTGGACTGTTCGACGGCGGTGCTCGCGGCGTCGGCGCTGATCGGCACAAAGTCCTCCCCCACCAGGAGGTTGGCGGTGCCCATCGACTCGTCAATCACTGAGTCATCGGCATAGGTGAGCGCCCCTTCCGTCCGGGTCACGGTGCTGACGACGCCGGAGCTGCCCTGCGCGTTCTCGCCCTGCAGCCCGCCGGGCCAGGTCCCGGACGGCGCGTCCGGCCAGGCATCCGGGGCCACCTCATGCAGGTACTCGGTGAAGTTTTCCGTGGTCCCGGAGTCATCCGCCCGGCTCACGGGAGTGATCCGGGTGGAGGGCAGGTCCACATCCGGGTTGAGCGCAGCAATAACCGGATCGTTCCACTGGGTGATTTCGCCGCGGAATATCTTGGCGATGGCGGCCGCGTCCAGGTTCAGCGACTGGATGCCGGGAAGGTTGAAGGCCACGGCTATGGGGGAAATGTAGGCCGGGATGTCCAGCGCCCCTTCGGGACCGCAGACCGCCCGGGCGTCCACCAGTTCCTCCTCCTGCAGGTAGGCGTCGGAACCGGCAAAGTCCACCGCGCCGGCCAGCAGCGCGCTGCGTCCGGCACCGGAGCCGTCCGGGGAGTACTGCAGCTGAACGTTCGGATGCAGGGTGCCGAACCCGGCGATCCAAGCGTCCATCGCCGGGCCCTGCGCGCTCGAACCGGCGCCCGACAAGACACCGCTGAGCATGGAGGTGCTGTTCTCGGCTGCGTCCCGCTGGGCGTCCCCGAGCGGATAGTCGGACCCGCAGGCGGCCAGTGCCAGCGTGGCTGCCAGTGCGGCGGCGAGCGTGCGGAGGGGACGGATTGGGCGCAAGGGATGTCCTTCCTGGGGAAGCGGCGGTGGCGTCCAAGGCCGGCGGGGGAGCTGCGGGGGTGCAGCGGTCAACCGGCCGCTCTTTCAAGGCTAGCTGGCTTTGGACCGCAGCCGCCATCAGATAGTCCAGCTTCCCCTTGAGGGGCCCGGCCCCGGCTGTCAGGATGGACGGCACCGCGGAGATTACCCGCCGCCATGTGCCGGGGCCGGCGGGCTCCGCCCACGCTCAACCCTCTGCCGGCGCCTTGCCTAGGGAGCACCCGTGCTGATTGCCGCAGCTATCCTCGCCGTCGTCGCAGCGGCCGTTGCCTTCTATTTCTTTATGCTCGAATCCCTGCGCTGGACCGAGCCGGACACGGTGGCCATCTTTCAGCTGCGGGGCGCGGGCACTCCAGCCGCCACGGCGCAGCTTGCCTACAACCTGGGCTTTTACAACCTTTTCCTGGCTGTGGGGGCCGGGCTGGGGGTAGTGCTGCTGGTGGCCGGCAATCCGGTGGCCGGGCTGACCCTGATGACGTTCACCACTGCCTGCATGCTGCTGGCTTCCGTAGTGCTTGCCCTCAGTGACCGGCGGCTGGGACGGCTGTCCCTGATCCAGGGCGGGCCCGCAGCCTTTTCCCTGGTTTTTTCGCTGCTCGGGACCTGAGCGGTTAGGCCTCGGCTGACGTCTATGCCCCGGAGGGTGCCGGGGCGTAAGCCGCCTGAGTCCACAGGTGGAACAAGGCGTAGGAGCGCCACGGGCGCCACGGCTGGGACAGCCGGGCCGCTTCGCGTCCGGTTCCGACTCCGAGCGCGCGCTTGAGCACCAGATCGTCGGCAGGATACGCGTCCCGGTCCCCCAGCACACGCACCGCCAAGTAGTCGGCCGTCCACGGGCCGATGCCCGGCAGGGCCAGCAATCCTGCCCGGACCTGCCCCGGATCGGCGCCCGGCTGCAGCGGCAGCCCGGCGGCGACGGCAGCGGCCAGGGCCCTAACGGTCCTGGCCCTGGCGTGCGTGATCTTTACGGCCGCCTGGATCTCCTCCGCCGGGACCGCGGCGAGCCGGTGCGCGGAGGGGAAGGCAGTGAGTCCTGCCGGGCCGGGCTCGCCGAAGGCTGCCACCAGGCGGGCACCGAAGGTTCGGGCCGCGGCGAGGGATACCTGCTGGCCGAGGACCGTTTGGATCCCGGTCTCGAAGCCGTCCGTGGAGCCGGGCACCCGCAGGCCGGGATGCCGCCGGACCAGCGGCGCCAGCACATCAAATCGGGCGAGGAAGGGATCCACCACGCCCGGATTTGCGTCCAGGTCCAGCCAGGCCCGGACCGTCGTGATGAGGGCGGCTTCCTCCGGCCGCGGCAGCGCCGGTGCTTCCAGGTCCACCCCGTCCGGGTGCAGGTGCACCTTCACCGGAACCACTGTGGATCCAACCGTCAGCAGCCGTTCCACGCCCACCCCGCCGCCGGCCTTCGGCGTTACCCGTTCCAGCCCCGGGACGGCGTGGGCCTGCAGTGCGCTGGCCAGCGGCGCCCAGGCCAGCGGTCCCCGGCAGGGCAGGCTGCGGGTACGCGCGCCGCCGGCCGTTCCGCCGTCGAACTTTTCTTCCCTTGTTTCTTTCCCCGTTTCTTCCCCCGTCAGCGTCATCCGCTGAGGCCGGTCATGCGCAGGGTGATGTTGATCCGGCCGGTGGCCAGTCCCGACTCCGGGTCCGCGGTTCCGGCCACCGTGCGCGGGACACCGTGGTAGGCGAACCGGGACGGTCCGCCGAAGACAAACAGGTCACCGGACTCCAGCTCCAGGTCCGTGTAGGGGCGGTTGCGGGTTTCGGTGTTGCCGAACCGGAAGACACAGGTATCGCCGATGCTGATGGAAACCACCGGGGCGCTGGACTTTTCATCCTTGTCCTGGTGCATCCCCATATGCGCGCCCTCGGCATAGTAATTAATCAGCGCAGTGTCCGGCGTGTAATTCTCCGGGCGGAAGTCCTCCCTCGCGTAGCTGCCGTCCGCCTGCCGGTAGGCCTCTTTGAGCGCGTCGCGGCCCAGCTGCACCAGCCAGTCGGGCAGCTCCGCGACGCGCCCGCCGCCGGCGTCGTCGGCCGTGCGCGTGTACTTGTACGGCTGCCAGTGCCAGCCCAGGCACACCGTCTGGACCGACATGGGATGCCCGCCGGGCAGCACTGCCGACCGCATCGGCACCGGTCCGATGGCCCACTGACGGCACGCTTCAACAATGGATCGCTGCTGTCCCGGCGGCAACCAGCCGGGCACATGCACCGCCCCGACGGCGGGTTCGGAGCGTTCGCGGGGGAAAAGGGAGGAGCTCATGCGGCGGCTTCCAGGTCGAGGAGGGTTTTCTTGACAGCCGGGCCGCCGCGGTAGCCGCCGGTGGTTCCGTCGGAGCGCAGCACGCGGTGACAGGGAATCACCAGCGGCAGGGGGTTGCGGCCGCAGGCGGTGCCCACGGCGCGGACGGCCCCGGGATTGCCGGTCAGCGCTGCTATGCCGGCATAGGTCACCGTGCGCCCGTAGGCGATCCCCTGCAGCGCCTCGACGACCGTCCGCCGGTAGCCGGTGGTCAGCCGCAGGTCCAAGGCGAGGTCGAAGCTGCGCCTGCTGCCCTCGAAATACCCGCGCAGCTGGGCAGCGGGTTCGGCCAGCCGCTCCGGCGCTTCCAGCAGCCGCGGACTGATCCGGGTGCTGAGGTCCTGCAGCACGGTATCCACTCCTTCACATTCGAAGGCCACCCGCACCAGGCCAGCCTCGGTGGCGGCAAGGATGAGTCCGCCCACCGGACTGTCCACCACGGTGTAGGCCACATCCAGCACCCCGGCGGCCTGCGCGTCCTCTGCCAAGCGGGAATGCAGGGCGGCGAGGGCGGCGGTTTCCCGCGGATCAGCGGCGGCTTCGCCTGCAGCGGCAAGAACGGGTTCGGGCACGGACGCTGCGGGGAGATTGAATGCGGGCACATTGAACAGGTCAAAGGACGCCATTGCTGTCCTCCTTATACAGGGCACGGAGTTTCTTGATGCCGTCGGCGGCGGATCGGCGGCAGGCCGCTTCGCTGCTTCCGAGCACCCGGGCCACCTCGGCGTACGGGAGCCCGGCCAGATGGTGGTAGGCGAGCGCCTCCCGCTGCCGGACAGGCAGGGTCTTCAACGCAAACCACAGCCCGTCGGTATCGGCCGGTACGGGAGCGGGTGTATCCGGAACCGCCTCCACCGGCAGCGGGC
Organism: Arthrobacter sp. zg-Y40; assembly: GCF_020731535.1. Lineage (NCBI taxonomy): Bacteria > Bacillati > Actinomycetota > Actinomycetes > Micrococcales > Micrococcaceae > Arthrobacter > Arthrobacter sp. zg-Y40. The sequence goes on from NZ_JAJFZS010000004.1 coordinate 103,497, forward strand.
TGCGGGCGTTGCTCCGGTGCTGGTCCACTGCCTTGCGCTTGGCAATGGTGACCAACCAGGCCTGCACGTTGGCCCCTTCGGGCAGGTCCGGATAGGCGCGCAGTGCCGCCAGGAAGGTTTCGGACCACGCGTCCTCGGCCTGGTCCGGCCCCAACACGGCGCGGCAGACCCGCAGCACGGCCGCGCCGTGCTCCCGGACAATCTGCTCAAAGGGTTTCACTTCCACATACGGTAGACGGTTTCAGCGGACGGTTTGTGAGCCCGGTGCCGGAAAAAAGATTTACGGGCAGCCGGCTGTGGCTAGACTGCCTCCTACATCGCAGGGATCAGCCGCCCGACGATGCCGCAGAGATCAAAGGAGATCCTTATGCAGAACCTCGCCGGAATCCTTACGGAAACCGCGGCCCGCTTTCCGGAGCGGACCGCCCTGAAACTCGACGACACAGTGGTGTCCTACGCCGCCCTGGACGCGATGAGCGCCAAGGTAGCCGGGCTCCTGGCCGCCCGCGGGGTGGTGCCGGGTGAGCGCGTCGGCCTGATGATGCCCAACATTCCGCAGATGGCCTTCGTGTATTACGGTGTCCTGCGCTACGGCGCCGTAGTTGTCCCCATGAATCCGCTGCTGAAGGCGCGCGAGGTTGCCTACCACCTGCAGGACTCCGGCGCCCGGCTGGTTTTTGCCTGGGAGGGCGTGGCCGGTGAAGTCTCTGCCGGAGCAGAAGAGGCCGACGGCGGCGTGGAAGTGGTGCCGGTGGACTCCTCCTCTTTCATGGGACTGCTGGCGGGTGCGGATTCGCGGCCGGACCTGGCGGAGGTGGACGGTGAGGACATCGCGGTGATCCTGTACACCTCGGGCACTACCGGACGGCCGAAGGGTGCTGCCCTGACGCACCGCAACCTGCGCAGCAACGCCATCGTGTCCAGGTCCCTGCTGGATACCCGGGAAACCGATGTGATCTTCGGCGGGCTGCCGTTCTTCCACGTGTTCGGCCAGACCGCCGCGTTGAACTCGGCCCTGCTCGCGGGCGCGTCCATCAGCCTGCTGCCCCGGTTTGATGCCGGCAAGGCCCTGGAAATCATCGAACGCGACGGCGTGACGATCTTTGAGGGTGTCCCCACCATGTACGTGGGCATGCTCCGCCATCCGGCCGTGAAGGACACCAAGCTCTCCTCGCTGCGCGGCGCTATCACCGGCGGTTCGGCAATGCCGCTGGAGGTGCTGCACGAGTTCGAGGACGTGTTCGGCATCCAACTGCTGGAGGGTTACGGACTCTCTGAAACCTCGCCCATCGTCTCCTTTAATCTTCCCGGCGAGGGACGGCGTGCCGGCTCCATCGGCAAGGCCGTGGACGGGATGGAGGTGCGGATGCTGGATCCCGACGGCGCGGACGTCCCCGTGGGAGAGATTGGCGAACTCTCCGTCCGCGGCGAGGGTGTCATGAAGGGCTACTGGCGGAACGACGACGCCACTGCCGCAGCCATTCCCGACGGCTGGTTCCGCACCGGGGACCTGGCTCGGTTCGACGAGGAGGACAACATCTACATTGTGGACCGCAAGAAGGACATGATCCTGCGCGGCGGCTACAACGTGTATCCGCGCGAGGTCGAGGAAGTGCTGTACGAGCATCCTGCCGTTTCCGAGGTGGCCGTGATCGGTGTTCCGGATCCGCTGCACGGCGAGGAAATCGTGGCTGTGGTGGGCCTGCGGGAAGAAGCCGTTCCGGCCGACGACGCCGCACGGGAAACCTTGATCGCCGACATCGCCCGGTTCGCCAAGGACCGGCTGGCCGCCTACAAGTACCCGCGCCGCATCGAACTCACCGACGCTCTCCCCAAGGGGCCCACGGGCAAGATCCTCAAGCGCGAAATCAAGGTCTCCGCCCCTCCCCGCCCGCTTCTGGACGAAACCCCCACGGCGTAGGTCTCAGGAGTACGGCTCGACGTCGGCGGCAGCTTCGCCCGGAAGCCCGGCCGGTTCGTCGGAGCGGACCAGCACTACGCCGGCAACAATCAGGGCCCCGCCGGCCAGCTGTACCGGGCGTGGCAGCTCCGCAAGGAGCAGCCACGCCCACAGCACGGCAAAAAGCACTTCGGTCAATGAAACGAAGGAGGCCACGCGTGAGCCCAGGGCCCGCGCGGCGATGATGCCGGTGACGTAGGCCAGTACGGTGGAGAACAAAACCAGTCCGGCCACGGGCACCCACCAGGTGGTGTGCCAGCCGCCCAGTTCCACTCCTGCTGTGCTGAAGCCCAGGGGAAGAACCCCTATCAGGCCGAGCAGTGCCATGGTGGCGCCGCCCACGAGCATGCCCCCGGTGGCGAGGACCAGCGGTGGCAGCGAGTCATTCTGCTTGGCGGTGATGAAGAAGTAGATGGCCAGGCAGACCGCGGCGGCCAGGCCCCAGAGTACGCCCACCGGATCTATGCGGATGCTGCCGCCCAGGTCCAGCACCAGGACCAGCCCGGCGATGGCGGCCAGGGCGCCGAGGATGGTGCGGATACCGGGCCGGCGCCGGGTGGCGGCCCAAATCCAGAGCACCATCAGCACCGGTGCCAGGAATTCCAGCAACAGGGCCACCCCCACGGAGAGGCGTTCCACCGCGTTGAAGTAGAAAAACTGGCAGCCGGCCACCCCGATGAAGCCAAACAGCACAATGGTGCGCCAGTTGCCGCGTACCTGTCCCCAGCGGCCGTGCAGTGCGATGAGGGCGGGGACAGCCAGGACCGCCACGGCTCCCAGCATCCGCACAGCAACGGCACCGGCGGTGGTCCACCCGGTTTCCAGCAGGGACTTGGCGAAGGAGCCGGAGAGCCCAAAAACGGCGGATGAGGACAGGGCAATTACCAGCCCGGAAACGCTTGCGGGCAGCGCCTTGGGGGCGGCTGTCTGCTCTGGCTCCATGGGTCTCCTCAGGACGGGTTCCCGGTACCGTGCCGGGAGGGAACAACGACGGCGACGCTACCCCGGGGCGGGACGGGTTTCAATACATCTGCACCCCGACCACTCGGTACGGTTGCCGTATCCATCGCGGACGGATACGGCAACCATCCGTTCCTGCACAGTGCGCCCGGCCGGATGGCAACCCCTCGGCCGCCAAATCGGAGCCATGCACGGCAGAACCCCCGCACGTGACGGCGAGGTGCCTAGGGTTGATGGGTCAAGAAGACGGCGCCTCCAATCTTCCCCGGGATTTTCCTGCCATGAAGCAGAAACTGATTACCCTTGTCAGTCAGCGCACCGCCTGGCTCCTCCTAGCCGTATGCATAGCCTTCTGGGTGGTTTCCGCCGCCGGGTTCCTTGAGGCGCCGCTCGGCACCCCGGCTGCCCTGATGTTCCTCTGGATGTACTGCAACCTCATGGTTGCGTTGGCCACCGCCCTGGCCGCGGCAGCCGCCGTCGCCGCCCTGGTCCTGCACCGCAGCGCGAAGACGACGGCGCGTGAACGGGGACGCGGCCCTGCAGCGGGACAGGAGCCGGTGCAGGAGCCGGTGCAGGAGGACGGCGAGGCGGGGACTGCCGCTCCGGACCATTCCGTCACCTCACTTCGCAACCTGCTGGCACGGATGCGCTAACCGCCTTCCCCCGCCGCCGGACCTTATACCTTCTGCTCTCTGCGCATTTCAAGGAGCAGCAGCAAAACAAGTGGTCCGGACTCTTGATAACAGGTGGCCGCTCTGGTGTCCTGTTCAGGCGGTCCAGCAGAGGGCCGGACCTGCGGCTGAAATACCTGCCCGCCCATGCGCTCCTCCAGCAGCTCTCCCCTGTCCCTGCACCACTTCGAAGAAGCCCGCCAGGCCCGCGGGGACCTGCAGCAGGCGCTGCACAACGAACTGGTCCTTAAGTACCGCGATATAGCCGAAACCGCTGCCGCCGCCTACGCGGGCCGCGGCCGTGAACTGGCCGACCTGCGCCAGGTGGCCTACATGGGATTGATCAAGGCCGTCCGGCGCTTCGACCCGGCGGTCGGTCCGCATTTCCCGGCCTTTGCCGTGCCCACCATCCACGGCGAGCTTAAGCGGTACCTGCGCGACCATTCCTGGGTGGTACGCCCGCCGCGCCACCTGCAGGACCTCCGCACCGCCATCGCCCGGCTGCAGCCGGAGCTGTTCCAGTCACTGGGGCATGCGCCCTCGCTCTGCGAACTGTCCGAGGCGCTGGGCGTGGACGCCAAAACGGTAGCCGAGGCGCTGAACTGCCAAAGCAGCCTGCGGCCGGAATCCCTGGACGCCATCGCCGGCACCACCGGCGCGGAACAGTGGGCTTCGGCCGACGGGCGGCTGGAACACGCGGAAAACCTCGCCATGCTCCGCCGGGCCGTGCGGAACCTGACGGATGCTGACAAGGAGCTGCTGTTCCGGCGGTATTTCCACGAGGAATCACAGCAGGCCATCGGTACCCGGCTGGGCCTGACCCAAATGCAGGTTTCCCGGCGGCTCGCCCGGATCCTGGTGCAGTTGCAGCACGAGCTGCTCGGCCCTTCAGAAGCTGCCGCAAACGCGGCCCGCCCGGCAACTGCCTGACCCGCCGGAGCCCTCTGAACCGAACCGCCCGCGCGCCCGTGGGCCAGTGCCTACAGGGCGTCGAGCTTATCGACGGCGGCCAGGACATCTTCCACCGTGACGGCCATAAGCGCCGGGTCGGGATCCACGGCGAAGGTGTCTCCGCGGCGGCGGCTTTCATCTGTCAGGGCAATATGCGGACCCGGCGGCGGACCCCATTCTGCTACCGGCGCCGGGCCAAACAGCACCACCGACGGCCGGGCGTAGGCCGAGGCCAGATGGGCAGCACCAGTGTCTGCTGAGACCACCAGACGGGCCCGGGCGATCAGCGCGGCGAATTCCGCCAGCCCCAGCTCGCCGGCCACCACTGAGTCCGCTTCCAGCCCGGCAGCCTCCGCCACGGCAAGTGCCCGCGGCCGTTCGGAGCTGCTGCCCGTCAGCAGGACCTGTGCGCCGGCCGCATCGAGTTCCCGGGCGACGTCCGCGAACCGGCCCGCGGGCCACAGCCTGCTGCCGTAGGCGGCACCCACGTGGAGCACTACGGCCCCGGGGACGGATACCGCCGCGGCCGGCGGGTCCAACCGGTAATCCAGCGGATCGGCTGGAATTCCGTGCCACGACAACAGACCGGCCCAGCGCTCCCGTTCATGCACGCCGTCCTTCCAGGGCGGACCGTCCCATCCCGGCCCGGCGTGGCCGATCAGCCGGGCCGGCTTCAGTGCTTCCAACCGGCCGCAGCTTTCCGGGCCCCGGCCATGCAGGTTCACTGCCACGTCCACCTGTCCGGGCGGCAGGTCAATGGGCACGTCCAGGCCGTGCAGCGGCAGCAGGCCATCCACGGCGCCGGTCAGCGGCAGCAGCGGGCGCAGCCATTCCTGCGCTGCGTATCGGATGCGGTGTCCGGGGAAGGCCCTGCGCAGGGCCTTAAGGGCCGGGACTGCCACCAGCAGGTCCCCGAGTTTCAGGGCCCGCAGGACCAGGAGTTCGGGGCGGTCCGATGCCTGCTCGGGCATGGTTCAGGGTCCTTCCGATTGAGGATTGGAGGCACATCCTGCCAGATCAGCGGCCCGCCCGGTACAGGTGTGTTCCCCCGTGGCTGGAGGCACCCCCGGAAAAAGATGTGGCTGCGGGTGTTTAGCAGCAGTGCCGAAGGGGGACAGAGGCGGTATGGAAGTTATGCCGTCACCGCCGCGTGCCGTCCTGTTTGACCGGGACGGCACGCTGATTGTTGACGTGCCCTACAACGGGGACCCGGAACTGGTGCAGGCGGTGCCCGGGGCTGCCGATGTGCTGGCACGGCTGCGGCGGGACGGCATCCCGGTGGGTGTGGTGACCAACCAGTCCGGCATCGGCCGCGGGCTGCTCTCCGCCGGGCAGGTGGAAGCCGTCAACGCCGCCGTTGACGCCCTGCTGGGTCCGTTCGATGTGTGGGAGATCTGCCCGCACACCCCGGAACGCGGCTGCATCTGCCGCAAGCCCATGCCTGGAATGGTGCTGCGTGCCGCCCGGCGCCTGGGCCTGGACCCGGCTGAGGTGGCGGTGATCGGCGACATCGGCGCCGATGTCCAGGCGGCCGCGGCGGCCGGCGCCCGCGGCGTCCTGGTCCCCACAGCCGTCACGCGGCCCGCCGAAACCGCTGCAGCTGATCTGGTGGCCGCCGATTTGCGGAAAGCAGTGGACCTGTTGTGGGGCGGCGCGTGAGCCGCCGGGTCCTGGTGGCGAGGCTCGACGGCGCGGGCGACGTCCTGCTGGCCGGCCCCGCCGTCCGTGCGGTGGCGTCCGCGCCGGGGGTGGAGGCCGTGCTGCTGGTCGGCCCGGCGGGGACCCCGGCCGCCCGGCTGCTGCCCGGCGCCGCGCAGGTGCTGGAGTGGTCCTGCCCGTGGATCGTGAACCCCGCCCCGGAACCGTCGCCGGCGCACCTGGCAGCGCTGGTGGACATGGTCCGCGCTGCCGGAACCCGTGAGGCGGTGATCCTCACGTCCTTCCACCAGTCCCCGCTGCCCCTGGCGCTGGTGCTCCGAACCGCAGGGGTGCACACCATCACCGGTGCTTCCACCGACTACGCCGGTGCGCTCCTGGACCAGCGGCTGCGGCCCGGCGAGGATTTCCCCGAAGACCAGCCGGAACCGGAACGGAACCTTCGAATTGCCGCAGCCGCCGGTTTCCGGCTTCCGGCCGGTGACGACGGCAGGCTCCGGCTGGGTCCGCTGCCCGATGCAGGGCATCTGGCGGGCGATGACCCCTATGTGGTGGTGCATCCCGGCACCGCCGTCCCGGCGCGCGCCTGGCCTGCCCTGCACTACGCCGCCGCCGTCGAGCTCCTGACCGCTGCCGGCTACCGCGTGGTGGTGACCGGCGGCCCCGGCGAGAAGGCACTGACGGCCACGGTGGCGGGGGTGGCCGGGCTGGACCTCGGCGGCCGCACGGACCTGGCCTCGCTGGCCGGTGTGCTGGCCGGTGCCGACGCCGTGGTGGTGGGAAACACAGGCCCCGCACATTTGGCGGCGGCTGTTGGCACGCCGGTGGTCAGCCTCTTCGCCCCGGTGGTGCCCGCTGTCCGCTGGGCACCGTACCGGGTGCCGCTGGAACTGCTGGGCGACCAGCAGGGACCATGCCGGCTTTCCCGGGCCCGGACCTGCCCGGTGCCTGGGCACCCCTGCCTGTCCGGCGTCGCACCGGAACAGGTGGTGGAAGCCGTGCAGCGCCTGGTCCGCGGTGTTCCGTCCCTGGGCACGCGGCGGGAAACCCGGCACGGCGGCCTTCCGGCACACGTATCCGGGCACCGGAGAGCGGGGAAACCATGAAGATCCTGCTCTGGCATGTGCACGGAGGGTGGATGGAATCCTTTGTCCGCGGCTCCCATGAGTATCTGCTGCCGACCACACCCGCCCGGGACGGCTGGGGGCTGGGCCGCGGCGGCCGGGCCTGGCCGGCGTCCGCCGTCGAAGTGGCGCCCGAGCAGCTGCGCGGTCAACAGGTCGATGCGGTGGTGCTGCAGCGTCCGGAGGAACTTGTTGCCTGCGCCCGCCTGCTGGGCCGCCGGCCCGGCCAGGACCTGCCCGCGGTTTACCTGGAACACAACACCCCGCGCGGCGCGGTGCCGGAAACCCGGCATCCACTGGCCGGCCAAAACGCTATCCCCGTGGTGCACGTTACGCAGTTCAACCGGCTCTTCTGGGACACCGGCGACGCCCCGGTCCGGGTAATTGAGCACGGCATCCCCGACCCGGGGTACCTGTACACCGGAGACCGGCCGCACCTGGGTGTGGCGGTCAACGACCCCGTCCGCCGCGGAAGGATCACCGGCACGGACCTGCTGCCGGCCTTTGCCCGGGCCGCTCCCCTGGAAATCTTCGGCTTCGGCACCGGTCAACTGCCCGCCGCCTTGCAGCTGGACGGGGAGGGCAACCGGGACCGGCTGCTCCTCCGCGGAGATCTCCCCGCCGCCCGGATGCACGCCGAACTGGCCGGCTGCCGGGCCTACCTGCATCCGATGCGCTGGACCTCCCTGGGCCTGTCACTGCTCGAAGCCATGCACCTGGGCCTGCCCGTCCTGGTGCTGGCCACCACGGAGGCCAGCCGGGCGGTTCCGCCGGAGGCAGGGCTGGTCAGCAACAACCCCGAAGAACTCCTCGCGGCAGCACAGATGCTTCTGGCGGATCCGGAACACGCGCGCACCTGCGGGCTGGCAGCGCGTGAGGCGGCGCTGGCCCGTTACGGCCTGGCCCGGTTCCTGTCCGAGTGGGACAGGCTCCTTACCGACGTGGTCTCATACAAGCTTTCCGCCGCGCCGCAGCAGGCGCCGGCAGGACCGATAACGGCATCAACAGGAGGGGGACAACAGTGAGAATCTCAATGGTGTCCGAGCACGCTAGTCCGTTGGCTGCGCTGGGCGGCGTGGATGCCGGCGGGCAGAACGTCCATGTAGCCGCCCTTTCCGTGGCGCTGGCAGCCCGCGGGCACACCGTGCAGGTGTACACCCGGCGTGATGACCCCGGGCTGCCGGACCGGGTGCAGGTGCAGGACGGGCTGGAAGTAGTGCACGTGGCGGCCGGACCGGCACTGCCGCTGCCCAAGGATGACCTGCTGCCGTACATGGGACAGCTGGCCGAAGGCATGGTGGCGGACTGGGGAAACCAGCCGCCGGACGTGGTGCATTCACACTTCTGGATGTCCGGCCTGGCCGCGCTGGAGGCGGTCCAAAGCGCGGCCGACGACGGCGCCCGGGTACCGGTGCTGCACACCTTCCATGCGCTCGGGACGGTGAAGAAACGGCATCAGGGCGCGGAGGACACCAGCCCGCCGGAGCGGACCTGGCTGGAACCCTCGGTGGGCCGGCGGGCAGACCGGGTCCTGGCCACCTGCTCGGACGAGGTTTTTGAACTCAAGGCCATGGGCGTGCCGGGCAGCCGCATCTCCATTGCGCCGTGCGGTGTGGACCTGTCCCTGTTCAAGTCCCGCGGACCAGCCGAGCCCCGCGGCCGGCGGCACCGCATTGCCGCCGTCGGGCGTCTGGTGCCTCGCAAGGGCGTGGACCTGGCCATCCAGGCGCTGGGACTGCTGCAGGAGGCCGGCATGGCGGACGTGGAACTGCTCATTGTGGGCGGCTCAAGCGACTGTGCCGGGCTGGAATCGGATCCGGAGGCTCGCCGGTTGATGTCCCTGGCCCGCTCCCTGGGCGTGGCGGACCGGGTGCTGCTGCGCGGACAGGTTCCGCGCGAAGACATGCCGGCGGTGCTGCGCAGCGCGGACGCAGTGGTGTGCGCACCCTGGTATGAGCCGTTCGGCATCGTTCCGCTGGAGGCCATGGCCTGCGCAGTGCCGGTGGTGGCCACCGCGGTGGGCGGACTGATCGATACGGTGGTCCACGGCAAAACCGGGCTGCTCGTACCGCCGCGGGACCCGGCCGCCCTGGCCGCCGCGCTGGGCGAACTGCTGCAAAACCCCGGCTACGCCCGGCGGCTCGGCACCGCCGGCAGGCAACGTGCCTCCGCCCGGTACTCCTGGGACCGGGTGGCCCAGGAAACCGAAAAGGCCTATCAGTTGGCTCTGAGGGGAGTCCCCCGCGGCCAGGCCCGGCCGGCCCGGCTGCAGCCGACGGGAGGGCAGGCACTGTGAGTTTCGAACCGGCCACCGCGCCTCCGCCCGTGACCGATGCGGCGCACGGGGCGGTCCTGGCCCATCTGGCCGGCACCGGCCCCGCCCTGCTCTCCGTACAGCAGCAGGCCGGGCGGCTGGCCCAGTGGGGCGTGGAGCTTGCCGGGCGCCTGCTGGATGGACACCGGCTGCTGACCGCCGGCAACGGCGGTTCCGCCGCCGAGGCCCAGCACCTCAGCGCGGAACTGGTGGGCCGGTTCGACGGCGAGCGCCGGCCCTTTTCCGCCATCGCCCTGCACGCGGACACCTCCGCGGTCACGGCCATCGCCAACGACTACGGATTTGAACAGCTCTACGCCCGGCAGGTGACGGGCCACGGCCGCCCCGGCGACGTGCTGCTCCTGTTCTCCACCAGCGGCGCCAGCCCCAACCTGCTCGCCGCCGTGCAGGCCGCACGCCGTGCCGGGCTGCGCACATGGGCGCTGACCGGCCGGGGACCCAATCCCCTCGCCGCAGCGAGTGAGGAGGCGGTCACAGTGGATGCGCCGGCGGCCAACGCGCAGGAGGCCCATCTGGTGGCCCTGCATGCGCTGTGCCGGTCCTTTGACGCCGAGGTGCAACGGTGCACCCAACCCCAACAGCGCACCGCTGCAGGAGGAATGCCGTGAAAACGATTGTCGTAGTAGGCGACACCTTGCTGGACACGGACATAACCGGTTCCGCCCAGCGACTCTCCCCCGATGCCCCGGTGCCGGTGGTGGACGTCGCCGACGTCGGCCGCCGCGCCGGCGGAGCGGGCCTGGCGGCGCGGATGCTGGAGCGGGACGGGGTGCAGGTGCACCTGGTGACGGTGCTCTCCGATGACGGGGCCTCCGGGCTGCTGCGCACCGCGCTGGCCGGCATCCCCCTGACCAGCGGGCCGTCGGATGCTCCCACGCCGGTCAAGACCCGGATCCGGGCCGGCGCCCAGGCCGTGGTCCGCTTCGACGAAGGCTGCGCCCCGCCCCCCGTGCCGGCAGTGACCGCGCAGATGCTGGCGGCCGTGGCGGCTGCGGACGCCGTGCTGGTCTCGGACTACGGCCGCGGCCTGACTGCCAATCCCGCACTGCGGGAACTGCTCGGTGCCCTGGCTGGCCGGATCCCGGTGGTGTGGGATCCGCATCCGGCCGGAGCCGACCCGGTACCGGGGGTCGCTGCCGTCACACCGAATATGACGGAGGCACTGCAGGCTGCGGGAGAAACGCCGGGCGGTGTTCCGGCCGGGCTGCGCGCTGCGGAGCGGCTACTGGCGCGCTGGAGCAGCCGTTCCGTGGTGGTGACCATGGGCGCCCAGGGAGCCCTGGCGTTGCCGGCCGCCGGTCTGGCGCAGGTCCTGCCGGCGCCCCGGATCCGCGAGGATGACAGCTGCGGGGCCGGGGACCGGTTCGCGGCGTCGCTGGTTGTCCGGCTGCTCGACGGCGACGGGCTGGAAGCGGCGGTTGAAAGCGCCGTCGGCACCGCGGCGTCGTTCCTGGCTGCCGGCGGCGTGGCCGCCCTGGACCGGGAGGATACGCTGCCGGTGCTGGGCAGCGACGTCCCCGACGCCCTGGCCACTGCCGCACTGATCCGGGAACGCGGCGGAACCGTGGTGGCCACCGGCGGCTGCTTCGACCTGCTCCATGCCGGGCACGCGCGCACGCTGCTGGCTGCGCGGGGGCTGGGCGACTGCCTCATTGTGTGCCTGAACTCCGATGACTCGGTGCGGCGGCTCAAGGGCGAGGCACGCCCGATCATCGGTGCAGAAGACCGGGCGGAGCTGCTGCAGTCCCTGGAATGCGTGGACGGTGTGCTGGTTTTCGAGGAGGACACCCCGTCCGCCGTACTGGAACGGCTGCGCCCCGACATCTGGGTCAAGGGCGGGGACTACCGCGAGGATCAACTGCCCGAGGCCGAGCTGATCCGTTCCTGGGGCGGTGAGACCGTCACCGTCCCGTACCACCCGGCCCGCTCCACCACGGCGCTGGCCTCCGCCCTGGCCAAAGTCGGCTGACCGCGCCTTTCCGCCGTCCCCGTCCCGATTGAAAGGAACCGTCCATGTCTGTCTCCCCTTCCGCTGTCCCCGCCGTCCCCGCACCCGGCTCCGCGCTCGACGCCGCCGCCCCGCAGCCGGACCCTGCCCTCCGCGGCACCCCGGTACGCGCTGCAACCACCCTCCGCGTCCTGGTTACCGGCGGGGCCTCCGGCCTGGGCGCCGCCGTCACCGAAGCGGTGACCGCCGCCGGCGGCAGCGTGGTGGTGCTGGACCTCGACACCAGTTCCGTCACGGGTGCCAAGGCCCTGCAGGTGGACGTGGCGGACCGTGCCAGCGTGGAAGTGGCCGTCCGGGAAGCGGCGTTGATGCTTGGCGGGCTGGACGCTGTGGTCACCGCGGCCGGAATCGACCGCTGCGGCCAGCTCGAAGACGTTGCGGCCCGGGAGTGGGAGAAAGTCATCGGCGTGAACCTGCTCGGCACGGTGTCCGTGGTGCGTGCCGCCCTGCCGTACCTGATGGCGTCCCGCGGCCGGGTTGTCACCGTGGCTTCCACTCTGGGGCTCAAAGCCGTCTCGGATGCGACCGCGTACTGCGCCTCCAAGTTCGGGGTGGTCGGGTTTAGCCGGGCCCTGGCCGCCGAAACGGCCGGACGCGTGGGCGTCACCACCATGATTCCCGGCGGCATGAAGACCCGTTTCTTCGATGACCGCACCGAGCAGTACCGGCCGCAGGACGATTCCCGGCTCAATGACCCCGCCCGGGTGGCCGACGCCATCCTGTTCGCCCTCTCCCAGCCGACCGGCTGCGAAATCCGCGAAATGCTGATCTGCCACGAGGAGGAGGATTCCTGGCCCTGAGTCCCCGTCCGTTCAGGCCGGCATCGGCTTCGGCTTCGCGGCAGGCTGCACCTTTCGGCTGCGGGTCCGCACGGCGACACCGGCGCACAGGATCACCGCGAGCCCGCCGAGTACGGTGGCCCAGGTCAGTTTCTCGTGCAGCAGCAGCGCCGCCCAACAGATGGTCAGGACCGGCTGGACCAGCTGTACCTGGCTGACCTGCGCCATGGGGCCGATACCGAGCCCGCGGTACCAGGCGAAGAAGCCCAGGAACATGCTCACCACGCCCAGATAGGCGAAGGCTGCCCACTCGCCCGGGCCGGCGGCAGGCGGCCGGCTGAGTGCGGCGGCCACGGCCAGCCCGCCCATCACCGGTGCGGCCAGTACCAGTGCCCAGGAAATGGTCTGCCAGGCACCGAGCTCCCGGGTCAGGATGCCACCCTCCGCGTATCCCACTGCCCCGGCAATCACCGCAGCGAACAGCAGGAGGTCCGACGGGTGCAGGCCGGCCTGCCCGCCGCCCTGCACCGCAGCGAATCCTCCGGCTGCACCCGCTCCGACGGCTGCCAGCAGCCAGAACCTCCGCGGCGGCCGCTCCCCCGTGCGCAGGACCGCCACGGTGGCGGTGGCCGCCGGCAGCAGCGCGACGACGACGGCGCCGTGGCTGGCGGGAGCAGTGGCGAGCGCAAAGGACGTCAGCAGCGGGAACCCGGCCACCACGCCGCCTGCCACCAGTGCCAGACGTGCCCACTGGGTTCCCCGCGGCAGCCGCTGCCGCGTTGCGGCCAGTACTGCGGCGGCCAGAACCGCGGCAACCACGGCCCGCGCCGATCCGGCGAAGAGCGGGGACATTCCGCCGCCCGCCACCGCAATGCGCGTGAACGGGAGGGTGAAGGAGAAGGCTGCGACTCCCAGCAGGCCCCACCAGAGCCCGCTGCGGGCACTGGGTAGCACTGTTGGGACAGCGAGAGTAGCGCTATTATGTGGCTTCATGGCCGATAGTAGCAGTGCCGACCGGATCGTGGCAGACCTGCGCACCTGGATTTCCTCAGCCGCTCCGGGAGCCCAATTGCCGCCGAGCCGGACACTCGTGGCGCGGTACGGCGTCAGCCCGGTGACGGTGCAGCGGGCGCTTCGAACGCTCTCCTCGCTGGGGCTGGTGGAGGGCCGGCCGGGCGCGGGCACCTTTGTCCGTGCCCGCACGGTGGCCCGGGTGCAGGACTACGGCTGGCAGACCGCCGCCCTGGGTGCTCCGCGCAGCATGCCCACCCTTTCCGCCGCCATGCGCGCTGCGCCTGATGACGTGATTGCCCTGCACTCGGGCTATCCGGACGCGGAGCTGCTGCCCGGCCAGCTGGTGCGGGCAGCCTTTGCCCGTGCCACGCGCAGCGACACTGTGCTCTCCCGCCCCCCTGCCGCCGGCCTGCCCGACCTCCGTGCCTGGTTCGCCGCTGAACTGTGGGCGGGCGCACCGGCGGACATCGCCCCGCCGGCAGCAGCCGACGTCGTGGTCCTGCCGGGCAGCCAGGGTGGACTCAGTGCCGCGTTCCGCGCCCTCGTCGGACCCGGCAGGCCGCTGCTCATCGAATCACCCACCTATTGGGGTGCACTCCTTGCGGCGGCACAGGCCGGGGTGCAGGTGGTTCCGGTTCCCAGCGGAAGCGACGGCCCGGATCCGGAGGAGCTGTCCCGCGCCTTTGCGCAGACCGGTGCGCGGGCGTTTTATGCCCAGCCCGCCTTCGCCAACCCCACCGGGGCCTACTGGTCCCGGCAGCGGGCGGACCAGGTGCTGGCCACCGTTCGTCGGCACGGCGCCTTCCTGATCGAGGATGACTGGGCCCATGACTTCGGCATTGCGGCAGATCCGGAGCCCCTGGCGGCCCGGGACGACGGCGGGCACGTGGTTTATCTGCGGTCCCTCACCAAAAGCGTTTCCCCGGCGGTGCGGGTGGCGGCCGTCATCGCGCGCGGACCGGCACGGGAACGGCTGCTGTCAGATGTGCAGGCCTCGTCCACCTACGTAAGCGGTGTCCTGCAGTCGGTGGCGCTCGACGTCGTCACGCAGCCCGCCTGGCGGACGCACCGGCGCCACCTGCGCGGCCAGCTGGCCGCGCGGCGGGACCTGTTGCTGGAAGCGCTGCGTGAGCATGCCCCGCTGGCCCGGGTCGAGGCGGTCCCCAAGGGCGGGCTGAACCTGTGGGTGCGGTTGCCGGATAACACCGATCCGGCCGTGGTGGCCCGGGACTGTGAAGCGGCCGGCGTCCGCGTTGCTCCAGGCAACGAGTGGTTTCCCGCCGAACAGGCCGGCGCCTATCTGCGGCTGAATTACTCCGGACCCAATCCGGGGGCTTTCGGTGAGGGGGCGCGGATTATCGGCCGGGTCCTTGAGGACCACCGGGGGCGCTGAGGCGCTGGGACCCGGGCCGTGCGCCCGTCCAGCCTTGGGGCTCAGGCGGCGGCACCAAGAGTTCGAAACCCCGCAATGCCGTCGCCACCGTTTCCACCGGGGATCTGTCACCGTCGGAGAAGGCCCAGACAGCCAAAGCCTCCATGATGCCGGCCTGCACCGCCGTTGCGAGCACCCTGGGGCGCAGCGCATCCGCGGGTTCACCCAGCCTCCGGGCGATGACTTCCACCAGCTGCCGGTGCCACAACTGGTACATCTGCGATGAGGCGGCCTGCAGCTCCCTGGTGGTGACAATCAGCTGGATGCGCTGGCGGCCGTCCGCATACTCGTCGCCAAACGCCGCGGCCACGGCCGCAATGATCTGTTCCATCAACGGCAGACCGGCGTCGGCCGATTCAAACCCTTCCCGCAGTGCGTCAAAGGTTTGGTCCACGGCGCCCCATACAATGTCTGCCTTCGCCGGAAAGTGGCGGTGCAGGGTCCGGACGCTGACCCCCACCTCGGCGGCGATGCCGCCCACCGTCACATTTTCGTAGCCGTCCCGGAGTACGACGCCGAAAGCGCGGGCGCGCAGTTCGGCCTCCTCCACCGCGGGGGGACGGCCCGGTGCTCGTCTGGTCATCCACCCACGGTAAGCCCTTGTTCCGCGTTGCGGGGTTATGGCAGACTCTGCCGAAATACGGTTGCCGACAAGGAGGTCGTTATGCCCGAGGGCGAGCAGTTTGACGTGATTGTGGTGGGGTACGGAGATGCCGGGGCGGCAGCGGCCATCGAAGCGGCGGATAACGGAGCGCGTGTGCTCGTCCTGGACCGCTCCTACGGGGGCGGCGCCAGTGCCTTGTCGGGCGGGGTGGTCTATGCCGGAGGCGGCACCCGCCAGCAGCGCGAGGCCGGTTATGACGACACCGTGGAGAACCTGTACAACTACCTTCGGCAGGAATCCGGCGACAGCGTGGACGACGAGACCCTCCGCCGCTTTTGCGCGGAGAGCCCGGGGACCATCACCTGGCTCGAACAGCAGGGAGCGGTCTTCGGCAGCAGCGTTCCGGACTACAAGACGTCCTACCCCACGGACCGGCACTACCTCTATTTCTCCGGCAACGAGAAGGCCCATCCCTATAAGCTCCACGCCGAACCGGCTCCGCGCGGACACCGTGCCGTGGCCAAAGGGCTGGCTTCCGGCAAGGTGCTGTGGACCGCCCTCGCCTCATCCGCCCGCCGCAAGGGCGTCACTTTCGTTCCGCTGGCCCAGGTGCATGACCTGATCATCGAGGACGGTGCCGTGGTGGGAGTGAAGTACCGCGTCCTGGACCGGAACCATGCAAACGCCGCAGAACACGCCCGGCTGACCCGCCTCACCGGCAAGATCGGCAACTGGGCACCCGGATTGGTCAAGGGACCGGTGGCGAAGATCAAGCGTCTCTGGGAGGAGGGCGCGGTGGACCGGGAAGCGCGTGCAAGCGCGGTGGTTCTCGCCGCCGGAGGCTTTATCTACAACGAAGAATGGCTCCAGCGCCACGCTCCCGAGTTCACCGGTATTTCCCCGCTGGGGACCCCGGCTGACGACGGTACGGGAATCCGGCTGGGCATGGACGCGGGCGGCACCACAGCCAAAATGGGCAACGTCACGGCCTGGCGCTTCCTTTCACCCCCGAGCGCCTTTATCGAGGGTGTGACCGTAGGCCTCAACGGCCGCCGGATCAAGAATGAAGACTTGTACGGAGCCACCCACGGCAACACGCTCATGCGCGAATTCGGCGGCAAGGGCTGGGCGGTGTATGACTCCGTCACCTGGAAAAAGGCACAGGGCCAGGTCCGTTCCCAAACCCAGATTTTCCAGCGGCTTCAAGTGGCCTTCCTGCTCACTATCGGTCACAAAAAAGCGGGCACACTGGCGGAACTGGCCATGAAAATCGGCGTAGACGCCACCGGGCTCCAGCGGACCGTAGATGCCTACAACCACGGCATCGCCGCCGGCACCGGGGATCCGGCGCACAAGGACCCCGCCTTGTCCGTTCCGCTGCTCAAGGCACCGTTCTATGCCTACAACATCTCCGTGGACGCTTCCCCGTTCTATCCGATTCCCGGTTTGACGCTGGGCGGACTGGTCGTGGACGGCGAGTCCGGTCTGGTGCAGCGGCAGGACGGCACACTGATTCCCGGGCTCTACGCCGCCGGCCGCAACGCCGTTGGTGTCTGCTCCGAAAGCTATGTCAGCGGCCTGTCGCTGGCCGACTGTATTTTCAGTGGCCGCCGCGCCGGTCGGCACGCCATGTCTGCACGGGAGGCCAAGGAGCTGGACGCAGATATGGCCTAGGGGACGGACGGGTGCTGCCCGCCGCCGCCGTCCCGGTTTCCAACTGCTGCGCTGATATCCGCCGCTTCGGGCTCCCAGCGCAGCAGGTCCCCGGGCTGGCACTCGAGGACCTCGCAGAGCGCGGCCAGGGTGGTGAAACGCACCGCCTTGGCCCGCCCGTTCTTCAGCACGGCGAGATTGGCGGGGGTAATGCCAATCCGCTCGGCGAGGGTGCCCACGGCCATCTTGCGCCGAGCCAGCATCACGTCAATATCCACGACGATCGGCATCAGATCACCCCGCCGAGTTCGGTGCGCAAATGGTGCGCCTCCGCCGCAGTGGCAACGGCTGAAGCCAGCAGCGCCCGCATCACCAGCACGAGCAGGGCGCCGGCCGCAACGGTCACCCCCATGCCGCCAATCAACAGCACGACGCCGGGTGCCACCCCTTCGCCCGGCGCCAGTACTGCTCCCAACGCGAACAGCAGCAGGGCAGCGACGGACACCGCGCCGATAATCACATCCACATAGCGGAAGGCTGCCGAGGAGAACACAGTCCCCCGGCGCACCATGGTCAGCAGCCGCCACACACAGACCAGGCAGACCTGGAAGGCCAGGATGCCCAGCACCACGATGATGAGCACGGGCACACGAACCGCTTCAGCACCCGCCTCGGCCAAGTCGGTGCCGAACAGCGGCACCATTACTGCCTCGACAAACAGGGTGCCGAGAAATACCAGCACCAGCACTATCCGTAACGCCAGGATGGTTGCTTTTCCCATCACGCTCTCCCTGCCGAACCCCGTCGATTGAAGGACAGTCAATACTTATCGATAATCGAGAGGTCCCGCAAGGGTTTCCGGAAACCAGTAGCCGAACTTCCCACGCTCTGTGACTGCTGTGCCGAGTGGGACCACACCAGCAACACCGGCACCAAAGCGTGGGAAGTTTCCGCGGCGCAGGTTCCCTAGGGCGCTGAATCCACCACCGAGGTGGTGACCGCGGACCATCCGAGCGCCGTGCCGGCCGGGAAGATTTTTCCGTCTTCCAACAACACCGTCCGCTCACCGATCATCAGGCCGGTCTGCGGATCAATGATGATCTCACTCCGGAAGCCTTGCTCGGGCGATCCGATGCCCAGCGAGATTCCGGTCCGCCCGTCCAGGGCTGCCTCCCGGTCAACAACGGAGACCCCGGGAATCAGCGCTGCCGCCCGGTACAGGGCGGCCCGCAGATCCGCCGGGATGGCGCCGGTCCCCAGGGTTTCAGCGATCCGTTCGAACGCTTCCTCATGGGGGGTCTGTCCCCCGCCGGCATTGCCTTCATAAAGCAGGTCAAGGAGTTGCCGGGGGTCCCGGGGCGCACCCTCAACCGCTTCCTGCAACGGCATGTCGTTGAGAACGTGCTGGGTTGATCCGCCGAACTCCCCGCGCGGGGCAAGCGACACGTCACCGCTGTCAGAGCTGCCCGCACCAACACGTTCGGCCTCCTGCCTGGACCCCTCATCGAAGAACTGCACCGGTTTGGATGGTTCGCGGATCCACACCCATTCCCCGGTCCGGTCCGCGGGTATGTACACCTGGTGGTCCCGGCGGGTCAGCCAGGAGAACTCTTGCCCCTCCGGCGTGACCGTGGAGGTGGTGCCCACCATGTCGGTGTCCACCAGCAGGTACTGGCCGGGCGCCAGCACCGGGTCGGAGCTGGTGATGGTTGCCGCAGCGGCGGCGTTCAGCACCTCGGCGGCCTCCGCCGTCGCACCGGGGCGCTCATCCGAGCCGACGACGTCGACCGCCACCAGCGCCGCGACCAGGGCGGCCGCAGCAGCGGAGGCCAGCAGGGCGCGCCGCCAGGGTCTGCGGGGGTGCAGTACCGGTGCCGGCTCCCGCGCAGGGTCTTCCTCGGCTGTTCGTTGCATCAGTTTCTCCCGGCCGGCGGCCAGGACGGCCGGGGGAACGGTTCCGGTGGTGTTACGCGTTGCGCGCAGCAGGTGCAGTTCGTCCATGATCACTGTCCATTTCGTCGAAAAGGGCAAAGCCGAGGTCCGCGCGGAGCTTGCGCCGGGCGCGGTTGATGCGGGAGCGGACGGTGCCCATGGGCACCCCGGTGGCGGTGGCGATGCCGTCATAGGTCAGGTCCGCCCAGGCGTAAAGCAGGATCGCTTCCCGGTCGATCGGGGCCAGCGCCTGCAGGGCCGCGCCGATCCGGGACCGGTCGGCGTCGGCGTCCACCTGTTCGTCCACTGCAGCCAATCCATCGGCCGTGTCCCCGCGGCTGCTGTTCCGCACCAGGGCACGCAGCATCCGCGCTTCTGCGCGGTGGTGCCGGCGCAGCAGGTTGGTGGCAATGCCGAAAAGCCACGGCCGGACCGCTTCGGCCGGACCGGTGAAACCCGCCCTCCGTTCGAAGGCGATGAGAAAGGTCTCGGCCATCACGTCTTCGGCGGCAAAGTCACCGGCACGGCGGGCCGCGTACCGGTAGATGTCCGGCGCGTGCCGGTCATAGAGTTCCCCGAATATGGAGGGACCGCTGCGCGAGAGCTCCACAATCTCTTTGTCTGTCTTCACACCCTGTAATGCCCGCTCACCGCGAATGGTTCACGGTTCCCCCGGTTTTCTTTTCGGTTTTCCTGGACACCGCATTAAACGACGACGGCGCCGCCCGGACCGTGGAAGCGGTCCGGCGCGGCGCCGTCGGGGATGTTGCGGGTATTGCTAGCTGAGCTTGGAGGCAACCAGGCCGGTGAGGTCCACCAGGCGGTTGGAGTAGCCCCACTCGTTGTCGTACCAGCCGACGATCTTGACCTGGTTACCCATGACGCGGGTCAGGCCGGAGTCGAAGATGCAGGAGGACGGATCGCCCACGATGTCGGAGGAAACAATGGGATCCTCGGTGTACGTGAGGATGCCTTCCCAGCGCGGGTCCTGTGCGGCCTTGGCGTAGGCAGCGTTGATCTCCTCGACCGTGGCTTCCTTTTCCAGGGTGACCGTCAGGTCGGTGACCGAACCGGTGGGAACGGGAACGCGGATGGCGAAGCCGTCCAGCTTGCCCTTCAGCTCCGGCAGGACCAGGCCGATGGCCTTGGCGGCACCGGTGGAGGTGGGCACCATGTTCAGGGCTGCGGCGCGGGCACGGCGCAGGTCGCTGTGCGGCCCGTCCTGCAGGTTCTGGTCTGCGGTGTAGGCGTGCACCGTGGTCATCAGGCCCTTTTCGATGCCGAAGGCGTCGTTGAGGACCTTGGCCAGCGGGCCCAGGCAGTTGGTGGTGCAGGAAGCGTTTGAAATGATGTCGTGGTTTTCGGGATCGTAATCGCCGTCGTTCACGCCCATCACCACGGTGAACGCGTCACCCTTGGCCGGTGCGGAAACCAGGACCTTCTTGGCGCCTGCGGAGATGTGCTTCTGCGCATCCGCGGCGTTGGTGAAGAAGCCGGTGGATTCGATGACGATGTCCACGTCCAGCTCGGCCCAGGGCAGGTTGCCCGGATCGCGCTCGGCGAGGACCTTGATGGTGTGTCCGCCAACCACCAGGTTGCCGTCTTCAACCGTGACCTTCTCGGCCAGGCGTCCGGCAACGGAGTCGTACTTGAGCAGGTGGGCCAGCTGCGCGGGATCGCCGAGGTCGTTGACTGCTACAACCTCGAACCCTTCACCGTGCTGCAGGGCCGCCCGCAGGTAATTGCGGCCGATCCGACCAAAACCATTGATTCCGACGCGTACCGTCACTGCGGCCTCCTTGAAGCTAGAGTAAATTTAGAGACTAAATTTAATGTCTTCTACAATTATGCTGTTATTACCGCCACACGTCAAAGGGACACATGGACGCCTCCGCCAACACCCCGCAGCTATTGCGCCGCGCCAACCTGCGCGCAGTGCTGCACGTGCTGCGCTCGGCACCATCGGTCACCGGCACCGACCTGATCGACGCCACCGGCCTCACCCGCGCCACCGTGATTGCCGTCTGTGATGACCTGATAGCCCGCGGCTGGGCCCGGGAAACGGACTCCCCCCGTGCCGGCGGGCAGAAAGGCCGTCCGGCCCGCCGCTTCCAGTTCAACGAGAGTGCCGGGTACGTCCTGGGGCTCGACGTCGGCATTGCCACCGTCCGCGTGCTCGCCGCCGACCTCGCCGGCGCCGTCGTCGGCGGTGCCGAGGCGCGCTTCCCCCGTCACGGCGGGCAGCGGGAGGACCGGCGCCGGGTGGTCACCGCCGCCGTTGACGCGGCCCTGGAGGATGCCGGAATTACTTCCTCGGCGGTGCTCTGTGCCGGAATGGGCATTGCCGCCCAGGTCACCGGCGCCGGTCGGGTTGCCCCGGGGCAGGACGTGGCACCCATGTTCGATCTGGGGCTCACGCAGGAGTTCAGCAAGGCCCGGGGCTGGCCGCTGCTGGTGGAGAATGACGCCAAGCTGGCCGCTTTAGCCGAACGCTGGCGGGGCGTGGGGGCGGGGGAAGAGAACCTTGCCGTGATCCTGGCAGGCGAGCGGCTGGGCAGCGGCATCATTGAATCAGGCCGGCTGCTGCACGGCGCTTCGGGCGGCACCGGCGGCATGGGGGCGCTGGACCTGGTGGACGGTGTGGGCAATGAGGACGGCATTGCCAAGCTGGCCCGCCTGTGGGGCAGCGCCGCCCTCGAGGACGGCCACAACGGGCGGATCCGTGAACTGGTGGGGCCCAACACCAACCGCGCGTCGGCCCGCCTGGTGTTCGAAGCGGCCGAGGCGGGCGACCCGGTGGCCGTGGAAATCCTGGACCGGATTGCTGCCCGGATGGCCCGGGTCCTGGCGCTGGTGTCCTCATTCTTCGATCCCCGGCTGATCGTCATCGGCGGCGCCGTGGCCGCGTCCGCCACCGCCCTGCTACCGGCGATGCGGCAGGAACTGGAACGGTACGTGGTGCAGCCGCCACGGATTGCCGTCTCCGGGCTGGGCAAAACGCTGGTGCCCACGGGCGCGGTGCGCCTGGCCCTGGACTACGTGGAGACGCACCTGCTGGATCTGGTCCCCGAACTGCGGCGCTAGGGGCGACCCGGCCGCTTAGCGCCAGTAATTGTTGGCGGCGGCGATGGTGGCGAACTCGGTGGCGACCACGGCCGCCGCTGCAATAAGCGCTTCGGGGTTGTTCGCGTAGGCATCGCGGATAATCTCCTGGACCTTTTCATCCGGCTGGATGGCCAAAGATGTCTGCAGTGCCAGGCTGAGGGCCAGCTTGCGTCCATCCTCGGGGGTGGGGCACTGCAGTGAATTGTTCGGCACAAGCTCCATGGTGTCCGTCCTTTGAACGCGTGGCACGGCGGCTTGCTTCATTGTGGGCGGGGCCGATTCCGGGGCGCAAGGGCCTGCAGGTTTCCCCTGCGGCAGGGGCGCCACTCGGCCCCGGCTCAGTCCCGGTGCGTATTGCGGTAGCCGCGGGCCTGCACCGCCAGCAGGGCAAGGGCACCGGCCAGGCCGGACGGCAGCAGGTAGACACCCGTCATCTGGAAGTTGAGCAGGATCAGACCCTTCCGGGTCATGGTCGTAGTGCCGTTGCCGTATACGGTGTCCAACTGCAGGCCGCCAAAGAGCCAGATCAGTCCGACGCCCAGCATCAGCACCACAATCGCCCAGGCGGCGCCGAGGTAGGGGTTGAGCCTGCTCCGTGACAGGTCCGTGCCATTCGGGTTGCCGTGCGGGGGCGCTTCCAGTCCGGTGCCGGCGGCGGGGGCTTCCCCGCTGCCGTCATCCACCACCTCCACCCAGTCCCGGCCCGCGTGCTCGGTGCCGGCGCTGTCCCGGCCGGCACCGGTGTCGCCGATCCGATCATCCCCGGGCTGGGGGCGGCCAAACAGCCGGCGGTCTACCTCGTCATAGTTTTGCTGGTTCGCCATGCACCGGAGCCTACTGGAAGCATCCGTCCGGATCGGCCACCAGCAGGGCGGCAACGTCGTCCCACACGTCGGTAGGGCGCACTTCGGCCACAAAGGAATCATTGTGCTCGCACCGCTCCGCCGTCCAGCCGACCTGCGTGACGTCCGCTTTGCAGACCGGGCACGCCGAAACCCAGGACATGTGCACCCGGTGCCGGCTGCGGCCGATGGCCCCGGCATTAATGACGTTGCCGAACCAGTAGATCCCCACTGTGGGCGTGCCGACCGCCTGCGCCAAGTGCCGCGGCCCGCTGTCGTTGCCCACCAGCACCGAACTCGCCTGCAGCAGCCCTGCCAACGTGCCGATATCCAGGTCTCCGGCCACCGAGCGCACAGGCGCCTGAGGGCCGGCGTCGGCGAGCGCCAGCTCCACCACCAGCCCGGCCAGATCCCGGTCAGCGCCGTCGCCCACCACCAGGACCTGGCAGCCGCGCTCCACGGCGCGTACCGCAACCTCCGCGAAGCACGACGCCGGCCAGCGCCGCCGCGGGTCCGTGGCCCCGGCGTGCAGGGTCACCAGTTTCCGGCCCGGGAGGAGCATGGTGCGGGCCCGCGCCGCCTCGTGCGGCAGGACGGGCAGCTGCGGCTCCATGCTCACCGGTACGGCTCCGGCCAGGCCCACGACTTCCAGCGCCCGGAAAATCTCGTGCTGGTAGTAGATGTACGGGATGTTCCGTTCCAGGGCGGCGGCGTCGGGAGTGCGGGTGCCCACGGTGTGCCGGGCACCCAGGCCCAGCAGGAACGGATTCGAGTTCCGTCCGCCGCCGTGGACCTGCACGGCCAGCTCAAAGTCCTCCTGCCTCATCCGGGACAGGAAAGCCCCGGTTCCCCGCCGGTCCTCGGGTCCGGCGGAAATCCCCGGAGCAGCGGGCAGGATTTCCACCCGGTCCACCGGTCCCGGCCGGTCCGCCAGCAGTGCGGCGTGCAGCGCTGTACCCAGCAGCGTGATGGAGGCCTGCGGATACGCCGCAGCAAGCGCTTCAACGGCCGGCAGGGCAAACATCAGGTCGCCCAGGCCGCCGCCCCGCAGCACGGCGATCTTCCGTACGCCGGGAAAACGCGGAGCCACCGGGCCTACACCGGGTGCGGGGGCCCGCCCCGGCCGACGACGGGCACGGATTTCATGCGTCATGCCGCTCCTGTTCCCGGAGGACCTCCCCCGTTCTGCTGAGGGCACCCACCATAGGGCTTCCGCGGCACATCGCCACCAGTAACTGCGCGCCGGCAGCGAATCGGTAACTCCCGGCGTCCGCGCAGATCCTGCGTCTGAACCGGCCCGAAAGCGGGTACGGGTCCTGTACGACGCGGCCTAAGGAGCAGCATGTCCACCACAGTTACCCCGGAAAGTACCCCGGTTTCCTCCCCGGCACCCTATCCAGTGCCGTCCGCAGGCACGGAGGACAGCATCACCATCGTGGACCCGCGGGACGGCACACCGGTGGGCAGCCTTTCGGCGGCCAGCCGCACCCAGGTGAAGTCCGCTGTGGCGGCCGCCCGCAAGGCACTGCCCGCCTGGGCGGCAACAGATCCCGCCGAACGCGGCCGGCTGCTGCGCAACGCTGCGGAGGACCTCCAGTCCCGCGCCGGGGAACTGGCGGCCTGGAACAGCAGGGAAACCGGAAAACCCGGGCCGGAGGCCCTGGCCGGGGTACGTGCCGGCGTGGCCACGCTGCAGCAATACGCCGAACTCGGACCCGTACACCGCGGCCACAGCCTCCGTGGCGCACTGCTGGCGGCCGACTACACGGTGAGCGGACCCCGCGGGGTCGCCGTGCTGCTCACCCCGTGGAACGATCCGGTGGCGGTGGCCGCGGGGCTGGCCGGCGCTGCGCTGGCGGTGGGCAACACGGTGATTGCCAAGCCCAGCGAGCGCTGCCCGCACACCGGGAACCTGCTCATGGAGATCCTCGCACCGCATTTTCCCCCGGGTGTGGTCGCCGCCCTCACCGGCGGTGCGGAGGTGGGCGCCCAGCTCGCCATGGATGCCGGAGTGGACGTCCTGGCCCACGTGGGTTCCAGTGCCAGCGGCGCGCGCATCGCCCGGGCGGCCGCCTTGACCGGCGCCCACGCCATCTTGGAGAACGGCGGCAACGATCCCCTGCTGGTGGACGCCGACGTCGACCCGCGCTGGGCCGCGGAGCAGGCCGCCGTCGGGGCCTTCAGTAACAGCGGGCAGATCTGCACGGCCGTGGAGCGCATCTACGTCCACCGGCACATTGCCGAAGAGTTCTGCACCGAACTCGCCGCCGAAGCGCAGCGCAGGAACCGGGAGCAGTCCGTTGCACCACTGGTGGACATCCGGCTGCGCGACGCCGTGCACCACCAGGTGTCCGAAGCAGTGGCGCAGGGCGCCGCGGCAGCGGTGGGAGGACTGATCCCGGACGGCCCGGGCGCCCACTACCCGGCCACGGTCCTGCTGGACTGTTCGGCGGAAATGTTGGTTTTCCGCGAAGAGACCTTCGGTCCCGTAGCTCCCGTGCAGGTGGTGGACAGCTTCGAGGAGGGCCTGGCCCTGGCCGCTGCGGGAGCCTATGGACTGGCCGCCACCGTCCTCACCGGCAGTCTGGCCCACGCGCAGCAGGCGGTCGCCGCACTGGACGTCGGCACGGTGAAGATCAATGCAGTGTTCGGCGGCGCACCGGGCGGGTCCGCCCAGCCGCGCCGCCGCAGCGGCCGCGGGTTCGGGTACGGCCCCGAACTCCTGGACGAGTTTTCCCTGACCAAGGTGGTCCATTTGGAGAGCCCGCCGGTCGGTCCCGGACCAGCGGGAGCGCAGCGGTGAGCCACGCGCCCGGCAGCCCGCGGCTGGATGAGGTGCGCAGCCTCTCCCCGGACTTGCCCGGAAGACTCGCTGCTGCCTCCCTGCGTGTGGCCGTCATCGGCGACGTAATGCTCGACGGCTGGTGGTCCGGCGTCACCGAGCGGTTCTGCCGGGAGGCACCGGCCCCGGTGGTGGACCTGCAGCAGAAACGCGCCGCAGCTGGCGGAGCCGCCAACACTGCCATGAATCTCCAGGCGCTGGGAGCCAGGGTGCGGCTGGGCGGGGTCACCGGCACGGACGCCGCCGGCCGGGAGTTGCGCGGCATCCTGGCCGGCGCGGGCGTTGACCTGCAGGCGCTAATCCACCACGAGGACGCACATACAGCCGCCAAAAACCGCATTGTGGCCGGCGGGCAGGTGCTGTTCCGCCTCGACGAGGGAGGCGGCGTCCCGCCCGGAGCCGAGGACCTCCTGGCAGCGTCGGTGGCTGCGCTGCTGGACGGAGCCGATGCGCTGGTGGTCTGCGACTACGGGAGCGGCCTGTTGCACGGCAGCGTCCGTGATGCCCTCGTCGCCCTGCGCGGCGGGCGCCTCACCGTCGTAGACGCCCACGACGCCGCCTTGTGGGCAAGGCTGGCTCCGGACCTGGTCACACCCAACGCCGCTGAAGCGGCCATGCTGCTGGGCAGGCCTGCCGGCCTGGACTCCGTCCCGGACCGGGCCGCTGCCGTGCGGGCCGCCGCTCCGGAGCTGCTGGCCGCCGCCGGCGCCGGCACCGCCGTCGTCACCCTGGACCGGGACGGCACGGCACTGGTGGGCGCCGACGGCGGGTTCCACCGCACCTGGGCCAGGCCGGCCGCGGAAAAGCAGGCGTCGGGGGCGGGGGACACGTTTGTTGCCTGCATGACCCTGGCCCGGGCGGCAGGCCTGCCGCTGTCCACGGCAGCGGACCTCGCACAGAACGCTGCCGACATTGTGGTCCACCGGCCCGGCACCTCGGTATGCAGCACCGCGGACCTGGAACAGCATCTGGACAGCTTCGCGGACTCGGCGTTGAGCCCTGCCGGGCTCCTCGCGCGGATCTCGGCGGAACGGGCCGCAGGCCGGCGGATTGTGCTCACCAACGGATGCTTTGACGTCCTGCACCGCGGACACACGCGCTACCTGAACCAGGCCAAGCAGCTGGGGGACATCCTGGTGGTGGCCCTGAACAGCGATGCCTCCGCCCGGCGGCTCAAAGGCCCGGGCCGGCCCATCAACACGGCCCACGACCGCGCGGGGATCATTGCCGCACTCAGCTGCGTGGACTACGTCACCGTTTTCGACACGGACACGCCCATCCCGCTGATCCGGGAGCTGCGGCCGGACACCTATGCCAAGGGCGGCGACTACTCGGCGCAGATGCTGGCGGAAACCCCCGTGGTGGAACAGTGCGGAGGACGCGTGGTGATCCTGGACTATGTGGCCGACCATTCCACTACCGCCCTGGTCTCCCGGATCCGGGCGGGCGGCAGCGGTGCCGGGGCCGGGAGCGGGAGCACGGTGTGACGCGGCGCGGGTCCGCGGACTGGGGGCTGCCGTCCACGCCCCGGCCGGCAGCAGTTGACGTGCTGATTCCCACCCGGAACCGGCCTGCGGAACTGGCAGTCACCCTGGCCGGTTTGGCCGCCCAGGACGGTCCGGACTTCAACGTCACCATCAGTGACCAGAGCACGCACGTACCCTCCTGGAACCACCCGGCCGCCGAGGCCATGGTCCGGGTGCTGGAAGCCCAGGGACACCGGGTCCGGCTGCTGCGCCACCTGCCGGCCCGGGGGCTGGCAGAGCAGCGCCATTTCCTGCTGGAAAACGCAGCGGCGCCCGCCGTGCTTTTCCTCGACGACGACGTGTGGCTGGAACCGGGCATGCTGGCCGGGCTGGCCGGCGCCCTGGCCTCGTCCGGTGCAGGGTTTGTCGGCGCCGCCGTGCAGGGGCTGTCCTATCTGCCGGACAGCCGGCCGGATGAAGAAGCCCCCTTTGAACTGTGGGACACGGGGAAGGTGGAGCCGGAAAGGATCCGGCGGGGGGAACCGGGCTTCGAACGCTGGACCCTGCACAACGCCGCCAATCTGGCGCATGTGGCTTCCCGGCTCGGCCTGCCGGCCGGAGAATGGCAGCTGTACAAAGTCGCTTGGGTGGGGGCCTGCGTCCTGTACAACCGAACGGCGCTGCTGGACTGCGGCGGCTTCGGTTTCTGGGACCAACTGCCTCCCGGGCATGCCGGGGAGGACGTAGCGGCGCAGTGGCGCGTGATGGAACGGTACGGGGGCGCCGGGCTCGTTCCGTCCGGAGCCGTGCACCTGGAATCACCAACCACGGTTACCGACCGCACCGCTGATGCGGCGGAGATCCTGCTCGGCGGCAGCGGGACGGCCGCCGGCGGCGGGCAGGATGTCCACCCACCACACAACCAGTAAACGAAGGAGAACCAATGGCTGACAAACCCAGCCCGATCGACGTCCAGAAGGTCCTCGGCGGCATGGATTACCCGGCGTCGAAAAAGGACATTGTTTCCAAGGCGGAAGGATCAGGGGCGGGCGGATCCGTCCTGGAAGCCCTGAATAACCTGCCTGAGCGCCAATACGACGCCCCGACGGACATCAGCAAGGAAATTTTCGGCTAGGAACCGGCGGTTACGCCGGCGGAACATTCAGGCGGTCGGATCCGTGGGACGCGGTGCTTCGGGGTCCTCGCTGTCCGCTGCTTGGGACGGGGAGGGCCGGCCCACGCTGCCGGCGCCGCCGGGGATATTGGCCGAGCTGCGGTGGATGCCCGATCCCTGGCTCAGGTGCTCAGGGTTGGGCTTTTCCGTCATCAGCAGCAGCGAGGAAACCAGCAGGGACGCGATAAACGTGATGCCGACGGCGATGAGCCCCAGGTCCAGGCGCAGTTCCTGTTCGGCTCCGCCGGTGGCGAAGATCATGGTGGCAACACCGGCAATCAGTGCCAGCACGGCCGAGAAGATCAGCGGTGCCTTAACGGAGTTCCGCTTCTGCGGGCCTCCGGTTGAGCTGTTCGCCACTATGAATCCTCCTGCTGCGTTGGTTTGGCGCGGTTCAGTGCAGAATGCACAACGCACATCTCCTAGTTTACGGCCTTCGCCTGCTCCTGTTCGGCGACCCGGGAATCATGCCGGGCCCCCAGGGCGGAGATGGCAACGATGACGGCGATGACCACGGCTGCCCCGCCGGTGACGCCGAGCATGGCGCGCACACCCAGGTCGTAGACCAGCGGCACCAGGAGCCCGGATACGAGGGCTGCAGCACCCGTGATCAGCCAGTCCCGGGCCGGAAGGAACGTCCGGCGGTGCCGGACCCACAGGACTATTTCGATGACGCCGCCCAGGATCAGCGCGGCAGCGGCGGCAGGTCGGAAGGCTTCCGCCGAGGCGAAAATCAAGGTCGCGGCGCCGGCGAGGACGTAGGCCGCGGCTTCAACCAGCAGGAACGGGCGCATGGTGCCGTGGCCGCGGGACGCGGACAGCATCGGCAGCAGTGCCGCGCCGCTCAGCAGCAGATAGGCGCCGCCGGCATAGGCCAAGACGGGTTCAGTGGGGTCCTGCCAGAAAATGGTGAGCACACCGTAGACGGCCGCCACCGCCGCCCGGACCAGCATGGGTCCCCAAGGTGCTACGGGATGGGACGCAGCCATGTGCAGAGCCTCCGCTTTCACTTTTGCCGTTACGGTGGCCGGTTGGCCACCGTCCAGCTTAGTCGCTCCCGCTTACCGCAACGGAACCGGTCAGCATCCAGGCGTCCCGGCGCACCCGCCAGCTCAGGGTGATGGCGCGGGCGCTCATGTAACCCAGGGCGAAAGCCGCCCACAGCCAGGCAATGCCGACGGCGCCCGTGCTGCCGCCGGCGGACACCCACAGCAGCAGCGGCAGATACGCCGCCAGGTTCAGCATCCCGGTCACCGCGAGGTACTTGGCATCCCCGGCACCGATCAGCACCCCGTCCAGCACAAAGACCAGTCCGCAGATCGGCTGGGATACCGCCAGCACCCACAGTCCGGCGGTCATGGCCTGCTGCACTCCGGGGTCACCGGTGAACAGGACGCCGGCCACCGGTGCCACCAGGGCCAGCAGCACGCCGGTGACCACCCCGAAACCTCCACCCCAGAGGATCATGCGCCGGGTAAGGGCGCGGGCCAGCACCGTGTCCCCGGCCCCTAGTTCCTTGCCAATCATGGCCTGCGCGGCAATCGCCAGGGCATCCAGGGCGAAGGCGAGGAAGGTGAAGACAGTCATCACCAGCTGGTGCGCGGCCAGGGATTGCGGTCCCTGGGCCGTGGCCACCAGGACAGTGGCCAGCACCGCCGCCCGCAGGCTCAGGGTGCGCAGCATCAGCCACGACCCCACATGGGCGGTGGCGCGGATCCCGGACAAGGCCGGGCGCAGCGGCACGCCCCGGGCCCGTGCCATCCGGGCCACGGCCACCAGATAGAACCCCGCCATCCCCCACTGCGCCAGGCTGGTGCCCAGGGCCGAACCGGCCACGGAGAGCGAGAAGCCGTACACCAGCAGATAGTTCAGCCCGATGTTGACGGCGAACCCCACGGTCGCCACCACCAGCGGGGTCCGGGTGTCCTGCAGCCCGCGCAGCACACCGGTGGCCGCCAGGACCACCAGCATGGCCGTCAGCCCGGGCATGGAATAACGCAGATAATCCACCGCATACCGGTGCACCTCGCCGTCGGCCCCCATGGCCGTGCACAGCTGCGGAGCCAGCAGGTAGCCCGCAGTGGAAAGCAGTACGCCCAGCAGCACCGCCAGGGCAATGCCGTCACGCCCGGCGGCGAGCGCCTTGTCCTGCCGGTTCCCGCCTAGGAAGCGGGCCACCGTGCCGGTGGTGGAATAGGCCAGGAACACCATCAGGCCGACGGCGGTCTGCAGCACCGTGGAGGCCAGGCCGACGCCGGCCAGCTGCGAAACGCCCAGATGCCCGACGATGGCGGAATCTGCCAGGAGGAACAGCGGTTCGGCGATCAGCGCGCCCAGCGCCGGCACGGCCAGGGCAAGGATCCGCCGGCTGAGTTGCCGGGAGGACATATCGGTCTTCACGCCATCCAGCCTACGGTTTGCTCCCGCGCTCCGGTGCCGCCTGCCCGTGCCCGGGCCGTCCGGCGCCGTACTTCCCGGCGAAATCCTGCCCAGCGGCGGGCTGCACGGCGTCGTCCCGGCGCAGAACCAGGACCGCAACCACTGCGGCGGCCAGCAGCAGCGCGCCGACAAACAACGCCAGCGCCGGCCACCCGCCCTGCTGGAAGCAGTACCCGCCGGCCCAGCCCAGGACGCTGGAGCCCGTGTAGTAGAACAGGTTATACAGCGACGATGCCTGCGCCCTGCCCTCACGGGCCAGCATCGGCGTCCATCCCGAAGCGATGGAATGCGCGGCAAAGAACCCGCCGGTGAAGACCAGCAGTCCGGCCACGATCGCCGCTATGTTCTCTGCAAGCGTCATGGCCAGACCGGCCGCCATGGCACCGATGGAGAGCAGCAGGACCGGTTTCCGGCCGCCGTGCCCGGCCAGCCGGGCCGCCAGCGTACCG
This sequence comes from Arthrobacter sp. zg-Y40, assembly GCF_020731535.1. Lineage (NCBI taxonomy): Bacteria > Bacillati > Actinomycetota > Actinomycetes > Micrococcales > Micrococcaceae > Arthrobacter > Arthrobacter sp. zg-Y40. The sequence goes on from NZ_JAJFZS010000004.1 coordinate 134,893, forward strand.
GCGGCGCGCGAGGACCAGGTGCCCGCAAGGTAGGCAAGGAACAGTGCACTGGCCACGCCCTGCGGCAGTCCGAAGGGCGGAGCGCCAAGGCGGAACCCCAGATAGTTGTACACCGCCACGAATCCGCCCATCAGCAGGAAACCCTGCAGGTAAAGGGCCAGCAGCCGCGGGCTGCGCAGGTTCGCCGCGAGCCGGGCGGCCAGCCCGTGGCCCGGCGCCGCGCGGCGCACCGGCACAAAGCCCTGTTGCCGCGGAGCGGTGAACAAAAACACCGCCGCTGCACCGGCGGCCAGCATGCTCACTGCCGCCACTCCCACCCGCCAGTTCACCAGTTCTGCCAGCGGGGCGGCCACGATGCGTCCGGCCAAGCCGCCTATGGTGGTGCCCGATACATACGTGCCGGCGGCTACCGCGGCGTGCAGCTGGCTCACTTCCTCGCTCAGGTAGGCCAGCGCCACTGCCGGGATTCCGCCCAGCGCCACCCCTTCAAGGAACCGCAGCCCCAGCAGGGCGGGCAGTCCGGGGCTCAACGGCACGGCCAGTCCGAGCACCACCGCGGCCAGGATGGCCGCCCGCATGACCGGCAGCCGGCCGAAGCGGTCCGCCGCGGCGGACCACGGAATAACCGCGGCAGCCAGGCCGAGGGTTGCCGCGGAAACGGTCAGGGCGGCGGACGACGCAGAGATGTCCATTCCGGCGGCCAGTTCGGGCAGGACGCCCTGCAGCGAATACAGCTGGGCGAACGTCGCCACGCCGGCGGCGGCCAGTCCCACCAGGACACCGCGGTAGCCCGGGCTGCCGCGCCGGTGTCCGGTAAAGGTTCCGTTCGGAGAGCCGGTGGTACCGGCACCTTTTCCGGTGCCGGTCACGGCCGGTCTCCGCTGCCGGGCCCAGCCGGACCGGGATGCCCGGACAATTCTGACCCCAGTTCCGACAGTTCGCCGCCCAGGTTGTGCCGGGCCCGGGCTTCCCAGTGCCGGCGCCCGGCCTCCGTGCAAAACAGCGGTTCCGCAGCGGCCAAGTGTGCCACCATCCGCCGTCGTCCGGCCCGGAAATCCTCGGCGGAAAGGTGCGCGTACTCCGCACGAACCGCCTGCCGGTAGGAGCGATACCGCGCGGGATCACGGGCCAGCACCGACAGGTCTGCGTCAACGAGCAGCGCTCCGAGGTGGTCCCCCGGGTCCGGAGCGTGGGCGGCAGTGAGCCGGACCAGGCGGGCGCATTCGGCCACGGCAGCGGGATCTTCTCCGGCGGCGGCCAGCAGGTCCTCCGCCAGGCAGGCGGAGGCTTCCTCGTCCTCGCCCGGCCGGCAGGCATACACCGCGTCATGGAACCAGGCAGCCAGCGCCACGGGGCGCGGAACGCTGCTGCCGGTGAGCAGATCCAGGGCTTCCAGGACCTGGAGCAGGTGCCGGCGGTCGTGGTACCGGCGGTGCGGTTCATTCCAGCGGTCCAGCAGCTGCCCGCCGAGTTCCGGCCGCCCGGGAAGAAGCCGGTTCCAGCGTTCCAGCAGCGGCCCGGCCAGGGCGGACGGGCGCTCCCGGGCAGGGATCCGCAGGCCGCTGCCAATGAGGATGCGGACCAGTTCCCCGCCGGTTACGGCGACGGCGCCGCGGCGGACCAGTTTGCGGTGCAGGTGCTGCGGCACGTCGTAGTGGTCGCCGTCGAACGCCCTGGGCGAGATACCGGCGCCTTGGGCGAACGCGTGCAGCTCCTCCACACTGGTGTCGGAGACCAGATGGGAGAACAGGGTGTTGTGCGCCGGCCACATCGGCGGATCGATGTAGATCATGGGTGCCGGGCCTCCGGACGGGTGAAGAGCATCCTGTATGTCTATCGCACCGGCGCCCGCAATTGCCATGCGGTGCTGCCGCCCGGGTTTGCCGGCCGCGTACGGTCTTTACGGAAAACCCTTGTCCCAACGGACCCCCAATGCTGGAATAACCGCATGGATGACGTGCCCTCCAATCTGCCGTTCAATGCCGGCTCCGCCGAGTCTTCACCCGGGCCTTCGGGGGCTTCGGGGTCTTCCCCCGGGCCGTCCTCCACCGTCCTGGCCATCGGCACCCGCAAGGGGCTGTGGCTGGCGACCAGCAGCGACCGCGTTACCTGGGAACTGCGCGGACCGGAATTCGCCATGACTGAAGTGCCCTCGCTGGCATTCGATGCCCGCAGCGGCACGCCGCGGCTGCTGGCCGGGGTCCGCTCCGAATGGTGGGGACCCAACGTTGCCGTCTCGGAGGACCTCGGGCACACCTGGCAGGAACCGCAGGAACAGGCAATCGCTTTTCCGGAAGACACCGGGGCCACGCTGGAGAGGATCTGGCAGCTGCGTCCGGATACCGCGGGCCGCCCGGGCGTGGTCTGGGCCGGCTGCGAGCCCATTTCGGTGTTCCGGTCCGAGGACGGCGGCCGCCACTTCGAGCTGGTCCGGGGCTTGTGGGACCATCCGCACCGCCCGCAGTGGGGCGCCGGTTACGGCGGTCCCGCGGCGCACACCGTCCTGCCCAGCCCCGTCGATGACAGCGTGCACGTAGCCATCAGCAGCGGCGGCGTGTACCGCTCAGATGACCGCGGGGACAGCTGGGACGCGTTCAACAGCGGCATCATCGCGAATTTTATGCCGCAGGAGTATCCCGAGTTCGGCCAGTGCGTGCACAAGGTTGCACGCGACGCCGGAAACCCGGAGCGGCTCTACGCCCAGAACCACGGCGGGGTGTACCGCAGCGACGACGCCGGAGATCAGTGGATTTCCATTGCCGACGGCCTGCCCGCGGACTTCGGGTTTGTGATGCTGGCACACCCCTCCCGTCCGGACACCGTCTGGACCATACCCCTGGGCTCCGCCGGCGAGCGCAACCCTCCGCAGGGACGGCCTGCGGTTTACCGCAGCACCAACGCGGGTGAAGACTGGGAGCGGTTCGACGCCGGCCTGCCCGCCTACGACTTCAATGCGGTACTGCGCGACGCCGCGGATGTGGACACCGCCGACCCCGCCGGCATCTACTTCGGCACCAGGGGCGGCGAGGTTTATGCCAGTGCCGACGAAGGCGAAACCTTTAATCTGGTGGCCGCCAACCTTCCGGATGTGCTCTGTGTCCGCGCCGTCCGGACCTGACACCCGCTCCGGCGGCGCCGTCGGACTTCTGCTGCCCGCAGCGTTGGCCGAAGCAGCCGGCGGACAGCGCCTGCTGGTGCTGCCGCAGCGGCCCGTTTCGGGGGCTGATATCGGCGCCCATCCGGAGGCCGACGCGGCAGGCAGCATCACGGTTGCGGTGGCCTTGGACCGGCTGCGGGAGCAGCAGCCAGGGGTGTACAGCCGGATCTGCGACGAAACAGGCGCCGTGCGCCGCTACGTGAACCTCTACCTGGACGGCGAGGACATCCGGGACTTGGCCGGGCAGTCCACGGTGCTGGCTTCCGGTGCCCAGCTGCTGGTACTGCAGTCAATCGCCGGGGGCTAGGTTCGCGTTAAACGGCAGAAACGGGTGCTTCCGCGCAAGGCGGAAGCACCCGTTGTTTCTCCAGTTAGTCCCTCCAGCTGAGCTGGAAGGAACCGGTGCCAGCTGTGTGGCGGCCTATTAGGCCGGCAGCTGCAGGGTGTGACCGGTGAAGATGAGGTCGGGGTGGATGATGGTGTCGGCGTTGGCGTTGTACAGCGCCTGCCAGCCGCCCTCGATGCCGAGCTTCTCGGCGATGGCGGACAGCGTGTCACCGGACTGGATGACGTAGGTGTCACCGGACAGGGCCGGAGCCTCGGTCTGGATCGGAGCCGCTGCCTCCACCTGGATGTTCTCCGCGGTGGTCGGTGCCGGAAGCTGCTCGGCCTGCGGCTGGACGTAGGTCTCGACCGGGGCCTGTGGCTGGACGTAGGTCTCGGCAGGAGCCTGCGGCTGGACATAGGTCTCAACAGGGGCTTCAACCGGAGCGGCGGCCTGCGGCTGGACATAGGTCTGAGCCGGAGCTTCGGCAACCGGAGCGGCAGCCTGCGGCTCGACGTAGGTCTGAGCCGGAGCTTCAGCAACCGGGGCCTGCTCGGTGACCTGGGTCTGGGCGGGGGCCGGGGTGGCAGCCTGCGGATTGGCGGTGGCACCGGTCAGGCCCAGCTTGGCGGTGCAAGCAGGCCATGCGCCGGGGCCCTGTTCAGCCAGAACGCGCTCGGCTACGGCAATCTGCTGCTCGCGGCTGGCGTTGGCCGGGTCGCCGGTACCGCCGAAAGCGGCCCAAGTGCTGGGGGTGAACTGCAGCCCGCCGGAGAAACCGTTACCGGTGTTGGTAGCCCAGTTTCCACCGCTTTCGCACTGTGCAAGCGCGTCCCAGTCCATGGTGCTGGCGTTGGCCGGAGCGGCCAGACCTGCCATACCGGCGGCACCGGCTCCGGTGATAACGGCGGCAGCGAGGCTTCGGCGTACGACACGACGGATCTTCTGGTTCTTCATCGGTTTATTAGCTCCCAAGGGGTTCCACCTGCGCTCAGCCCGTCCCCGGGCTTCTCCACGCCGTCGCCTACCCCAGACATATAGAGGTCTTTTCGGTACCACGCAGCGGCGACGTACAGTGGACGCGTGGCACTCGGCATTGTGCGATTCATGCATCGGCCGCACCAGCTTTGGGTGCCGACCGCCGCCGGCCTCAGAACGGCCAGCGGTCCAGCCCTCGATCTCCGGGCTCGTTAACAACCTAAAACATCATTTTGTCGAGACCAAATCGGTATCTAATCGAAATGCAATTGTTATTGACTTAGATCCGCGTAAACAAGCGGATCGAAGCGGGTTTTGTAGAATTCGTCACTATTGAGTTCGGATAACCCTCGACACATCCCCGAACCGGTCGTATTGTGTCTCGTCGCACGTTCGGGAGTGCCCCGGTCTACAGGAACCGGATATGGCAGGGCTTAACGACGACGGCGGCGGACCCCGCGCAGGGAGTCCGCCGCCGTGCCGCCTGGCCGGGAACTATTTCAGGGCGTTGGAGGCCTTGCGCTTGTTGAAGACGTCGAAGCCCACGGCCAGCAGCAGGACCAGCCCCTTAATGAACTGCTGGTAGTCAATGCCTACACCCAGCAGGGACATGCCGTTGTTCAGCACACCCATGATGAGGCCGCCGGTGATGGCGCCCACAATGGTGCCCACCCCGCCCGTAACCGCGGCGCCGCCGATGAAGGCTGCTGCGATGGCGTCCAGTTCGAAGAGGTTGCCGGCGCCCGGTCCGGCGGAGTTCAGGCGTCCGGTGAAGATCAGCCCGGCCAGGGCGGCCAGCACCCCCATGTTGACGAACAGCAGGAAGTCCACCCGTTTGGTGTTCACGCCGGACAGGTGGGCGGCCTGGAGGTTGCCGCCGCGGGCATAGACGTGCCGGCCGAAGACGGACCGGTTCATCACGGCGCTGTAGGCGACCACCAGGATGCCCAGGACCACCAGCACAATGGGTGTTCCGCCGCGGGAACTGGCGAGCAGGTAGGTCAGTCCCAGGATTACGACCACACCGAAGACCAGCCGCGTCAGGAACCAGGCCCGGGGCTCGTCGTCGAGGTTGAGCTTCATCCGTGCCGCACGTCCGCGCAGCTGGCTGACAACCAGCAGGGCTGCCGCCAGTACCCCCAGGCCAACGGTGGTCCAGTCAAGGATGTTGGTCTCGGCAGGGAAGAGGCCGGGGAACAGGGAGCCGCCGCCGAGCTGGCGGTACTCCTCGGGGAAACCGGTGATCCGCTGGTTGCCCAGGATGATCTGGGTCAGCCCGCGGAAGACCAGCATGCCGGCGAGGGTAACGATAAAGGCCGGGATGCCTATGTACGCCACCCAGTAACCCTGCCAGGCGCCCACCAGGGCACCCACCACGAGGGAGGCCACCAGCGCCAGCCACCAGGGCATGCCCCAGTCCCGGATCATAATGCCGGACATGGCCCCGACGAACGCGGCAACGGATCCCACGGAAAGGTCAATATGGCCGGCCACAATGATCATGACCATGCCGATCGCCAGGATCAGGATGTAGCTGTTCTGCACAATGATGTTGGCCACGTTGTCCGGCTGCAGCAGTGAACCGCCGGTCAGCACCTGGAACAGTGTCACGATAACCAGCAATGCCAGGAAGATACCGATCTGGCGCAGCCGGCTGGTGAGGAAACGTCCCGCTTCGGCAAGCCTGGAAGGCTTCTTGGGGCTCTTGGTACCGAGGGCCGGCCCCTCGCCGGCGAGTGTGGAAACCATGGTCAGTCCTTTTCCTGGGTCATGTACTGCATCAGTCGTTCGGGGGTGGCTTCATCAATGGGGACCTCAGCGGTGATCCGGCCCTGGGCCAGGGTGTAAATGCGGTCGCAGATGCCCAGGAGCTCCGGCAGTTCCGAAGAGATGACCACCACCGCTTTGCCCTGCGCGGCCAGCTCGTTGATGATCGTGTAAATCTCGTATTTCGCTCCCACATCGATTCCGCGGGTGGGTTCATCGAGGATCAGCACGTCCGGATCCGCGAACATCCATTTGGACAGGACAACCTTCTGCTGGTTGCCGCCGGACAGTTTCCCGGCAACCGCCGTGACTGACGGTGCCTTGATGTTCATGCTCTGTTTGTAGCCCTGCGCCACTACTGTTTCCCTGCCGCCGTCGACCCAGCCCCTGGAGGCCAGTTTGGTCAGGGCAGATGCGGAGATGTTCCGCTTGATGTCTTCGATGAGGTTCAGCCCGTAGCGCTTGCGGTCCTCGGTGGCGTAGGCAATGCCGTGGCCGATGGCGTCCTGCACGGTGCGGACGGTGATTTCCCGGCCGTTTTTGTAGAGTTTGCCGCTGATGTTCGTGCCGTAGCTGCGCCCGAAGATGCTCATGGCCAGCTCGGTCCGCCCCGCCCCCATCAGCCCGGCAATCCCCACGATCTCTCCCGCCCGCACGTTCAGGTGCGCCCGGTCGATTACGGTTCGGGTGTGCTCGGCGGGGTGGTACACCGTCCAGTCCTCCACCCGCAGCACTTCGTCGCCGATGTCCGGGACGCGGTCCGGGTAGCGGTTGGTCAGTTCCCGGCCAACCATGCCCCTGATGATCCGCTCCTCCGTGACGGAGCCGTCGTGCAGGCTCAGCGTTTCGATGGTCTGCCCGTCCCGCAGGATGGTCACGGAGTCTGCGATGGCCCGGATTTCATTGAGCTTGTGGCTGATGATGATGCAGGTGATGCCGTCGTCGCGCAGGCCGCGGACGAGCCCGAGCAGGTGCTCGGAATCCTCGTCGTTCAGGGCGGCAGTGGGCTCGTCCAGGATCAGCAGCTTGACGTCCTTGGACAGTGCCTTGGCTATTTCCACCAGCTGCTGCTTGCCGACGCCGATCTCCCCGGCGCGTGTAACCGGGTTGATGTCCAGTCCCACCCGGCGGAGCAGTTCGGCGGCGCGCATGTTGGTCTCGTTCCAGTTGATCCATCCCCGGGCGGACCGCTCGTTGCCCAGGAAAATGTTCTCCGCCACCGAAAGGAACGGTGACAGGGCCAGTTCCTGGTGGATGATCACCACGCCGCTGCGTTCGCTGTCCTTGATGTCGCGGAACGATACCGCAGTCCCGTCCAGGAGGATCTCCCCCTCGTAGCTGCCGTGCGGATAAACCGCGGACAGGACCTTCATCAGGGTTGACTTCCCGGCGCCGTTTTCCCCGCACACCGCATGGACTTCTCCGCGGGTGACGGCGAGAAACACGTCCTGCAGCGCCTTGACGCCGGGGAACGTTTTAGTAATCCCGTTCATTTGGAGGATGTAGTCGCTCACGCGGACCTCTCTGGCCTTGCCTTGGTGGAATGGATGGTGCCCGGGCGGGCAGGCGGGCGGCTCGGTGCCGCCCGCCTGCTGCCGCTAGTCGAGGTCGGACTGCTCGTAGTATCCGCTCTCGAGCAGGACTTCCTTGTAGTTGTCCTTCGTCACAATCTGCGATTCCAGCAGGTAAGAGGGGACAACCTTCACGCCGTTGTCGTAGGTTTCCTCGTCGTTGACCTCAGGTTCCTCGCCCTTCATGAGGTCGTCCACCATCACCACCGCACGCTTCCCCAGTTCACGCACGTCCTTGAAGATGGTGGAGTACTGCTCGTCATTGACGATGGACTGCACCGACCCCACCTCGGCATCCTGTCCGGTGATGACCGGGAGGTTCTCCTCGGTGTAACCGCCGGAGCGCAGGGCCGAAATAATGCCGATGGACAACCCGTCGTACGGGGAGAGCACGCCGTCGATCTGCTGGCCGTTGCCCACGGTCAGGAGGTCCTCCATCCGGTCCTGGGCGGTGTCGGGCAGCCAGCGCAGGATCGCCGCCTGCTGGAAGTCGGTCTGCCCGCTGGGGACCTTCAGGATGCCCTTGTCCAGGTAGGGCTGCAGGGTGTCCATGGCGCCCTCCCAGAAGAAGGTGGCGTTGTTGTCATCCGGGCTGCCGGCGAACAGTTCCACGTTGAACGGTCCGGTCTGGCCGGTGTCCGTACCGTTTTCGTCCAGGATGCCCAGTCCGGTGAGCAGCGAGGTGCCCTGCTGCACGCCCACCTCGTAGTTGTCGAAGGTGGTGTAGTAGTCCACCGTGTCGGATTCGTTGATCAGCCGGTCGTAGGCAATGACGGGGATGTCCTGGGATTCGGCGGTTTCCAGCACGCCGGTGAGCGTGGTGCCGTCAATGGAGGCGATCACCAGTGCCTCGGCGCCGGCGTTGATCATGTTCTCGATCTGGGAGACCTGGGTGGCGATGTCGTCGTTGGCGTACTGCAGGTCCACCTCGTAGCCGAGCGCTTCGAGCTGGGACTTCACGTTCTCGCCGTCGGCGATCCAGCGTTCGGACTGCTGGGTGGGCATGGCCACGCCAATCCGTGCGCCTTCATTCGAATCGCCGGCCTCGTCACCGCCGCCGCGGTTGCCGCTGCAGGCGCCGAGGCTCAGGGCGAGCGCCAGCGAAACCCCGCCGACGAGGGCCTGCTTCAGTGTTGGTTTCGTGCTCATTGGTGTGCCTTTCGTTGTGCCGGGGTGTCGTAGTGCCGGGGTGATCGGGGTCATAGCTTTTGGGCGAGCCGGTAGTAGGCAGCATTCCAGCGCACTTCCCGCTGGAAGGCGCGCAGTTCGGTGGAGCGGTCGATAAGCAGCAGTTCAACACCGGCCATGTCGGCGAAGTCCGTGACTACGTCAGCACCGACCGCCGTGCTGAGCACCGTGTGGTGGGCTGCGCCGGCGGTGAGCCAGGCGGCCGCGGAGGTGGCGAGGTCCGGGTGGGGCTGCCAGACGGCGCGGGCCACCGGCAGGTGCGGCAGCGGTGCGTCGGGCGGCACCACATCCACGGTGTTGGCGGTGAGCCGGAACCTGTCGCGCATATCGGACAGTGCGACGACGACGCCGGGGCCCGGGTCGGTGTCGAACACCAGCCGCACGGGGTCTTCCCGGCCGCCGATGCCCAGCGGGTGGATCTCCAGGGAGGGCCGCTGCGTGGTGAGGCTGGGGCATATTTCGAGCATGTGCGCGCCGAGGATTTTTTCTTCGCCCGGGACCAGGTGGTAGGTGTAGTCCTCCATCAGCGACGCCCCGCCCGGCAGTCCGGCACCCATGACCTTCGCGGCCCGGACCAGCATGGCGGTTTTCCAGTCGCCTTCGGCACCGAAGCCGTAGCCGTGGAACATCAGCCGCTGCACGGCCAGGCCGGGCAGCTGCCGCAGCCCGCCCAGGTCCTCGAAGTTGGTGGTGAACGCGCCGAAGCCGCCCTCTTCCATGAACTGCAGCAGTCCCAGCTCCTGGCGTGCGCCGTAGCGCAGCGACTCGTGGCGGCCGCCGCCGGGGCGCAGCTCCGGTGCCAGATCGTATAGTTCCTCGTACTCGGCCACGAGCTTGTCGACGCCGGCCTCGGACTGGGCGTCCACCGCCTCAACGAGGTCGTTGACTCCCCAGGTGTTGATGGAGACCCCGAAACGCAGCTCGGCCTCCGTCTTATCCCCTTCGGTGACCGCCACGTTGCGCATGTTGTCCCCGAAGCGGGCTATGCGCAGGTCCTGCACGGCGGCCCGGCCGGCGCAGGCGCGCTGCCAGGATGCTATCTGCCCGGTGACGGCGGAGGTGGAAACGTGGCCGACGACGGTTTTGCGGGGAACCTCGAGCCGGGTGGCGATATAGCCGAATTCGCGGTCGCCGTGCGCGGCCTGGTTCAGGTTCATGAAGTCGAAGTCGATCTCGGCCCAGGGCAGCTCCACGTTGATCTGCGTGTGCAGGTGCAGCAGCGGTTTGCGCAGGGCGTCTAGGCCGCTGATCCACATCTTGGCCGGGCTGAAGGTATGCATCCAGGCGATCACGCCAATCACTGTGTCCTGCGTATTGGCCTCCAGCGCTGCCCGGCGGATGGAGCCGGCGTCGGTCAGGGTGGGTTTCCAGACCACCCGCACGGGCAGGCCGGCGGCGCCGAGCATGTCGACAATGGCCTGGGACTGTTCAGCGACCTGGCGCAGGGTGTCCTCGCCGTAGAGGCCTTGGCTGCCGGTCAGGAACCAGACCTCGTACGGGTCCAGGGTGGTGGTAAGCGGGCTCAAGTCAGTGCGCTCCTGAAGTCGAAGGGGTTGCAGGTATTGGCGAGGGGACGTCCGGCGTGCCCTGCCCGTAGACGTTCTGGTACCGGTGGAACAGTGCGTCAATATGCTCTGGGTCGATGGGCACCGGTTCGCCCAGTTGCCGGGAGAGGTGCACTGTGCGGGCAACGTCCTCCAGCATGACGGCGGCTTTCACGGCGTCCCGGGCATCGCGGCCCACGGTGAACGGCCCGTGGTTGCGCATCAGGACCGCACGGGAACGGTGCCCGTCCAGGGTGGCCACAATGCCGCGTCCGATCGAGTCGTCCCCGATCACGGCAAACGGGCCCACCGGTATTTCGCCGCCGAATTCATCTGCCATGGCGGTCAGGACGCAGGGCACCGGCTCTCCCCGGGCGGCCCATGCTGTGGCGTACGGGGAGTGCGTGTGCACCACTCCGCCGACGGCGGGCAGATGCCGGTACACGTAGGCATGCGCGGCGGTGTCGCTCGACGGTGCCAGGCCGGCTTCGGAAGCACCGGGGACCGGCTGCCCGTCGCCGTCGCAGAGGATGAGGTTCGCCGGTGTCAGCTCCCCGTAGGCCACGCCGCTGGGCTTGATCACGAAAAAGTCGGTGCCGGGCACCCGGCCGGAGATGTTTCCGGCGGTCCAGGCCACCAGTCCGTACCGCACCAGCTCAGCGTGCAGCGCCCAGACCTCCTGCCGGACCCGGTCCGCGGCCTCCTCGAGGTCCGGTGTCAGCTCGTTCATGCCGGCACCTCCCGGACCTCGTGTGCCGAACGTTTAATCGCCTTGAGCCGGCGCATCACTTTGTTGCCGCCCCGGCCAAAGTAGTCGTGCAGGGCCGTGTATTCGGCGTAGAGCACGGAATACGCCTCGGCGCGGACCGGATCGGGGAGGTATTCGTTGCGTTTGACCCGGCCCATGGCAGCGGCGGCGTCGCGGACGTGGGGATAGGCACCGGCGGCGACGGCGGCGTGGATGGCCGAGCCGAGCGCCGGCCCCTGGTCGCTGCCGATCACGGAGATCGGCATGCCCAGCACATCGGCGTAGACCTGCATGAGGAAGCGGTTCTTGATCAGTCCGCCGGCGGCGATGAATTCCGTGACGGGCACCCCCGAGGTGCCGAAGGCCTCCACAATGGTGCGCGTGCCGAATGCGGTTGCCTCCAGCAGGGATCGGTAGACCTCGTGCGGCCGCGTCGCGAGGGTCAGGCCCACCAGCAGCCCCGAAAGTTCGTGGTCCACCAGCACGGAACGGTTGCCGGACTGCCAGTCCAGGGCCAGCAGCCCGTGGGCACCCACTTCCTCCCGGGCCGCCTGTTCAGTCAGCAGTTCGTGGACACTCAGGCCGCGCGCCGCAGCTTCCTCCGAGAGTTCAGCGGGCACGAAGTGCTTGGTGAACCAGCCGAAGATATCGCCCACGCCGGACTGTCCGGCCTCGTAGCCGTATAAACCGTCCACAATCCCGCCGTCCACCACGCCGCACATTCCGGGAACCTCGCGCAGGTGCTCGGCACTCATCACATGGCAGGTGGATGTGCCCATAATGGCGGCCATCTGGCCGGGGGCCACGGCCCCGGCGGCCGGCGCGCACACGTGCGCATCCACGTTGCCCACAGCGACGGCGATCCCCGCGGGGAGGCCGGTCCAGGCAGCCGCCTGGTCACTGAGGGTGCCGGCTGACGAGCCGAGCCGTCCAATGGGATGTTCCAGTTTCTCCGCCACAAAACCTGCGAAGTCCGGGTTCAGCGCCGCCAGGAAGTCCGGGTCCGGGTAGGCGCCGTCCTGCAAAATGCCCTTGTAGCCGGCCGAGCAGGCGTTGCGCACGTAGGTGCCGGTCAGTTGCCAGACAATCCAGTCCGCCGCCTCCGCCCAGTGGTCCATCCGCTCGTACAGCTGCGGGTCTTCCTCGAGGAGCTGCAGGCCCTTGGCGAACTCCCATTCGCTGGAAATCAGTCCGCCGTACCGCGCCAGCCATGCTTCCCCGCGGTCCGCCGCGAGCTTGTTGATGCGGTCCGCCTGGCCCTGTGCCGCGTGGTGCCGCCACAGTTTCACGTAGGCGTGCGGGCGGTCGGCGAGGCCGGGAAGTTCGTTCAGCGGCGTGCCGTCGGCGGTCACGGGGACCATGGTGCAGGCAGTGAAGTCCGTGCCCACCCCGATCACCGACGCCGGATCGATGCCGGCGGCCCGGATGGCGGCGGGCACGGCTTCCCGCAGCACTTCGATGTAGTCGGACGGGACCTGCAGGGCCCAGTCGGAGGGAAGCGGCGAGCCGGTAGCCGCCAGCACGGAGTCCATAACCCCGTGCCGATAGGTGGAGACCGCCGAACCCAGCTCGGCGCCGTCGTGCACCCGGACCACCACAGCACGTCCGGACAGGGTGCCGTAGTCGATCCCCACTACATGTGCGGGGGCTGTACTGGTCTGGCTCACGGTGACCTCATTGTCAGCGGGACCGGGGATCCGCGGAATAAGAATTCGCTGCGGATTGTGAACGGTCACATTAGTATTTCAAGCCAGACTACTCTTGCGAATGTGGCGTGCGCCACACTCCTAGATTACTTTTTGATAACGGCCGGCGGCGGCGGTGCGGTGGACGCCCGGCGGATAAGGCGCGGCGCCACATCTCCGGCCGTGGGCGGTGCCTCACCGCGCAGCTCCGCCAGAAGCACGGCGATGCACCGGCGTCCCAGTTCCGGAAAGTCCTGCCGCACCGTGGTCAACGGCGGCAGGAAGTGTCCAGCCTCAGGAACGTCGTCGAAACCCACCACACTGAAATCCGCAGGGACGCGCAGCCCGGCTTCGGCATAGGCATGGACCAGGCCAAGGGCTATGTGGTCATTTCCGCATACTGCCGCACTGAACCTTTCCTGCGCGCGCAGGGCCACGCCCACCCGGTAGCCGGACTCCGCCGTCCACTCCCCCGCCGGCACAACAGCGGGGGGCAGGTCCCAGGCGGCCATTTCCTCCAGGTAGCCCTGGCGGCGCGCCTGGGTCTCCACCCATTCCTGCGGTCCGGGCACATGCACCACGTCACGGTGCCCCAGTTCCAGCAGGCAGCGGGTAGCCAACCGGGCGCCGGCCAGCTGGTCCACGGACATGCGGTGGTCCTCGCTGTGCAGGGAGTGCACGGTGACAAAGGGAATCCGGATGGAGAGCTGCTCAATGACCTCCAAGGTCCGGGACTGCGGGGCCAGCAGGACCAGGCCTTCGACGGCGTGGCTCATCAGGCGGTCCAGTGCCGCTTCGATGGAGGCCCGGTCCGCGGTGTCGATGTGCGCGGCATCCACTACGTAACCGGCTTCGTTGGCCGCCGTCTGCACGGCCTGCAGGCTGGCCGTAGGTCCGTATTCGGCACCCGAGGCCACCAGCGCGCCAATAATCCGGGATTCCTTGGTGACCAGCGCACGGGCCGCCCGGTTGGGTCGGAACTGCAGCTCCTCCATGGCGTCCAACACCCGGCGGCGGGTTGATTCGCGCAGGTTCGCGTGGCCGTTGATCACGCGGGAGACCGTCTGGTGGGAGACCCCCGCCGCTGCCGCCACGTCCCGGATATTCGCGGCACGCCGCGGCCGATCGGAGCCAGCACCATCCACAGAGACCATAGTCGTAAACGGTACTGCACCAGCACCGCCCCGGCACCCGTCGCCGTCGCTGTCCGGTGTCCCGGCCTGCGGGGCCAGCAGTGCCGTGCCCGGGCTTCTGGACAGTGCCAGCAGACCGGTCTAACGTAGGACCTCGTGCTCACATTCTTCAATGCGCTCAAACGCATTCTGGTCGGGCGTCCTTACGGTAATGAACGCCTTGCGCACACCCTGCTTCCCAAGCGGATCGCGCTTCCGGTTTTTGCCTCTGACGCATTGTCCTCGGCTGCCTACGCGCCGGATGAAATCCTGCTGACCCTGGCGCTGGCCGGGGTCGCTGCCGTCACCGTATCCCCGTGGGTGGGTTTGGCCGTTATCGTGGTGCTGCTCACCGTGGTGGCCTCCTACCGGCAGAACGTGCACGCCTACCCCTCCGGCGGCGGTGACTACGAGATTGCAAGCACCAACCTCGGCAAGCCCGCCGGGCTGACCGTCGCCTCGGCACTGTTGGTGGACTATGTGCTGACGGTGGCTGTGTCCATGTCCTCGGCGGCGTCCTATCTGGTGACTGCCGTTCCGGCGCTGCACGGCACCCAGGCCACCATTGCCGTGATCGGCGTGGCGGTGCTGGTCCTGGTGAACCTGCGCGGTATCCGTGAGGCGGGCGCAGTGTTCGCCGTGCCCACCTACATTTTTATGGCTTCGGTAGTGGGCATGTGCCTCACCGGCCTGATCCAGTTCCTCTCCGGCAACCTGCGGGAAGCTCCGTCCGCCTCCTTCGGGCTGGTGCCCGAGGCCGGCCTGGACGGCGGCCTGGTGGGTCTGGCCGGGGCATTCCTGCTCCTGCGGGCGTTCTCCTCCGGGGCTGCCGCGCTGACCGGCGTCGAGGCCATCAGCAACGGGGTGCCCACCTTCCGCAAGCCCAAAAGCACCAATGCCGCCACCACGCTGCTGCTCCTGGGCGTGATTGCCACGGCCATGATTGGCGGTATCCTCGCCATGGCCAACCTGACCAAGGTGCATGTGGCCCAGGACCCTGCCACCCAGCTGACCGTCAACGGCGCACCGGTGGGTGAGGACTATGTACAGCATCCGGTGATCAGCCAGCTGGCCGAAACCATTTTCGGCGGCGGCAGCCTGCCGTTCTACGTAGTGGTGGCCTCCACCGGCCTGATCCTGGTCTTCGCCTCCAACACCGCGTTCAACGGTTTCCCGGTCCTGGGTTCGATTCTGGCCAAGGACGGGTACCTGCCGCGCCAGATGCGCACCCGCGGTGACCGGCTGGCCTTCAGCAACGGGATTATCTCCCTGGGCCTGGGCGCGCTGGTGTTGATCGTGGCCTTCGACGCCGACGTCACGCGGTTGATCCAGCTCTACATCGTTGGGGTCTTTGTATCCTTCACCGCCAGCCAGCTGGGCATGATCCGGCACTGGACGGCCAAGCTGCGCACCGAACGGGACAAAGACGCACGACGCCGGATGCAGCGGTCGCGGGCGATCAACGCGGGCGGCTTCGGCATGACTGCCCTGGTGCTGCTCATCGTCATTATCACCAAGTTCACACACGGCGCCTGGATTGCCCTGCTTGCCATGGCCGTGCTCTACGTGATCATGTACAGCATCCGGGTGCACTATGACACAGTCGCACGCGAGCTGGCGCTGAAGGAGGACGAACACGGGCTGGCCCTGCCTTCCCGGGTCAACGCGGTGATCCTGATCTCGCAGGTCCACAAGCCCGCGCTGCGGGCCATCGCCTACGCCCGGGCCTCCCGCCCGTCGAGCCTGAACGCCATCATTGTGGACATTGATCCGGAAGGGACCCGGCGTACCCTGGCCGAATGGGAGCGCCTGCAGATCCCCGTCCCGCTGACGGTCCTGTCCTCTCCCTACCGCGAGACCATCTCGCCCGTCCTGGCGTATCTGCGCGAGGCCCGCCGCAACGCCCCGCGGGAACTGTTCGTGGTGTACATCCCCGAATACGTGGTGGGCCGCTGGTGGGAGCAGCTGGTACACAACCAGACAGCGCTGCGGATCAAGGCGCGGCTGCACTTCGAACCGGCCATCATGGTTGCCAGCGTGCCGTGGCAGCTCGCCTCCAGCCACGATGCGCACGGGGAACCCGCCGGCGGACCGGGCGCACACAACCGGGGCTGAACTAAAACAGCAGGCGCCGCCCGGTCCAGCGGCGCCCGGTCCAGCGGCGCCGGAGCCAGCGGTCGTGGCTGGCCAGCACCACCGTTCCGGGATTCCGCAGCAACGCTTTCTCGAGCTCTTCCGCCAGCGACAGGTGGTTGGCGGGTTCGTCGAGCAGGAGCAGCTCCGGCGGCTCCGCCATCAGCCCGGCCAGGGCCACCCGGCGCCGCTGCCCCGGCGACAGTGCGTGCAGGGGCTGTGCCGCGGACGCGGGCGCGGAAGTCTAGGACAGGAACATGCCCCCGGTGCTAGCGGGATTCCCCGGGGCGGGCAACGCCGCGTCCGGCCAGGACCGAGTTGTACGCGTACTCGGTAAGCCGGCCGTCCTGCACCGCCTGCTGCACGGCCGTGAAGGAACGGGGACCGTCATCGACGCTGTAGGGGAAGTGGATCAGTTCGGCGATCAGTTCCCACTCCTCGGTAATGGAGTCGATGAGGTCCGCCGGGGTTTCGTCGGCGCTGCCGGGCAGGGCCGTCCAGGCGCCGTCGGGAACCCGGTAGGCCTCCAGGCGGTCGAGGTCCGCTTCCAGCTCCGCCAGGGAAGCATATTCGGCCTGCGCCTCCGGCGGCACCGAGCCGTCCGGTGTGGCCAGCTGCCCCACGAATGTTGTATCGGAGGAGGGATAGACGGACGTGGGCACCGGCTCGCCTTCTTCGAGGTAGGCGGGCAGCTGCGAGGGCATCCAGTACCACGCATCACCCTGGTCCGCGCCGCCGGGCTGGTTCCGCTCGCTGACCCAGCCGCGCGAGGTCAGCAGCTCCTCGGCGTCGTCACTGAAGTAAGCGGTCTCCCCGCTCAGCATGGCGTTGATCTCATGCTCGGCCCGGCGGGCCTGCTTTTTCTTGTTGACGGCCTTCTTGCGGGGCTTGGACTTGGGCACGGCGGATCTCCTGCTGTGGTGGGTGGAACGAAGCGGTGGGGGACGGGGCGGGGCGCTGGGACGGGCGGAAGCTAGAAGCCGCTGCCGCCTTCGACCGCCATGTTGGAGAAGCGTGAGTAGTGGCCCTGGAAGCCCACCACGATGGTTTTGGTGGGACCGTTACGGTGCTTGGCCACGATCACGTCTGCCTCACCGGCCCGCGGCGATTCCTTGTCGTAGATGTCCTCGCGGTGCAGCAGGATGACCATGTCGGCATCCTGCTCAATGGAGCCGGATTCACGCAGGTCGGAGACCATTGGCTTCTTATCCGTTCGCTGCTCGGAACCACGGTTCAGCTGGGACAGGGCGATCACCGGCACTTCGAGTTCCTTGGCGAGCAGCTTCAGTGCACGGGAGAACTCGGAGACTTCCTGCTGGCGGGATTCCACGCGCTTGCCGGAGGACATCAGCTGCAGGTAGTCCAGCACCACGAGCTTGAGGTCGTGGCGCTGCTTCAGGCGGCGGCACTTGGCGCGGATTTCCATCAGGGACATGTTGGGGCTGTCATCGATGAACAGCGGAGCGTCGTTCATCCGGCCCATGGTGGTGGCGATCTTGCCCCACTGTTCGTCCTTGATGGTGCCCTTGCGCAGGTCCTGCAGGCCGATGGTGGCCTCCGCTGAGAGCAGGCGCATGGCAATCTCGTTGCGGCCCATTTCCAGGCTGAAGAAGACAGTGGTCATGTTGTGCTTGATGGCGGCCGAGCGGGCGAAGTCCAGTGCGAAGGTGGACTTGCCGACGGCGGGGCGGGCGGCAATGACGATCATCTGCCCGGGGTGCAGTCCCTGGGTGAGTTCGTCGAGTTCGTAGAAGCCGGTGGGCACACCGGTCATGCCCTCGCCCCGGTGCCCGGCGGACTCGATCTCGTCCACGGTGCCTTCGATGATGTCCTTCAGGGGGACGTAGTCTTCCGCTGTGCGGCGTTCGGCGACGGCGTAGATCTCGGCCTGGGCAGCGTTGACGATGTCGTCCACTTCCATGCCGTCATTGGAGTAGCCGAGCTGGACAATCTTGGTGCCGGCGCCGACCAGGCGGCGCAGGACGGCCCGTTCCCGGACGATTTCCGCGTAGAAACCGGCGTTGGCCGCGGTGGGCACAGACTGGATGAGAGTGTGCAGATATGCGGGACCGCCGATGCGGGTGATTTCGCCGCGTTTGGTCAGCTCATCGGAAACGGTGACGGCGTCAGCCGGTTCGCCGCGGCCGTACAGGTCAATGATGGCTTCGTAGATGGACTCGTGCGCGGGACGGTAGAAGTCAATGCCGCGCAGCACCTCGACGCAGTCGGCAATGGCGTCCTTGGACAGCATCATGCCGCCCAGCACCGACTGCTCGGCGACCAGGTCCTGAGGAGGTGTCCTCGCGAAGTCCGGACTTGATGATGATGCCTTGGAGTCCGTATGCGTGAGCGACACTGTGACCCTTTCCAGATAAAAGAATGGTGCGATCCCTGCCCTGCAGGGCACCGGACCATTAGTATCAGCCGGCTCCGACCATCCGGCAGGAAACCGGCGGCGGTGCTGACTGATCCGGACCGGCGGGCATGCGTGGCGATGAAGGGATTCACCGCAACCGTATGCCTCTGCGGCCTTCCCGACAAACGGGTTATCCACAGGTCTTGTGGATAGGTTGTGCATAACACGGCGTGTCTTGTGCACAGGTTGGGTATAAGCATGTGGATAAATATTCAGTTTTTCCACAAATCCCGCTCTGACTAGGGCAAACGCTTGTCCACACCTGTGCAAACCAACTATTTTCCGCCGCGCCCGGGTGTCGGGTCCGTGTTGACAGCGGTGCTAAACGGGCATATTGAGCGGGATTTTCCCCAACCCGTGGTGACGATATCCACAAGAACCAAGGCTGCTGTGGAAATAAACACCCCGGGAACGCAGAACACCCCCCGGCTCGGAAGCCGGAGGGTGTCCTGCGCAACTGCGTTGGACGCTAGCTGGCAACGACCTCGAGGTCGATGACGGCAGCAACGTCGTCGTGCAGGCGGACGTTGGCCTGGAAGGAACCAACCGACTTGATGTGTGTCGGCAGTTCAACCTTGCGCTTGTCGATGGCGCCGAGACCGGCAGCCTCAACAGCAGCAGCAACATCTGCGGGCTTGACGGTGCCGAAGAGGCGTCCGGATTCCCCGGCCTTGACGGTCAGCTTGACCGGCTTGGCGGAGAGAGCGGCAGCCTGCTTCTGAGCATCTTCCAGGGAAGCGTGCTCACGGGCAGCGCGGGCAGCCTTGATGGACTCAACCTGCTTCTCGCCACCCTTGGTCCAGGTCAGAGCGAAGCCGCGGGGCAGGAGGTAGTTACGTGCGTAACCGTCCTTAACCTCGATGACGTCGCCGGCAGCGCCGAGACCGGTTACTTCGTGGGTCAGAATGAGCTTTGCCATTAGTGTGGTTCCTTTCCTTAGCCGCGGCCAGCGCCGGAGTACGGCAGGAGAGCAACTTCGCGGGCATTCTTGATTGCCTGGGCGATCTTGCGCTGTTCCTGCACGGTTACGCCAGTTACGCGACGGGCGCGGATCTTTCCGCGGTCGGAAATGAACTTGCGCAGCAATGCTACGTCCTTGTAGTCGATGACAGTGATGTCAGCGGCCTTCAAGGGATTGGACTTTGGTTTGGGCTTGCGAAGTTCAGCCTTAGCCATCGTGGAGCTCCTTATGTCTAGTGGAGCCCGTGGATACATATTCCACGGGATGGGCTCGACGGCGGTTGCCGTCTGAGGATGGCGCCCAGGGGCGCCGGGTGAAGGGCTGCTTGCGCCGGAAGGTGTAAGCCGCTCTTCGGGTGAAGGGGTTAGAAGGGCGGATCGTTGGAATCCGGACCGTTGCCCCATCCGCCGGAGTTGCCGCCCGCAGGGGCACCCCAGGGATCGTCAGCCGGCGCGGACTGCGGCTGCTGCTGCTGGCCGCCACCCCAACCGGAGTTGGAGTTGCCGCCGAAGCCGCCGCCGCCACCGCCGCTGTTGCCGCCGAAGCCGCCGCCGCCACCGCCGGAGCGCTGGGTGCGGGTGACCTTGGCAGAGGCATAGCGAAGCGAGGGGCCGATTTCGTCGACCTCAAGCTCCATAACGGTGCGCTTTTCGCCCTCTTTGGTTTCGTACGAACGCGACTTCAGGCGGCCCTGGCAAACTACGCGGGTTCCCTTGGTGAGGGACTCGGCGACGTTTTCAGCTGCTTCACGCCAGACAGACGCACGGAGGAACAGCGTTTCGCCGTCCTTCCACTCGTTGGACTGACGGTCGAAGGTCCGAGGGGTCGAAGCAATGGTGAAGTTCGCCACTGCCGAACCGGACGGAGTGAACCGCAGTTCCGGGTCGTTGGTTAGGTTACCGACGACGGTGATTGTTGTCTCGCCTGCCATGAAAGCCTCCTGGTATCAGTACGGGTTGTCCGAAATTACTCTGCGGAAACCTTTGCAGCGTCCTTGGCGGCCTTCTTGGCATCCTTCTTCGAGATCTTCTGCTCTTCCGGGCGGATGATCTTGGTGCGCATGATGGTCTCGTTCAGGTTCAGCTGGCGGTCAAGCTCAGCTGCTGCTGCGGGCGTACCGGTGAAGTTAACCACCGCGTAGATGCCCTCAGACTTCTTCTGGATTTCATAGGCCAGGCGACGACGGCCCCAGATGTCGACCTTATCGATGGTTCCACCATCGTTGCGGATTACATTGAGGAACTTGTCGAGCGAAGGCTCGACGGTACGCTCTTCGACCTCGGGGTCGATGATTACCATCAGTTCATAAGCACGCATTTGTGAACCCACCTCCTTTGGGCTGTACGGTCACGGTATTTCCGTAACAGGAGGTTCTTTTGCGTTGTCTCCCCTGAGCACGCGGCTGATCCGCGGCAAGGGGAATCTGCCGACCAAAGCCGACAGCACAGACTTTCCTATCCTATCCGATTTCCGCAGGCCGGAAGAACACGGACCGTCGGCACGCGGCGTCCTGCGCGGTCACGGTGCTCCGGCGCTGAAGAACAACTCCGCCACGGCGGCCAGGCGCAGGGGGTCCTCCACGCCGGCCATTTCCCGTGCCGAATGCATGGACAGCACCGGGATGCCGACGTCGACCGTCCGGATTCCCAGCCGGGTGGCGGTCAGCGGGCCGATGGTGGATCCGCAGGGCACGGAGTTGTGGGACACGAACTCCTGGAAGGGCACACCCGCGCCGGCGCACAGGCGGGCCCACTTGGCCGTGCCGGGCGCATCCGTGGTGTACCGCTGGTTGGCATTGATCTTCAGGAGCGGCCCGCCGTTAAGCACCGGATGGTTCGCCGGATCGTGGCGCTCGGCGTAGTTGGGATGCACGGCATGGCCCACATCAGCGGAGATGCAGAAGGATGCGGCCAGGCCGCGTGCCCGCTCCGCGGCAGTGGCACCCAGCCCGTCACTGATCCTCAGGAGCACATCCTCCAGGAACGGGCCTGCTGCGCCGGACCGGCTGCCGCTGCCCACTTCTTCATGATCAAAGGCTGCCAGCACCGCAATGGGGGCGGCAGGCGCAACATCGGCACCGATCAGGGCTGCCACACCGGCATGGACCGAGGTGAGGTTGTCCAGCCGGCCGGAGGCGAAGAACTCCCCTTCGGCGCCGAAGACCTGTGCCGGCTGGGTATCCGCCGCCACAATGTCGTAGCCGCCGATCTCTTCGGGGGCCAGCCCCGCCTTGGCTGCGAGCAGCTCGACCAGGTCCGCAGCGGACGGGTCGCCCAGTCCCCACACCGGGTTCATGTGCTGCTGCTTGTCCAGTTTCAGGCCCTCGTTCACTGCGCGGTCCAGGTGGATGGCCAGCTGCGGGAAGCGCAGCAGGGGCCCGGTCTCCACCAGGTGCTCCACGCCGTCCAGGGTGACCATGCGGCCGGCGAGCTGCAGTTCGCGGTCCAACCAGGAGTTCAGCAGCGGACCGCCGTAAACCTCGACGCCGGCCTGCAGCCAGCCGAGGCGTCCGGTGGTGGGACGGGGCTTGAGCTTGAAGGTGGGCGAGTCGGTGTGGGTGCCCAGGATGGAGAATCCGGTTGCCGGGCCGGCGGCATCCGGAGTGACCCACGCGATGAACGCGCCGTCGCGGACGACGTAGTACTTCCCCGGTGAGTGCGGGAAATCCCCGGTCTCTTCTACTTCGGTAAAGCCGGCTGCTGCCAGGCGGCGCGCACCTTCGCGGGCGGCGTGGAAGCTGGACGGGGAGGCGCTGACAAACGCGCCGAGATCATTTACGTGGGCCAATGCGTCAGACATGCTCCGATTCAACCAGAGCGAACAGCGGCGGCGTAACCGGCAGCCGCCCCGAACGTAACCAACCCCCGGAAGCACGCTTCCAGGGGTTGGGGAGGAGGTGTCCGGTGAAGGCGGGGCGGCCGTTCTTCCGCTGCCGCCTTCACCGAAGTTTTGGGGGCCTAGACGTCACGCCTCTTGGTGGCGACCAGGGATGCAACAAGCAGGACCGCAGCCCATGCGGCAAGGACCAGCCCGCCCTGGAGCTGGGTAAGGTCACCATCGGCGATCGGTCCGGCGGAGACCAGCTGCGCTCCGGCGTTGCTGGGCAGGAACCGTGCGGCATCGGGGATCCAGTCCGCAAGCCCTGACACAATCTGCACCACCAGCGGCAGGACGAAGATGATGCCGATGGCCGTCACCACTCCCCCGGCCGTGTTCCGCAGCAGGGTGCCGATGGCCATGGCGAACACCGCGATGAGGGCCAGGCAGGTTCCGGTGTTCAAGATGCTGGCGAGCACCCCTTCGTCCCCCAGGGACAGGCTCAGGTCAGCAGTGCCCAGGATCGGCCGGGCAATCAGGTAGGAGATAAATGCGGCTCCGGCGCCCACCACAAAGGAGACCACGGCGATGATCAGGTTCTTGGCCAGCAGCGCCGGGGTGCGCTTGGGCACAGCACTGAAGGTGGAGCGGATCATTCCGGTGCCCCATTCCGAGGCGATCAGCACTACGCCCAGCGAGGCGATCAGCAGCTGGCCGAAGAAGAGTCCGCTGGCCGGGATGTCGCGGACCAGGCTGTCCGCCGCCGGCGGTCCGGCCTGGGTGTCCACGCCCGGGGCGGTCTGTTCGGCGGGAGCGGTTGCACCCTCCGGGATGGCGGGGGCGGTTGCACCCTCCGGGACGGCGGGGGCGGTTGCACCCTCGGGAACGGCGGGGGTGGTTCCGCCTCCTTCGCCCGGGACTGCGGAAGCGCTGGCCCCGGCGGCGGGAGCGGAATCACTGGCGAGCTGGGCGGTTCCCCAGGCCGCGAGGCTTGCGAGGCCGATCATCACCACCACGGTCACGGCCAGGAGGATTACGGTGGACGGTACGGTGGTGACCTTGATCCATTCGGACTTCAGCACCCGCAGGAAGTTCACGCCGGATCCGGCAGGGCCGCCGGGTGCGGTACCGGCCTGGTTTTTGTCGGTGGTTGCAGTGCTCACGGCTTTAATTTCCCTTCCCGGCAGAGGCTGCGGCTGGAACTTGTTCCTGCGGCAGGTCCTGGGACCGGTATTCAACGTCGTCACGGGTCAGTTCCATATAGGCGTCCTCGAGGGAAACCTGCTGCGGGGTCAACTCGGTGATCAGGATGCGGCGCGCCAGCGCAGCCTCCGCAATGCTGCGCGGCTCCGCGCCGGTGATTTCCAGCAGGCCGGCCTCCTTGCGTTCTCCCGTGACCTCCGGGTCGGCTGCCAAGGCCTGCAGCAGTTCATCCGGACTGTCCGTGCGCACCAGGATCCGGTTCCGGCCCTGGTTGGCGATGACGTCGGCAATGGGGGCATCAGCGATGATCCGGCCCCGTCCAATGACGATCAGGTGGTCTGCAGTCTGCGCCATTTCGCTCATCAGGTGTGACGAGAGGAAAACGGTGCGTCCTTCCGCGGCAAGCCCGCGGGCCAGATGCCGCACCCACAGCACACCCTCCGGGTCCAGCCCGTTCACCGGCTCATCCAAAATGACGGTGTGCGGATCACCCAGCAGCGCCACGGCGATGCCCAGCCGCTGGCCCATGCCGAGGGAGAACCCGCCCACCCGCTTCTTCGCCACCGGCGCCAAACCGGTGAGTTCAATGACGTGGTCGACGCGCTTGGCGGAAATGCCGTGCGTTGCTGCCATGGCACGCAGATGGTTGTAGGCGGTGCGCTTGGTGTGCACTGCCTTGGCATCGAGCAGGGCGCCGACTTCACGCAGCGGCGCCTTGTGATGGGCGTAAGGCTTGCCGTTGACCAGCACAGAGCCGGAGGTCGGGTTGTCCAGGCCCACGATCATGCGCATGGTGGTGGACTTGCCGGCCCCGTTCGGGCCCAGGAAGCCGGTGACCTTGCCCGGCTGGACGGTGAAGGAAACGTTTTCGACGGCGGTCTTGGTGCCGTACCGCTTCGAGAGGCCGGTTGCCTCGATCATGGATGGTCCTTAGGAGTTGACTGCGCCGGACTACTGCCTTGGCTTTCTTCAGCCTAGGCGAGCGCAGGGCGTAAAGGGACCGGCACTAAGGATGACCCGGGATGATTCAGGGTCCCCCCTAGGGATGACTCAGGGGTCCGCTCAGGGACTGGTACTCCACCTCGCCACGGGTCAGCTCCATGTACGCGTCTTCCAGCGACACCTGCTGCGGGGTCAGCTCGGTGACCAGGATGCGGCGGGCCAGCGCTGCCTCGGCAATGCTGCGGACCGGAACATCGAAGACCTCAAGCTGGTCCTCGGCAGTGCGCCGGACTTCGGCACCCGGGACCGCCGCGGCCAGGGCGTCCGCCAGCTCCCCGGCGTCGTCGGCACGTACCAGCGTGCGCTGCCGGCCCGCACCGGCGATGACTTCCTCCATAGGTGCGTCCGCCAGGATCCGGCCGCGGCCAATCACAATGAGATGGTCGGCGGTAACGGCCATCTCGCTCATCAGGTGGGAGGAAATGAACACCGTCCGCCCCTCCGCTGCCAGTTCCCGGGCCAGGTGCCGGACCCACTGCACGCCCTCGGGATCCAGGCCGTTGACCGGTTCGTCGAAGATCAGGGTTTGCGGATCGCCCAGCAGGGCCACGGCTATGCCCAGCCGCTGCCCCATGCCCAGGGAAAAGCTGCCTACCCGTTTCCGGGCCACCGGGCCCAGCCCGGTCAGGTCAATGACGGCGCGGATCCGCCGGGCCCCGATGCCGTGGGTGGCGGCAAGGGCCCGCAGATGGTTGTACGCGGTGCGGCGCGGATGGACCGCCCGGGCTTCCAGCAGCGCTCCCACCTCGTGCAGGGGCGCCCGGTGCCGGGCGTAGGGCAGGCCATTGACCGTCACCGTCCCTGCGCTGGGCTGGTCCAGGCCCAGGATCAGGCGCATGGTGGTGGATTTGCCGGCACC
This sequence comes from Arthrobacter sp. zg-Y40, assembly GCF_020731535.1. Lineage (NCBI taxonomy): Bacteria > Bacillati > Actinomycetota > Actinomycetes > Micrococcales > Micrococcaceae > Arthrobacter > Arthrobacter sp. zg-Y40. The sequence continues at coordinate 160,419 of NZ_JAJFZS010000004.1, forward strand.
GTTGGGGCCGAGGAATCCGGTGACCTTACCGGGCTGGACGGTGAAGGTAATGCCGTCAACGGCGGTTTTTCCGCCGAACCGCTTGGCCAGGTCCTGTGCCTCGATCATGGGATGTCCTTTGCGCTAGCGCGAACTGATGGACTGGAATTTCCTTACCGCCAGGGGCACAAACACCACCAGCAGGACCAGTGACCCGATCACCACCGTGGGGATGGCGTTCTGCATCGGCCAGGTGTCCGGAACGGGCGCGGTGCCTACATTGCCGAACAGCTCCCGCGCTGCCTGCACCAGGGCGGAGACCGGATTCCAGTCCGCGAAGATGCGCAGCGGCTCCGGGAGCGTGGAGCTCTGCACAAAGGCATTGGAGATGAACGTGATGGGGAACAGGATGATGAAGGACGCGTTGTTGATGGTTTCCGGAGTGCGGACGCTCATGCCCAGCAGTGCCATGACCCAGCTGAAGGCGTAGGAGAACAGCAGAAGCAGCCCGACAGCGGCCAGGAACGAGGCGAAGTTGGTGTTGACCCGCCATCCCACCAGCAGCCCCGTGCCCATCATGATGATCATGGAGATGGCGTTCAGCGCGAGGTCCGAGTTGGTCCGTCCGATCAGCACTGCGGAGGGGCTCATGGGCAGGGTGCGGAACCGGTCGATGATTCCTTCCTTCAGGTCCTGCGCCATGGCCGCGCCCGAGAAGGTGGAACCGAAGACCACCGTCTGGGCGAAGATGCCGGCCATCAGGTACTGCGTGTAGTCCGTGCCGGCAACATTGATGGATCCGCCGTAGACCTGGCTGAACAGCAGGACAAACATGATCGGCTGCAGCACGGCAAAAATGATCATGTCCGGTGAGCGCTTGATCTTGATCAGGTTGCGCTTGGTGACGGTCCATCCGTCGCCGGCCCAGCGCACGGGTGCGCTGGAGGCCGATCCGGTCCGGATGCCGGCTGCCGATACCGCGGCGTTCATCGGTGAGCCTCCTCTTTTTCCGTTTCGGCGTCTTCCTCCGCCGGGCGCCCCGTGAGCTGCAGGAAGACGTCATCCAGGGTGGGGCGGCGGATGCCGGCGTCGTGGAGTTCGACGCCGGCCGTATCCAGCTCACCGAGCACGCGCTGCAGGGCGGCTGGCCCGTCGATGACGGCGACTTCGAGGGTGCGGCCGTCCCCCGAGGCGTGGGGCTCACCGGAGCCGTGCCGGGCCAGGATGGCCGCCGCACTCTCGGCATCTGCCTGGTCCACCAGGGCCACGGCTACCCGGTGCCCGCCGATCTGCGCCTTCAGGTCATCGGAAGTGCCTTCGGCGATGACTTTCCCGTTGTCGATGACTGCCACCCGGTCCGCGAGCTGGTCCGCTTCCTCCAGGTACTGGGTGGTCAGCAGCAAGGTGGTGCCGCGCGCCACCAGGTCCTTGATCACCCCCCAAAGGGCGATGCGGGAGCGTGGGTCCAGTCCGGTGGTGGGCTCATCCAGGAACAGCACCCGCGGCTGGTTGACCAGGGCTCCGGCGAGGTCCAGGCGCCGGCGCATGCCGCCGGAATAGCCCTTCACGGGACGGTTCCGGGCTTCGGTCAGCTCGAACATGTCGATCAGTTCCGCTGCGCGTTCCTTCGCCTGCCGCCCGGGCAGGTGGTAGAGCCGGCCCACCATGTCCAGGTTCTCCAGGCCGGTGAGGTTTTCGTCCACCGCGGCGTACTGGCCGGACACGCCGATGGCGCGGCGGACCGCCTTGGGATCAGCGCTCACGTCGAGGCCGTCAATGACGGCCGTGCCGGAGTCCGCCCGGATCAGCGTGGTCAAGACCTTGACCGCCGTGGTTTTCCCGGCTCCATTGGGACCGAGCAGGGCGGTGACCGTTCCCTGCGGAACGGAAATGTCCAGTCCGTCCAGGGCGCGGACGGGACCGGACTTGGAGGAGTAGACCTTGGTCAGCCCTTCGGCATGGATCAGCGGTGCTGACTGCATGGGTGATGCTGGTTGCAGGAAAGGGGACATGCGTTCGAGGGTAGGACCGGGACCCCGTCCGGCGCCCGCCCAATGCGGACAGGACCGGTCCGCAGCTTTAAGCGGTTTCGGAAACGGCTTTCCGCTCGGCTGCGGCAGGAGCGAAAACGAGGGACAGCGCTATCGCAAGGCCCACCGTCAGCAGGGCATTGCGCACGCCCCAGTGTTCACCGAGGAAGCCAAGCACCGGCGGGCCCACGAAAAAGGCCATATAGCCGATGGTAGACACCACGGATACGCGTCCCGCCGCGTGCAGCGGGTCCTCGCCGGCCGCGGACATTCCCATGGGGAAGCCCAGCGCGGCGCCTATTCCCCACAGGACCGCCCCGATCCCGGCCAGCACGATATTGGGCGCCAGCACAAAGAGCAGCAGGCCGGCCAGGGCAGCGCTCATACATATCCGCAGCGCCGGGACACGGCCGATCCGGTCAATCAGCCGGGCACCGAACCAGCGGGTAAGGGTCATGGCTGCCACGAAGACGGCGAACATCAGCGCACCCGTGGATTCACTGGTGCCCAGCCCGTCCACCGTTGCCTTGGCCACCCAGTCGTTGGCCGCCCCTTCGGTCAGGGCGGCGCCCAGGACGACGACGCCGATCAGCAGCGTGCGCCCCTCGCGCCAGGCACCGAACCGGGATGCGGGTGCTCCGCCGGCGCCCTCGGCATGCGCCGGGTGCGGAAGGTGAAGGAAATCGCGCGGGACAATCAGCACCACAAGGGCCACCACGGTGAGGATGGCCAGCAGGTGCAGGGACAGGGACACACCTGCGGCGGACAGTCCGGCCCCGATCAGGGCCCCGGTGAAGGACCCGGCACTGAACGCGCCGTGGAACTTGGGCATGATGTTCCGGCCCAGCCTGCGCTCGACGTCGGCGCCTTCCAGGTTCATCGCAACGTCCCAGCCGGCAATACCCACGCCGAACACCAGGAGACCGGCAGCGGTCAGCGGAATGGAGCCCAGGTGCAGGCCCGCGGCGATGGCCAGGGACGCCGCCGACGACGTCAGGCCGCCAACGCGCACAGTGCCGGCGGTGCCGATCCGCTGAGCCACCGAACCGGCCAGCGGCAGCGCGGCCACCGACCCGATTGCCGAAAACAGCAGCAGCAGGCCCACGCCGGCAGCACCGATCCCCAGGTCCTGGGCAGCGGCCGGGATGCGGGCGGCCCAGCTGGCGAACACCAGGCCGTTGAGCCCGAAGCACACGAACACGGCGATAAGTGCCTTGTTCAGGGCAGTATCAGAGGGGTTCATTTGGGTCACGCCAATATTGTCCCCTACCGAACCCGGTCCACCCGTTTTTCGTCCCAGACCGGCGTATCGGACTCGTAAACCCTGCCGTCGGAACCGAACACCAGGAACCGGTCGAAGCTGCGGGCAAACCAGCGGTCGTGTGTGACCGCCAGTACGGTGCCCTCAAACGCGTCGATCGCCTTTTCCAGTGCTTCGGCCGAGTGCAGGTCCAGGTTGTCGGTGGGTTCATCCAGCAGGAGCAAGGTGGCGCCGGACAGTTCCAGGAGCAGGATCTGCAGCCGGGCCTGCTGGCCGCCGGAGAGTGATTCGTATTTCTGTTCCGAGGACGCCGCCAAGCCGTAGCGGTCCAGGGCGCCGGCGGCCGCTTCCCGGCCCAGTCCGGAACGGTGCTCATCGCCGCGGTGCAGGATGTCCAGCAGGGTCTTCTCGGCCAGGTCCGGCCGCATCATGGTCTGGGCAAAGAAGCCGGGCCGGATCCGTGCGCCCAGTTTCACCGTGCCGCCGTGCGGTACCGGCGCAATCTCCACCTCGGAGACCGGCTCGTGTTCCTTTTCCGGATCAGTGCCGCCCAAAGCGAGCAGGCGCAGGAAGTGGGACTTCCCGGAGCCGTTGGAGCCGAGTACGCCCACCCGGTCCCCGAACCAGATTTCGGTGCTGAACGGCTTCATCAGCCCGGTCAGTTCCAGCTTCTGTGCCACCACGGCGCGTTTGGCGGTGCGCCCGCCGCGCAGCCGCATCTTGACGTTCTGCTCCACCGGCAGGGCTTCGGGCGGTCCCGCCTCGAGGAACTTCGCCAACCTGGTCTGGGCCGCCTGGTAGCGGTTGGCCATGTCGGAGCGGAACGCCGCCTTGTTCTTGTACATGTTGACGAGTTCCTTGAGCTTGAGGTGCTCCTCGTCCCAGCGCCGGCGCAATTCCTCGAACCGGGCATTGCGGTCTTCGCGGGCCTTGACGTAGCTGCCGAACCCGCCGCCGTGGATCCAGGCGGAAGCACCGTTGATCCCGGGTTCCAGGGTGACGATCCGGGTGGCGGCGTTGTCCAGCAGTTCCCGGTCGTGGCTGACGAACAGCACCGACTTCTTGGACTGCGCGAGCTTGTCCTCCAGCCAGCGCTTGCCGGGCACGTCCAGGTAGTTGTCCGGCTCGTCCAGCAGCAGCAGCTCGTCCGGCCCGGCAAAGAGCGCCTCCAGGACCAGGCGCTTCTGCTCACCGCCGGAGAGCGTGGCGGCCTTGCGGTACTGGGCCCGGTCAAAGGGCAGACCCAGTGCGGCCATGGTCACTTCGTCCCAGACGGTCTCCTGCTCATAGCCGCCGACGTCGCCCCAGTCCGTGATCGCGGTGGCGTACCGCATCTGCGTGGGCTCGTCGTCGTGCTCCATCATGGCCAGTTCGGCGGCGTCCACTTCCCGGGCTGCTGCTGCCAGCGCCGGCGGAGCGGCGGAAACCAGCAGATCCCGGACGGTGCTCTCATCCCTGACCTGGCCAACGAACTGGCGCATGATGCCCATGTTGCCCGAACGGGCCACGGTGCCCTCGTCCGGGACCAGGTCACCGGCAATGATCCGCAGCAGGGTGGTTTTACCGGTGCCGTTGGGTCCGATCAGCGCCGTCTTGTGCCCGTCGCCGACCTTGAAGCTGACGCCGTTGAGCAGCTGCCGGCCGTCGGACAGGAAATAGTCAATATTGGATACGTCGAGGTGCGCCACGTATTCATCCTCCCATTCCGCGTCCCCCTCCTCCGCCGCCCTGCATGGGCATGCTCCGGAAACCGGGCATACGATGAAGAAATGATCTTTATTACCGTCAAATTCCTCGTCAAGCCCGAATGGACCGAACGCTGGCCCGAACTTACCGCCGATTTCACCGCCGCCACCCGGGCGGAGCCGGGCAACCTGTGGTTCGACTGGTCCCGCAGCCTGGAGAACCCGAACGAGTTTGTCCTGGTGGAAGCCTTCAAGGACGACGCCGCCGCCGCGCACGTGCAGAGCGATCACTTCCAGCAGGCCATGAAGGACATGGTCCAGGCGCTGGTGGAAACCCCGAAGATCATCAACACGGTGATCGAGGGCGAAGAGTGGTCCCGGATGGGTGAACTGACCGTCGAATAGGGACGGTTGTTCAGGTGCTCGGTCATGGGAAACCTCCTGCTTACAGGTCCCCATGACCGGCGCCTGGGCGCAAGGCCCGCAGCAGAAGAGCAGCGGCTCCGGGCGCTACTCTCCGAACACCATGGTGATTGCCTCGCCCTGGATATTCACCTTGGCGGGCATGGAATAGAGCTCAACCGTGCCCTTCTGCATTCCCCAGTCATCGCCCTGCTTCATTTCGGCTTCCAGCGTGAACTGCCCGTTTTCCGCCGTGACTGAGAACGGGGCGGTCGGATCGCCCTCGATCACGGCGTAGGTGGGCTCCCTGGTCATGCTCCACTTGATGTTGCGGAAGTTGTTGGGGTCTTCGCCGTCGGCCTTGTTCGGGCAGCCCTTTGGCAGCAGTTCGGTGGACTTCATGCAGGCATCCAGGTGTGCCCTGGTCTGGGCCTTGATCTCATCGCGTGCCGCGTCCGTGATCTCCGGGAGGAACCCCACTCCCATCAGTGATTCCTGCGAGTCCAGACCGACGTTCATGACTTCGTCCTCGCCGTAGCTGACGAATTTCGTGCCATTGGGAGCGCTGAAGGTGTAGTCGCCCGGCATTACCGCGAGCTTCCGTCCGTCCTCGGGGGCTTTGAAGTCCACTCCGTTTACGGCGGTACCGGTGACATCCGCGTCCATCATGTAGCGCAGCGACCACGTGCCCAGTGGTGCGTCGACTTTCCATTTCTTGAAGAGCACTGCCTCGGTCCCGGCCTTGGACAGCGACAGTTTCATGGCCTCGCTCTCCCCGCCCTGCTCCACGTCAACCGATACCTCGGCCTTGTCGCCGTCGACCGCGATGTCCGTGATTTCAAAACCGCTGATCCGGTTCTCCACCTTCGAGTAGACCTCATCGGTCATCAGGGAATTGTCCAGGTCCGAATTGGCAGGCGCCATGTCCAGGGCCTTTTCCAGCTCCCCGTCGACCAGTGCCTGGAGGTACTCCTCCGCCTGGACCCTCGGGCTGTAGACCGTGTCGTCCATGTACTGATAGCCGAAATAGCCTCCTATGCCCAGGAGCACCAGCAGGCCGCCTGCCACGCTGCCTGCGATTATCAGGCGCTTGCGCCGCTTCGGGTTCGGCTGCCGCTGCGGCAGGGTGCCTTCCCCGCCGGGAGGCGGCGGGAGCTGCGGCCACTGCTGCCCGGGCTGCGGCGCAGTACCTGCACCGGGTGGAGGCGGCGGAGCCCCCTGGAATCCCTGCGTCCCCGCAGCCGGCCCATAGTTCTCCATATGCCTGTCCCCCATTGCCTTGCTCCCCCAGTCAAGTACCGGCAGGCGTGCCGGTACCCGATAACATACAAGCTTTTATGCTCCAGGTCACAGTCCGGATTCCACCGGGATCCGGACGTGCCGGCACCCGCAGGAAAGGCTGCCCGGCGAACGTCCGCTAGTTGTACCCGGCAGCGGGTGCCAGGGAGGGCATCGGCAGCCCGAAAACGTCTTTAAGCGCCAGCTGCGCAGCATGCTGCCCGCCCATGCCGTGCACGCCGGGGCCCGGGGGCGTGGAGGCCGAACTGAGATAGACGCCCGGAAGCGGCGTGCGCCAGGGACTGGGTGAGAGTACGGGACGGATCAGCATTTGCTGCAGCGTCACCGCTCCTGCACCAAAGTCTCCGCCTACATAGTTGGCGTTGTACTCCTCCAAGCCGGCCGCCGTCGTCACCTTGGAGTCCACAATCAGGTCCCTGAACCCGGGGGCGAACCGTTCAATCTGCGCAGTGACTGCCTCGGTCATGTCTACGGTTGAACCGGCCGGGACATGGCAGTAGGACCACAGGACATGCCGTCCTGCAGGGGCCCGTGTGGGGTCGAATCCGCTGGGCTGGGAGGCCAGGACGTAGGGACGGCGGGGGTGCCTGCCGGCGGCGACGTCGGCCTCAGCCTCGGCGAGTTCGGCCCGGGTGCCGCCCAAGTGGGCCGTTCCCGCATGGGCCACCTCCGGATTCGCCCAGGGCACGGGACCGGAAAGGATGTAGTCCACCTTGCAGGCGGCGTTGCCGTATTTGAAGCGCTCCAGCGCCCGCGCGTACCGTCCGGGCAGCCGGTCGGATGCCAGTTCCAGCAGCACCGAAGGAGCAACGTCCAGGATGACGGCGCGGGAGTCCGCCACTTCGGCCAGCGAGGTGACCCGGTGGCCGGTGATGATCTTGCCGCCGTGCGCCCGCAGGTCATCGGCGAGCGCCTCGGCAATGGCCTGTGAGCCGCCCACCGGGATGGGCCAGCCAACCGTGTGGGCAAGGGTGCCGAGCATCAGCCCGCCTCCGGCCGACGGCAGCGAGGGCATCCTGCCCACCGGGTGCGCTGCCACACCTGAAAGCAGTGCGGGGGCGGCGTCCTCCATGAACCGCCGGTTCCACCAGGCGGTCCCCTGGTCCAGGACGGCGAGCCCGAAACGGACCAGCGCCACCGGGTCGCGGGGGACGCTCAGCAGCGAACCCATCAAGAGCTCGGTGACCGCTTCGCTGCGCTCCACCAGGGGTGCCATCAGCTGCCGGTAGGCGGCGCCGTCCCGGCCCAGCCCTTCCACGGTCCGTTCCAGGTCCTTGTACGCCAGCCCGGCGCGGCCGCCGTCCAGCGGCGCGGCGTAGGAGATTTCGGGAACCACCAGGTCGATTCGCCGGTCCAGCCCGAAGCTGCGGAAGAACGGGGAGGCCAGCGCCATGGGATGCACGGCCGAGCAGATGTCGTGCAGGTGGCCCGGCTCCATCAGCTCCTTGGTCCGGCTCCCGCCGCCGATGGTCCCGGCCGCCTCGAAGACCCGGACCGAGAGTCCCGCTCGGGCCATGATGACCGCTGCCGCCAGCCCGTTGGGGCCGGCACCGACTACGCTGACATCGCTCATCCGGTGTGCCTTACTGCCCCTTGCGCCCGGTGACCCGGGCGGCCAGGGACTTGGTTGCGGCCGGCAGCGCCCGGAGTTTGCCGGGCGCCTCCCGCCGGAGCTTCAAAGCCGTTGCCACCAGAGCGTACCGCCCCGGCTGCAGGGGGATGTCGTATGTGGTGGGAATGGTGACCACGGTCTTGGAGAAATTCCGCTTGAACGTCGTGACGTTGATCAGGCCCGGGTAGTTATCGCTGACAATGCCGGTGAGCCCGCAGGCGGTGTTGCCGGCCGCCTTGAGCACCTTGAACGCTTCCCAGAGCAGCAGGTAGGGCGCGTTGGTCTTCCGCGCGCTGTGCGAACTGGCCGCGAAGTAGTAGACGGAGTAGCCGCGGTACTCGGTGGTGATCAGCCAGGAAACCGGTTTGCCCTCTACGTAGGCAACCATCAGCCGCAGGTACTCGCCGAGCTCGGTCAGCAGCGTCTCATAGAACGTCGATTCGAAACTCGAGAAGCCGTCACGGGCCGCGGTTTCCTGCATGATCGGGAACAGCTCGGTACGGAACACCTCGGCCCACCGTTCCGGTTCAATGGTCCGCACCTCCACACCCAGCTTTTCCGCCTTGCGGATCAGGTTGCGCGCATTGGACCGGAATGAGGCGAAGATGGCGTCCGTGTCCGGAGTCAGGTCCACGACTATTTCGCGTTCGTACCAGCCGTGTTCCAGGGGACCCGTCACCGGCGGCTGCGGGTGTTCCACCTGCATCCGGATGTACAGGGGATCCACGGACGGATCGGCCCGGAACTGTTCCTGCACCGTATGGACCAGGCGTGCTTCGGCGTTGTGCGTGCGGACGGTGAACCAGGTGGGTCCGTTGACCACCACCAGGGACGGACGCAGCCGCCGTTCCGAGCGCAGGTAACTGGCGGTCGCGACCAGTGTGCCGCCGTCGTAATAGGCCCAAATGCCGTAGGGGCTGCGGCCGAGCTTTGCCTCAAAATCAGCCCAGTACGGGGTCTGCTCCAGCGGAATCACAACGTCGGGATGCGCGGCGGCGAGAACTTCGAATTCCTTGGAGTTAAGCTGCTCGGAACGGTATGGAACGGGTGTCACTGTGCTTCTTTCGCCGGGGCCGCATGCGCTTCTAAGGATACGGCGTTGCTCCGCTTCAGGAGCAGCCGGTCCGGGGCGCCGTCGAACGGGCCTCCCTGGGGATCGTCGGCGCCGGTGCGGCGCACCGGATCACCGTCGGGGTGCAGGATGTCTGCCACCACCCGGTACATCAGGTAGGCGGTGGCCAGCACATGCCCCATAACGGCCAGTACGTAGTACGGGGAGTCGATGTTGTTCTGCGCCGCACCGCCGGAGGTGTCCTTGGCGAGGTACATCCAGATGGCCCACCAGTGCATCACTTCGAAGAACTGCCAGATCAGGAAGTCCCGCCACCGCGGCCGGGCCAGGGCCACCAGCGGAATCAGCCACAGGACAAACTGCGGGGAATAGACCTTATTGGTGAGGATGAACGCGGCAACAATCAGGAAAGCCAGCTGCGCCAGCCGCGGTCGCCGCCCGGAACGCAGGGCCAGCACGGCGATCCCGGCACATGCGAGGGCAAACAGGGCGTAAGCCCAGAAGTTGATGAATCCGGCGTCCACGCCTACCCCGCCGTAGCGCTCCGCGGTCAGGTTCCAGGCAAACCAGATGGAGGAAAACCCCGCCGGCCGTTCGGACGTGAACGTGAGGAAAAAGCGCCAGGACTCGAAGTCGCGGAGCATAAAGGGCAGGTTCACGGCCGCCCAGGCCAGGCCCGCCGCGGCAAAGGTGAGCAGTGCCGGACGCAGCCGCATGGTCCGCAGGGCCAGCACCAGGACTGCGCCGAGGATCAGGACGGGGTACAGCTTCAGGGCCGTGCCCAGGCCGATCAGCATGCCGGCCGCCAGCGGCCGGTTCCGCGCAAAGGCCAGCATGCCCGCCGTGGCGAGCATCACTGCCCAAATGTCCCAATTGATGAAGACAACCAGGATGGCCGCCGGGGCCACCGCCACCATCGCAGCGTCCCAGGGCCGCCGGCCGGACATACGCATGGTGGCCACCACAGTGACCATCCAGGCGCCGGCGGCCAGGAAGGCGTTGACATCGAAGTAGTGCAGGGCGCGGACGGCGGAAGCACCCTCCCCCGGAACCACCAGTGCGGTTGCACCGGCCAGCAGCCCCAGCAGCACCGGGTATTCAAACAGTGCACCCTCGGTGAAAAAGGGGAAGACGCCCTCCCCAAGGCCCCTGGTCCCGAACAGTTCGGGCCAGTCGGAATAGCACGCCTGGTAGAAGTGGTCCGGGGTGGACCAGCCACCGGCGCGGCAGGGCATCTTGACCAGGACGGCCAGCAGCGCCGAGACCGTGGTGAACAGGATCAGCACCCGTTCCACTGTGAAGAATCCGGGGGTTACAACACCTGGCGCGGTGAAGCGTCCCAGCGGGCCGCCGATGCCCTCCGTGAATTTCCGCAGGAAGGGATCGTTGCGGCTGGGCACCACTATGCGCAGCGGGCGGCGCTGGGGGTTGGGCTCCATGCCTATCAGTATCCAGCAGGACGGCGCTCCGGACAGGAGGTCCGCCGCGCGGCTACCCCGGTGTAAGTGTTCCTCCCCGTGCCAAGGCGTAGGTGCCGCCGTCCAGGTACGCGTTCTGAGGCGCGGACGGATCGTAGGTGAGCGTGTGTCCGTTGCCGGTGATGTTGGTGACCTGGCCGCCGCTGACCAGGGCGCCTGCCACCGAGGAGGCCGCGGAGTCTGCCTGCAGGCTGATCCGCGAGGTGTCGTCCAAGGTGACCCCTACGTTGGCGAGCGTCCCCGTAACGCTGCTGTTGGCGGTCAGGGAAACGGCCAGGCTGCTGCCCTGCTGTGCACTGAGGTTGCCGGTAAGTTCGGTTTCGGTCATCTCCACCGTGCCGGCCCCGCCGCCGGTGACGCTGACCAGGTTTCCCGAGTCGGCGCTCACGGTGCTGCCCTGGCTGATGCTCACAGTGGCCGGCACCCCTTCGATGAGCACGGCGTCGCCGTCTCCGGCATTCAGGCTGCCGCCGGTGAGCGTCAGGCTGCCGCCCGCCGGTCCCCCGTCGCTGCCCTGGAGAAGGTGCACGCCGTGGGTGCCGCCCGAGAGTTCGGACCGGGTACTGATAAGGGTGTTGGTCCCTTCTACCACTGCCGCTTCGGCGGAGCGGGACGTTCCGGCCACTGCGCAGACCGAAATGTCCCCGGCGGAATAGATGGCCGGCGCCGCCTCCCCGACGGCGGTGGATCGGTTAACCGAGATCTGGCCTTCGCCCCCGGCGGCAATAGGGCTGGCGTTCCCCTCGTCCGTTGACAGCGTCAGGTCCGTTCCCGTCACCGATCCGCCGTCCCCTGCACCGACAGCGGGTGCCGAGGCACCGTCGGTGCGCACTGTGGCGCTGCCCAGTTCCACCAGGGAACCGGTGCCGCTGCTGAATACCCCGCCGGCGCCGGCACCGGTGGAGCTGACCGTGGCATTTAGCAGGAATAGCCGGCTGCCGCCGGACACCAGCACGGCAGCGTTGAGTCCGGCGGCCGCGGACGCCTCGGGGTTGGACGAGCTGCCGCTCTTGGTGATGTCCGCATCAGCCACGGCCGTGCTCCCGCCGTCGGACCGCGTGAGCGCGGAGGTGTCGGCGTCGGCAGCGGAGAAGTTGCCGCGGTCGGGATTATTGGAGGGCACCGTAGCCGGCAGGGGCGGGCAGTCCGCTGCCGAGCCGGCACCGGCGGAGAAGGTGGGCGTTGAGGAGGGTCCGGCGGTCGGGCTGGAAGCCGGCGCCGACTGGCTGTCCTGCTGCGGCGGCGGGGCAGGCGTGCACGCGGCCAGCCCGAGCGCAACGGCCAGGACTGCGGCACGAAGCGCGGCCGGCACCGAGCCCACCGATGCGTGCCGGAAGGCCGGTGCAGAATGCACCGAGCCCCCGGCAGAAGGCGCTGGGCTTTGGGAAAAGGCGGTCATCAGCGGCTCCCGGGCCGAAGTGGCGGAGACTCTTCGCGGGTCCAGTCTAGGGGCGCACCGCTGCCGGGTGGCAGGCTGTGCGGCCAATACGTTTCGAAACCGGTAAGAGATGTGAGTGCCAGCACGTAGACTGTGTTGGTTGTCTGCGCCCGCGGGCGCAGCATTCAACATATTCTTCGAAGGAGAACCGTGTCCGAGAACCCCATCCGGGTGGCAATCGTGGGTGTTGGAAACTGTGCAGCTTCGCTGGTGCAGGGTGTCCAGTACTACCGCAACGCCGACCCCAACGAAACTGTCCCTGGCCTGATGCACGTGAAGTTCGGCGACTACCACGTCAATGACGTGCAGTTTGTTGCCGCTTTCGACGTCGACAGCAAGAAGGTCGGGCTGGACCTGGCCGATGCTATCGGCGCGAGCGAGAACAACACCATCAAGATCGCCGATGTGCCGGAAACCGGCATCACGGTCCAGCGCGGGCCCACCCTTGACGGGTTGGGCAAGTACTACCGGGAAACCATCGTCGAGTCCGACGCCGCGCCGGTGGACATCGTTGCGGCCCTGAAGGACAACGCTGTTGACGTTATGGTCTGCTACCTTCCGGTGGGTTCGGAGCAGGCGGCGAAGTTCTACGCCCAGTGCGCCATCGACGCCGGCGTAGCGTTCGTCAACGCGCTCCCCGTGTTCATTGCCGGCACCAAGGAATGGGCCGACAAGTTCACCGAGGCGGGCGTTCCGATTGTGGGCGACGACATCAAGAGCCAGATCGGCGCCACCATCACCCACCGCGTGATGGCCAAGCTGTTCGAAGACCGCGGCGTGATCCTGGACCGCACGTACCAGCTCAACGTCGGCGGCAACATGGACTTCAAGAACATGCTTGAGCGCGAGCGGTTGGAGTCAAAGAAGATCTCCAAGACGCAGGCCGTCACGTCCAACACGTCTGCGGACCTGAAGGCCGACGACGTGCACATCGGCCCCTCGGACTACGTTGCCTGGCTGGATGACCGCAAGTGGGCATTCGTCCGGCTCGAAGGCCGCAACTTCGGCGATGCGCCCGTGTCCCTGGAGTACAAGCTGGAGGTCTGGGACTCCCCCAACTCCGCCGGCGTCATCATCGATGCGGTACGGGCCGCCAAGATCGCCCTGGACCGGGGCATCGGCGGACCGATCCTTTCCGCTTCCAGCTACTTCATGAAGTCGCCGCCGGAACAGTACAACGACGACATCGCCAAGGCCAAGGTTGAGCAGTTCATCCGCGGCGAGGTTGAGCGCTAGGAAAAGCTCCCGGCCAACGCTGCTGCCGCAAACGCCCCTGGGCTCCGGTTTCCGGGACCCGGGGGCGTTGCTGTGTCCGCCCCGCGGCGGACCCGGCGGTCAGATCAGCCCTGCGGGCGTACCGTCCGCTGCCACGCCCATGCGCAGTGCCGCCGGTTCCTTCGGCAGCCCGGGCATGGTCATCACCGCGCCGGTCAGCGCCACCACAAACCCGGCACCGGTCTTGATCGACAGGTCCCGCACGTGCAGGGTGAACCCGGACGGTGCACCCAGCGCCGCTGGATCGTCGGAGAAGGAATACTGGGTCTTGGCCATGCACACCGGCAGGTGGTCCAGGCCGCGTGCGGAGATTTCCTGCAGCCGGCGGCGGGCGGCCGGAGCGAATTCCACGTCGGCCGCGCCGTAGATTTCCCGGGCCACCGTGCGGATCTTCTCCTCCACCGGCATTGCGTCCGGGTACAGGAACCGGAAGTCCGCGGGCTGTTCCAGCGCCGCCCTTACGGTCCGTGCCAGCTCGTCGCCGCCGGTTCCGCCGCCGCCGCGGGCCCACACATCCGCCACTGCGGCGCTGACCCCTTCCTCCGCGCACCAGTCCGCCAGCCGGCGCAGCTCAGCCTCCGTGTCGGTGCCGAACCGGTTAATGGCCACCACGGGGTTGATGCCGAATCGGCGGATGTTTTCCAGGTGCCGGCGCAGATTGGCCGTACCCGCCTCCAGCGCCGGAAGGTTCTCCGCTGCGAGGTCGGCCTTCGGCACGCCCCCGTGCATTTTCAGGGCCCGGACGGTGGCCACCACCACCACTGCGTCGGGGGCGACGTCGGCGGCCCGTGACTTGATGTTCAGGTACTTTTCGGCGCCGAGGTCCGCACCGAAGCCGGCCTCGGTCACCACGATGTCCGCCAGCCTTCGGGCGGTGGACGTGGCAATGACCGAGTTGCAGCCATGGGCAATGTTGGCGAACGGACCGCCGTGGACCAGTGCCGGGGTTCCGGCCAGGGTCTGCACCAGGTTGGGTTTCAGCGCCTCGCGCAGCAGCAGCGTCATGGCGCCCTCGACGCCCAAGTCGGCAACGGTCACCGGCCGGCGGTCGTAGGTGTAGCCCACGGTGATCCGGGACAGGCGGTCCGTGAGGTCGGCGAGGTCCCGGGCCAGGCAGAAGACCGCCATCACCTCGGAAGCGACGGTGATGTCGAAACCGTCCTGCCGGGGCACACCCTGCGCGGGCCCGCCCAGTCCAATCACAATATCGCGCAGCGCACGGTCGTTGAGGTCCAGGACGCGCCGAATCACGATCCGCCGCGGATCCAGGCCCAGCGGATTGCCCTGGAAGATGGAATTGTCCAGCAGCGCGGCGAGGGCATTGTTGGCGGCGGTGATCGCGTGGAAGTCTCCGGTGAAGTGCAGGTTGATGTCCTCCATCGGGACCACCTGGGAATACCCGCCGCCCGTGGCTCCGCCCTTCATGCCCAGCACCGGTCCCATGGAGGGTTCACGCAGGGCGATGCATACGTTCTCTCCGGCGCGGTGCAGGGCGTCGGCCAGCCCCACGGTGACGGTGGACTTACCCTCACCGGCGGGGGTGGGGCTCATTGCGGTGACCAGCACCACCCGTCCGGGCGCGGTACCGGCAGGCAGCAGGGCAGGGTCCACCTTCGCCTTGTACCGTCCGTAGGGTTCCAGCGCCTCTTCCGGGATGCCGGCGGCACGGGCGATCCCGGTGATGGGCTGCAGGATTGCCGCGCGGGATATCTCGAGGTCAGAGGGGACGCTGGTGCCCATGGTGCGTGTTCCTTCCGCTGCGCCGCCAACGGATGACGTTAACGGCCGGTGTCGTTGGGTGGAAGCCAAGCTACCAGCAGCAGGGCCACCGGACCGGGATCGGAGCGGAGGGGACCAGGAGGAACGGAAAAGAGAAGCTACTTGCGCACGGAGCTGCTGGCGAAGTGCTCCGCTGCCTCCCGGTAGCTCTCCGCGGTGAGCATGGCGGTCCGCCGCCAGCCGAATGCCTGGGCGTGGGCGGCGGCTCCTTCTCCGAGCGTACGACGGCGGTCCGCGCCGTCGTACAGTGCTTCCAGTTCAGCGGCCCAGCGGCCCGGAGCATGCCCGTCCACCAGGACACCGCTGCGTCCGTCCCGCACCGCTTTGGGCAGGCCGCCCACATTGGCGGCCAGCACGGGGGTGCCGCAGGCCTGGGCTTCCAGTGCCACCAGTCCGAAGGATTCACTGAAGGACGGTACGGCCACCACATCGGCCGCACGGAACCAGTCAGCCAACTGGTTCGGTTCGGCCGGGGGGCGCAGCGAAACCGTGTCCTGCAGCCCGTAGCGGCGGATCAGGGGCGCCAGGTCCAGCACGGACGAACCGCTGCCCGCGCCCAGGATGCTCACGCGCAGCGGGATGTCCGGCCTGCGCCGCCGCAGCTGGGCAGCGGCCTCCACCAGGACCTGCGGGCCCTTCATCCGCTGGATCCGGCCGGCAAACACCACGTGGAAAACGCCCGGCAAGAAACCCTGCCCGGGCTGCACTCCCGGCCTGCCCCGCGGGGAGAAAACGTTCAGGTCAACACCCGGAGCCACTACGTCCACGGCAGCCGGATCGGCACCGTAAAGGGTTTCCAGTTCGGCGGCTTCGGTGCTGGTATTGGCAATCAGGCGGGTCGCCCCCTGCACTACCTGCTGCTCGCCGTCGATCCGGATCTGCGGTTCAGGGGTTTCCCCGGGCTGGGCCTGGATGTTCTTGACCCTTGCCATGGTGTGCATGGTGTGTACCAGGGGCAGGTCCCACTGGCGGGCCACGGCCAGTCCGGCCGTTCCTGACACCCAGTAATGCGAATGCACCACGTCAAAAGCGCCGTCCAGCAGGAACGGCTGCGCTGCCGCCACCGCGGAGGCGAGGTCCAGGTAAGGCAATTGTTCCTTGGGCATCTTGCACACCGGTCCGGCCTGGACATGGCGGACCCTGACCCCCGGGGCCAGTTCGACATCCGCAGTACGCTGCGGGTCCGTTGCCCGGGTAAAAATCTCTACTTCGGTGCCGGAGCGGGCCAGTTCCAGGGCTACGGAACGGACGTACACGTTCATGCCGCCGGCGTCGCCGGATCCGGGCTGTTCAAGCGGGGAGGTATGAAGGGAGAGCATGGCCACACGCTTGACCTGGGGCACTTCGCTCCCTTCCTGACCGATATCTTCTCTATCGACTTTATAACGCCGCGGGCCCTGCCTTTGTTTCCTGTCGGCCAGAACACTTTGGGCACCCCTGCCCTGCCGGGTCTACGGTGCCGGGCACGGCAGCGCCGCCCGGCCCCTCTGGGGAACCGGGCGGCGCTGCCGCCGTATACCGCCGCATGGCGTGGATGAAGTCACTTCACGGAATGGAAGTAGTGCAGCAGCAGGTAACCCTGCTCTCCGGACAGTGCGTAATCCAGGCGCGAAGAGCGGACGGCACTTGAGCGGAGGTAGGAGCTGCGCAGGCGTTGGAACATGGAGGACACCTCCTTCAATGCGCGTTGCAGGGCAGGAGCCGGCAGTCCGGGCGGACGCGGCGGGGGCAGGGGTGCTGCGGCACGCTCGAAGCCGGCATCCGGCCGCATTGAATCGGGCAGGGTCAAAGAGGGCAGGGGATATTCAGGCACGGAAGTCTCCAAAGGCATAAACCCGTAAAAGGGCATGACGGAATAAGGCAGGGAAGATGAATGAAAAGTCCACCGATAAACAGCATTGAAATTACGCCGAGGCGATTTGCGGATATTAATCCGACCATGGCGGAATGCTGTTTATGCGGGGGTGGTTACCGATCCGCGTGAAATCCCTTGCCCGGCATTGCCCTGGACCTGCAAAGGCGGCAGGTGCACAGGGAGCGGGAGGTGCTGCCGGACGCTGCGGGGATTAGCCGGACTGGACCGGTGCGCGGGGCGGGGGCCCGGGCTGGGTAGCCGGGGCAGGTGCCGGGACTAGGCGGAAACGGCCGTCCGGGACAGGAATACACCCGGTGCCCGGAACCATGGCCGGAGATTGCCGCCGTCAATGCCGGCACCTACCCAATGGGTATTCATCATGGTATTCATCAATCTCCACCTCCTGTTCGCGGGGCACTCTTCTGGGGTCTATCTTCTGGGGTCTACTGCGCCTGACGGGTGTTTTGCTGTCTGGCTGGCGGGCCGTGAAGTTGCCCGCAAAAGAAAAGGTACAACAGAAAACCCGGCCCTGCCAAGTACTTTCCGTAAATTCCCGCAATTAATTCTGCGGGCGGATGCTGGCAGGGCCGGGAGGTCTGCTCGTCAGAGGTTCCAGCCGACCACGGCGGGGGTGCGCTTGTCCCAGCCGAGGGTGCAGACAGCTGCCGTGCTGAGGGCAAAGTGCCGGCCGAATTCCGGGGGCAGTCCCAGCCAGCGGGCCGCCAGGATGCGCAGGAAGTGCCCGTGCGCCACCAGGAGCACCTTCTCCACCGGTGCTGCCTCAGGATCGAGGTCCATCTCTGTGCCGGAACCGGCCTGCACGGAAGAGATGATCCGGTCTGCCCGGGCGGCCACCTGGGCCAGGGTTTCCCCGTTGGGAACCCCGTCCTTCCAGATCAGGTATCCCGGGTTCTCATCCCGGACCTGCCGGCTGTTGCGCCCCTCGTTGTCGCCGTAGTCCCACTCATGTGCATGCGGGACCACTTCGGCGTCGGGGTAGCCCACCAGTTCTGCGGTCCGTCGCGCACGGGCCAACGGCGAGGTGAGCACCCGGTCGAAGGTCACCGCACCTATCTTGTCGCGGGCAGCCCGGGCCTGGGCTTCTCCGTCGGCGGTCAGCGGGATGTCCGTCAGGCCCGTGTAGTTTCCCTCGCGGCTCCATTCGGTCTCGCCGTGCCGCAGCAGCCAGAGCCGGGGCAGCCGGGTCCCGGCCGGGGTCAGGTCCGGTACTGCCGGTCCAAAATTATCCCCGTTGCTCATCTATTTGTCCTTCGCGTTTGTACCTGATTCATCCTGCGCCCGCAGGGTTTCCTTTTCCGTTGTATCAGGTGCCGCGTCCGCGGACTCAATCGCACTTTCGGGCTGTGCTGCCCACCACTCCCGGAGCAGGGCGGCGGCCTCCGCTTCACTCCGGGGACCGTTTTCCATGCGTTCTTCCAGCAGAAACCGGTAGGCACGCCCCACCACCGGCCCCGGCCGCACGTTGAGCAGGGCCATGATGGCTTCGCCGTCCAGGTCCGGACGGATGGACGCGAGCTCTTCCTGCTCGGCGAGGACGGCAATGCGCTGTTCCAAGTCGTCGTAGGCGAAGGCCAGGCGCTCCGCCTTCCGCCGGTTCCGGGTGGTGACGTCGGAGCGGGTGAGCCGGTGCAGCCGCTGCAGCAGCGGGCCGGCGTCGGTGACGTAGCGGCGGACGGCGGAATCCGTCCAGCCGGCATCGCCGTAGCCGTAGAAGCGCATGTGCAGTTCCACCAGGCGGGACACAGCCTTCACAGTGTCATTGTCGAACCGCAGCGCTTTCATCCGCTTGGCAGTGAGCTTGGCGCCCACGGCATCGTGATGCAGGAAACTTACCGCGCCGGAGGGATCGAACCGACGGGTGGAGGGCTTGCCGACGTCGTGCATCAGCGCCGCGAAGCGCAACACGAAATCGGGACCCGGCACCGGACCCTCGCTGTCGGTTTCAAGTTCGCAGGCCTGGCGGAGGACGGTCAGGGAGTGCTGGTAGACGTCCTTGTGCCGGTGGTGTTCGTCAATTTCAAGTTTCAGTGCGGCAACCTCGGGCAGCACGTGCTCGGCCAGCCCGCTTTCCACCAGCAGGTCCACTCCGGTCCAGGGCGCCTTCCCGTTGATCAGCTTCGTCAGTTCATCCCGCACCCGTTCCGCGGAGATGATCCCGATCCGGCCCGCCATGTCCCGCATCGCCTCGAACACTTCCGGGGCCACGTCCACCTGCAGCTGCGAGGCGAAACGGGCGGCGCGCATCATCCGCAGCGGATCGTCGGAGAACGACGTCGACGGCGCCCCGGGGGTGCGCACAATGCCGGCGTGCAGGTCCCGGGCACCGCCGAAGGGATCCACCAGTTCCATGGAGGGCAGCCGCAGCGCCATGGCGTTCATGGTGAAGTCCCGGCGGAACAGGTCATCCTCGAGCTTGTCGCCGAAGGCAACCTCAGGTTTGCGGGAGGACGGGTCATACGCGTCGGCACGGTAGGTGGTGACCTCCACCTGGAAACCGTCCTTGCGCATGCCGATGGTGCCGAATTCGCGGCCGATCTCCCAGAAAGTATCCGCCCAGCCCTCGATCACCTTGATGATCTCGTCCGGACGGGCGTTGGTGGTGAAGTCCAGGTCCGGGGACACCCGACCCAGGAACAGGTCACGCACGGGACCGCCGACCAGGGAAAGCTCAAACCCGGCGTCCTCAAAACGTGCACCGAGCGCCGGGATCACGTCGGGCAGCGGGGACTTCAAGGCAGAACTATCAAAAAGGTGCACCATAGTCCTTTAAGCCTGCCAGATAAAACGGTGAAGACCGACAATGGGGCGCTGCGGCAGGGCGGACACGCCGAGGGTTCCCGCTTACGCTCCGGCGGCCCGCAGAACAGTCATCATCCCCCGGGAAAGATCGTTACAGTGGGAGTATGGCCCATCCCGTACCGAGCGCCCCGAAACGGACCCCGTTGACAGCGTCAATGGGCGTCGCCGGTGCGCATACGGTACATGCCCCCCTTCCCACCGTCGAAGAGGTTTCGGCCGGCGGAATTGTGGTGGATACCTCCGCGGAGCAACTGCCGGTGGCCATCATTGCCCGGCTCAACCGCGGCGGACGCCTGGAGTGGTGCCTGCCCAAGGGCCACCCCGAGAACGACGAGGACAACCCGACGGCGGCCATCCGGGAGATTGCCGAGGAAACCGGCATTGACGGCCGGATCCTGACCGCACTGGGCAGCATCGACTACTGGTTTACGGTCAGCGGACACCGCGTCCACAAGACGGTGCACCACTTCCTGCTGCAGGCCTGCGGCGGAAACCTGACCATTGAAAATGATCCGGACCATGAGGCCGTGGACGTGGCCTGGGTTCCGCTGGCCGAACTGGGCCGCAGGCTGTCCTTCCCCAATGAGCGGCGGATCGCCGACCTCGCCCGCGAGATCCTTCCCCGCTACCTCTGACCTGTGCGGACGGCGGTGCTGTGCCGCTCCGGTTGAGTCATTCGGGACCGGAAGTGAGAACATAGGGTCACGATGGCCGAAAAGACTATAGCCCCCAGTACCGCGCGCTCCAGCGCCGTGATGGCAGCGGGCACGCTGGTTTCCCGCATCCTTGGACTCATCCGAACCGCGCTGCTGGCAATCGCCATCGGCAACACCGGGCTCGTCTCCGACATCTTCATTTCGGCGAACGTGCTGCCGAACTTCATCTATCTGCTGGTGGCCGGCGGTATTTTCAACGCCGTCCTGGTCCCGCAGATCATCAAGGCCAGCAAGCAGCCCGACCGCGGCTCGGAGTATGTATCCCGGATCCTTACCCTCAGCCTGCTGGTGCTGGCCGGCCTTGCCGCACTCGCCACCCTCGCCGCGCCGCTGATCCTGCCACTGGTCACCTCCATGAACGCGGAGCAGCTGCCGCTGGCCGTCACGTTCGCCTATTGGCTTTTCCCGCAGATTTTCTTCTACGGCGCCTACGCCGTGATCGGGCAGACCCTCAATGCCAACGGGAAATTCGGCGCCTACATGTGGGCCCCCGTAGTGAACAACATTGTGGCTATTGCCGGCCTGCTGCTGTTCATCACGGTGGTCGGCCGGGAAGGAACCACTGAGTTCTCCCCGGATACGTGGACCAGCCAGGCCACCATGATCCTGGCCGGCAGCACCACGCTGGGCGTCGCCCTCCAGGCCGCCGTCCTCGTTTTCCCGCTGCGCCGCCTGGGCCTTGGCCTTCATCCCTCCTTCGGGCTGCGCGGCGTCGGGCTCCGGCAGACCGGCAGGGTGGCCAAGTGGACCATCCTGACCATGCTGATCGGCAACGGGACGTACCTGGCCTACACAAAGGTGGCAACCATAGCCACCGACGCGCGGCCGGAATTCCGGGCCATGGGGCAGGAAATAGCGGGCTACGCGAACCTCGAAACGGCGGCGATGCTGTACATCATCCCGCATTCGGTCATCACCCTTTCGCTGGCCACCGTCCTGTTCAACAGCATGTCCCGCGCGTTCACCGAGAAGAATTACGACGCCGTGCGGGCCACCCTGTCACAGGGCCTGCGGGCCATCGGAGTGGCCACGGTGTTCTGCTCCGCCGTGCTGATTGTCCTCGCCGGACCCATCAGCGTCTGGTTCAGCGGCGGTTCGAATGTATCCGCCGCCCTGCAGGCCCAAGTCCTGGTGCTGCTTGCCGCGTCCGCGCCGTTCCTTAGCGCCACGTTCCTGATGAACCGCGCCTTCTACGCCAACGAGGACGCCAAAACCCCGCTGGTAATGCAGATCATTCTCTCTGCTTTCGGGTTGACGCTGGCGTTGGCGGCCGCCGCGCTGCCGGCGGACCAGATCATCTTCGGCTTGGCTATCGCCTATTCGCTGGGCAATGTCGCCGCCGTCATCGTTAGCCACATCTACCTCAAGCGGAGCCTGGGGAACTACGGCGCCGGGCAGGTGGTGGACGTGCATATCCGCTTGGTGCTGGCTGCCATGGGTGCCGCCGGCGTCGGTTCGGTCGCCCTCGGCCTGCTGGGCGGTTATGCGGTGGACGGCTTCGCCTGGCAGTCGCTGCCCTCGGCCACCGCGGTCCTGGTGGTCTGCGGCCTGCTGATGGCCGGGACCTACTTCCTGCTGCTGCGGGTACTGAAAGTTACTGAGCTCGATGCCTTCCTGAAACCCGTCCTTGCCAAACTCCGCAGGACTCCCTAAAGTCCCGACTCCGGCTTTGCGCACCGGCGCAGGTAGCATGGGAACAAAGCAGGCAGTTCAGGGCGGCGGGCTGCCGCGTACCTTGTCCGTGAATGAACATCCGAATACGCAACTGTCAGCCCGGCTGACGCAGTCTTATTGCCGTTTTCATTGGAGGAACACGTGCCACAGTCGGTAGACGTCGGGTCAGTACTGGGCGGCCGCTACAAGGTGACCGCCCAGGTGCTCGCCTCAGCGGAACAGGATCTGGTGCTGGACGGTGTGGACCAGGTGCTGAACCGTTCGGTCAGCATCCTCGTAGCTGCGCCCGTGAACGCAAGCCAGGTTTCGGCCAGCGCCCGTGAAATCGCCACCGGTGAACGCCACGGCAGTGTGCAGGTCCTCGACCTGGGCGTCAGTGACGGCCGCACCTACCTCGTGACCAACACCGCCAATGCCGTGGACCTGCTGGACCTGGTGATCGAGCGTGACGCTCCGTACGTTGAGCCGTTCTTCACCGACACGCTGGGATCGGAAATCTTCGGTATGCCCCGTTCCCGGGAGCCGGAGAAGGTGGAAGAGGACCGGTACGTAGAAGAAGAGGACCGCGCTCCCCGCCGTCCCCTGCTCTCCGGGGCGCACAAGCCCAAGCTGCCCAAGTTCGGGCGCTCCGGCGCGGTTGCCGGCACCGTTGCCGGTGCCGAGTCCGCCGCAGCGGCCCGGGACCTGGAATTCGGGTCGGCATCCGATGCCCCTGCGGAAGCGGCCACCGGCGGCGCCAATGTTCCCCCGCCGCCCGCCGCCCGCCCGCGCGGCGGGGCCGCGCGCAGCCCGAAGGTCACCAAATGGGAAGAGGAAGAGCCGCAGGCTGTCCCCGTCCCCGAGCGTCCGGCAAGGCCCGCGTCCAACTTCCCCAAGTCAATGCTGGCCTCCGGCCACTACGACGACGATCCGTACCATGCCGCCGGCTATGACGACGGCGGTGACGACACGGACGAGGACTACGACACTGACGAAAAACCGAACCGGAAGCCCGGACGCGTCCTGATCGGTGCAGTGCTCAGCCTGGTGCTGGTGCTCGCCGTCGTGCTCGCCGTGAGCCAGCTGGGCAAGATGGGCGACCTCTTCGGGTCCGACACCGAAGCCGGGCCAGCCCCCGAGGTGACCACCGAAGCCCCGGCTGCTCCCCAGGCCAGTGCCGCCCCTGCTGCCCCGGCCCCGGAAGTCTCCGGCATCACCCGGTTTGTACCGGGCAACCCGCAGCTGGACTCTGCCAACGACGCCGCCCTGCCGCAGATCATCGACGGCAACCCCTCGTCCTACTGGTCCAGCTATGTGTACGCCAGCGACACCTTCGGCGGACTGGCCCCGAGCCTGGCACTGGTAGTGGATCTGGGCGCCGAATCGGCTGTCAGCGAGGTCAAGATCACCCAGCTCAACGGCACCGGCGGCTCCTTCTCGGTGATGCTCAGTGACACCCCGGACCTGGACGGTGCGGTGCCGGTGGCCCAGAGCGGCTTCACCGGGCCCACCACCAGCATCCCCGTCCCCCAGACGGACGGCGCGCCGGCCACCGCCCGCTACGTCATCGTCAACTTCACGCAGCTGCCCCGGCTCAGCGGGGTCCAGGCTGCATATCCCTGGGGCCTGAGGATCGCCGAAATCGGCGTGTCCTAACCCGTTTCCGCCGTGCCGGTTCCGAACCGGCCGCCCGGGCCGCCGCATCGCGGAGCGGGCGTGTCCCCGGCACGGCCGTCGGAATAAGCTGGACCCGGCATTGGTTGTGCCGGGTGATCCACTCGGACCGGACTCCTGCTCCGTTCCGCAAATCAAGTTCTACAAGGAAGAGGTTCACCGCCCCGTGAGCACCGAAAACCCCGTTGCCACCGACGGCGCCGCTGCCGGCGACGTCCGGGATGTCATCATCGTCGGCTCCGGCCCCTCCGGCTACACCGCCGCCATCTACACGGCGCGCGCCAATCTGTCGCCGTTGGTCATCGCCGGCTCGGTTACTGCCGGCGGTGAACTCATGAACACCACCGAGGTGGAGAACTTCCCGGGCTTCCCCGAGGGCATCATGGGCCCGGACCTGATGGCGAACTTCGAGAAGCAGGCCGACCGCTTCGGCGCGGAGATCCTGTTCGAAGACGTGACCGAGGTGGAGCTTTCCGGCGACATCAAGCGCGTGACAATCGGCACCGGTGAAACCTTCCTTGCCCGCGCCGTCATCATCTCCACCGGCTCCGCCTACCGCGAGCTCGGCCTGGAAGACGAAAAGCGCCTCTCCGGCCGCGGTGTCAGCTGGTGCGCCACCTGCGACGGTTTTTTCTTCAAGGGACAGGACATCGCCGTGATCGGCGGCGGCGACTCTGCCTTGGAAGAAGCACTGTTCCTCACCAAGTTCGCTGCCTCCGTGACCCTGGTCCACCGCCGCGACTCGCTGCGTGCCTCCAAGATCATGCAGGAACGGGCCCTGAACCACGAGAAGATCCGCTTCGCCTGGGACTCCGAGGTCGCGGCCATCCACGGCGCTGACAAGGTCACCGGCCTGACCCTGCGCAACACCAAGGACGGGTCCGAATCGGAGCTGCCGGTCACCGGTGTCTTCGTCGCCATCGGCAATGACCCCCGCACGGACCTGGTCCGCGGGCAGCTGGAACTCACCGAAGAGGGCACCATCGCCGTCCTGGGACGCACTTCCAAGACCTCCCTGCCGGGTGTCTTCGCCGCCGGCGACGTCATCGATCCCACCTACCGCCAGGCCATCACCGCCTCGGGTTCCGGTTGTGTGGCCGCCGTCGACGTCGAACACTTCCTTGCCGATCTCGGGCCCTCGGTTCCCACCGCGGCCGAGGTTCCCACCCCGCCGTCGGAGGCCGTCTCCGAACACGCCGCCCTCTAGATTCGATCCCCCAAGGAGATACAAAAATGAGCAGTGCAAAAGCAGTAACCGATGCTTCCTTCGGCACCGATGTCCTGACGTCCGAGAAGCCCGTCATCGTGGACTTCTGGGCCGAGTGGTGCGGTCCGTGCCGGATGCTTTCCCCGATCCTGGACGACATCGCGGCGCAGTACAGCGACAAGGTGGACGTTGTGAAGGTGAACGTGGACGAGAACCCGGCCATTGCCGCACAGTACGGCATCACCTCCATTCCCGCCGTCTACGTATTCCAGGGCGGTGAGGTTGCCGCGACGTCGATCGGCGCCAAGCCGAAGCAGGTCCTGGAACAGGAATTTGCGGCCTTCCTGAAGTAAATATCCATGACTGTGCACGGCGAGAGCCTGCGGAGGCTGGATGCCGGCCGGCGCGTGGTAACGCTTCGTGAAGCGTTGCTGCGGGCCGGCGTCAGCCTGTCCTATCTGGCACCGGACTCCGTAAACGACCCTTCCATCTTCGACGACCACGTTGACGCTGCCGTGCGCGCGTTTCAGCAGAGCCGCGGCCTGATCGTCGACGGCGTGGCCGGCCCCGACACCCAGCGGGCCCTGCAGGAGGCACAGTTCCGGTTCGGGGACCGTACCTTGAGCTATGTTGAGGACGCGCAGCTGCGCGGCGACGACGTCGCCGAACTGCAGCGCCACCTGTCCCACCTCGGGTTCTACTACGGACATATTGACGGCAGCTTCGGTGTACGCACCCGCTACGCCGTGGCCGAACTGCAGCAGAACCTCGGGTTGCCCGGCAGCGGCGTCTGCGACGGGGACACCATGACCGCCATGTCGCGGGTGAACCGTGCCATTTCCCCGAGCCAGGCGTTTGCGCTGCGGGATTACGAGCGTTTGGACCGCTCCACTGCCGCACTGCGAGGACGCCTGATTTCCGTCAACATAGGCCGTTCCCGGAAAGTGTCACCGCACGTGAAGGAACGCCTCACAGGTGATCCGCTGACTGAAGTGCTCATCACCACCGACATTGCCGGCCGGGTGGAACGGATCCTGCGCGAGTTCGGTGCCCGGCTGGTTCCCCAGGCCGCCGACGCCGGTGCGGGATCGCGGTCCACCAGTCCAAGCCTGAACCTGGACATTCACTGCGACTGGCTGGACCAGCAGGCTGCGTCCGGCATTGCCGCCTACTACTGGGGCCTGCCCGGTACCGGCGAAGCCCGCTCCCCCATCGGGCATCGGGCTGCCGTGCTGCTGATGAAGGAACTCGGTGCCCGCACGGATATGGACAATCTGGGCGTCCATGCCCGGACCTGGGACACGCTCAAGCTGCCGGGAGTGCCGTCCGTCGGGTTGGATCTGGGCTACCTGAGTAACGCACACGACGCCGAGCGGCTCGCGGATCCGGTCTTCCGGCAGACCGTGGCGGACTCCATCGTGATCGGTATCCAGCGGCTGTACCTGATGGAAGAAGAGGACCAGCCCACGGGCACCCTCGCCCTGGACGACGTACTGAGGTTCAACCCGATGGAAGAGCCAGCCCGGCGAGTGTCCGGTCTATAGGCGCCCTGTCTTCCGCCTCCGGGTTTCCCCGGGAAACGCCCCTGCCGTGTTGCGGCTAGGGGCGTTTTTGCATTGTGCTCCTGCCTTCCCAACACCGCTGAGTTGAGTACACGGAATCATGCGGCGCTGGCTGCGGAACCGGGTCAGCGGCTGGATTCCAGTTCCGCCAGGACAAAGCCCTGCCGGTTTGCTTCTGCGCCCTCCGGACTGCGGTCCAGGCTGGCCACTTCCTGGAAGCCGACGCGCTGGAGCGCCGCGAGGACCTCCGGAACAGCGTGAAGGCATGCGGTCATCTCAACACTGTGTCCGTACGCATTGGTAATCCTCCGCTGTCCCGAACCCGCCTGGAATCCCAGCAGCAGCACGCCGCCGGACCGCAGGACACGCCGGAATTCACCGAAGATACCTGCCAGCTCCTCCGGGGCTGCGTGGATTATCGAGTACCACGCCAGCAACCCGTGAAAGGACCGCGGCGCATAAGGCAGCGCTGCGAGATCCGCGGCCAGGATTCGGCGGTTCGGGTGCACGTTCCGTGCGATGGCCGCCATCCCCGCCGACAAGTCGCATCCCTGGATCACCAACGGCTGCTCATTCCCCTGTGCCAGTGTGTCCAGGTAGGTGATCATCCGGCCCGTCCCGCAGCCCGCGTCTAAGACCTCCGCGCCCGCGGGCAGTAACGCCGTGAATTTCCGGATCAGCGCCAGGTCCGTATCCCGCTCGGGACCGCCCGCCCCTCCCGGAACCTGGACCACTTGGGCGTATGTGCCCGCAACGACGTCGTAGGCCGCCTTGATGATGTCCTTATCCCGCATCGGCCCAACCTACCCCGATTCCGCCGTCGCCTATAGTTCTGGGTAAGCCGCCGGCCTGCCGGAGCGGATGGGGGTCTATGTTGGGGGGAACTGCATGCCGGACCAGCTCTACGAAAATCCGCGCCTGGCCGCGATCTACGACGCCTTGGATCCAGAGCGCAGCGACCTGGGCCCCTACCTCTTCATGGTGCGCGAATTCGACGCACGGACGGTCGTGGACTTAGGCTGCGGGACCGGTGTGCTGGCGCTGGAGCTGGCCGGACTCGGGCTGGCTGTGACCGCCGTGGACCCGGCGGGAGGGTCCTTGACGGTGGCCCGCGGTAAACCCGGCGCCGAAAGGATTCGCTGGATTCACGGTGACGCCTCTGCGCTTCCGGCGGCATTCGCCGACATGGTGCTGATGACCGGGAATGCCGTCCAGGCGGTTACTGACGAACTGCACTGGGGAACGTTGCTTGATCACGTGCACCAGGCCCTGGCGCCCGGCGGCCGATTTGTCTTCGAAACCAGGGACCCCGACCATCGTGCCTGGGAAACATGGACCGAGGACTCAACCCGGCGGATCACTGCCATTGACGGGGTTGGAGAAATTGAGAGCTGGGTCGAGTTGACGGATGTCTCCCCGCCTCTGGTCAGCTTTCGCTGGACCTACGTCTTCGGCAGTGACGGGCAGCGCCTGACCTCCGATTCCACGCTCCGGTTCCGGAGTGCCGACGAGGTTCGGCTCAATCTGCAGGCCCACGGTTTCGAGGTGGAGGGCCTCCGCGATGCACCGGACAGGCCCGGCAAGGAACTCGTTTTTGTAGCCCGGAAACCCATGGGGTCCAAGTGCTAGGGACAACGCCGAAAGCTACTCTTACTCCTAATGAGCGTGCCGTTGCCGCTATGACCCGCGCTGAGCCGTTCCTCGTTGATGTACTGCCGGCCCTCGAGGCAGTGCCGGGCATGCAGCCCAGCACGATACTGGTTGCCGGTCCCTTACTGCCATGGGTCCGGTATACCGGGATTCAGAGATTGGCCGTTATCGGAGCGGCGCTCTTTGAAGGACTCGCCGCGACACCCGAAGAGGCCGACACCCGGCTGCGGTCCGGCGCTATCCGGCTTGGGTCTTGCCATGAGCACGGCTCCGTAGGGTCCCTCACCGGCGTTTGCACGGCCTCCATGCCGGTCCTTGTGGTGCGCGACGAGGCTTCCGGTACCACCACCACGTGCCGGATGAATGAGGGCCCTGGTGCTCATGCCCTGACCTTCGGTTCCACCGGGGACGCGGTGCATGCCAACCTGGCCTGGATCAGGGACAAAGTAGCCCCGGCCCTCGGTGCAGCGGTCCGTGATAGTCCCATTCCGTTGCTTCCCATCATGGCCCGTGCCCTGGCCGACGGTGATGATCTGCACGGGCGGCAGCAGTCCGCCGGACGTATCTTCCACCACGCGGTGCGCGACCGTGTGGTTGCCGGCGGCCGGCAACCGGAGGAACTGCTGTCCTATCTGGAAACCGCAGCGTTCCACTTCCTGCATATCGCCATGGCCGCCGCTAAAGCCATCTCTACAGCAGCCGAGGGGGTGCCAGGCAGCACTGTAGTCACCGCCATGGCGATGAACGAGAGGGAGTTCGGCGTGAGAGTATCGGGGGCACCCGGCGTCTGGTTCCGTGCGGCATTGCCTCCCCTCGCGCCGTTCCGCGGCGTACTGCAAGCTCCGTGGACTCCCGAGGACCTCGGTTACGGCGGCGGAGACAGCCTGCTCATGGAAACACTGGGGATGGGTGGCGCGGCCGCGGCCGCAGCCCCCTCGCTGACGCGGGTATCGGTAGGCAACGTCGAAGCCATGAAGCGCTTGACCGCCTCTCTGTATTCGGTGACGGTGACTGAGCATCCGATCCTTCGGATCCCTTCCCTTGGCAGGGGCATTCCGTGGGGGCTGGACAGCGCGGCCGTCACCGCACACGGGCTGGTTCCCCCGGTTCATTTGGGTGCCACGCTGCGTACCGGCGGGCTGGCCGGGGCCATGCTGTTCACGCCGCCCCTCCAGCCCTTCATAGACGCGACGAAGTCTTTACACGATTCCGCTAGAGCGCACAACGGTACGGGGGTGGACCTGGTTGAATAGGGCCAACGCTCGTTTGTTCACACTCGCGGCGGTGCTCCTGTTGTTTGTGTGGGCATTGTTTGCGGGAGTGAACTAGATCGACGATGGGGACACTCCACCGGACTCGGCGTTTCCTGATGTTCCGCCGGGCACCGCTGTGGAGGGCATAGAGCTGGAGTGTGGATCCGGCGGGTGCTGGCGGGAAATGGTTATCCCGGTAGATTCGGCGGCAGCGGCCACTGAAATAATCAATGCCGTGGACCTGGCTGAGGAGCGCTGCGGTGCCAGGAACATCCTGACATTCAGCAGGATCTGCACTGGAGCACACCACTACAGCGATGAAGTCCGCGTCTACCTCGGATACGACTATTAGGTAGTTGCTCCTGATACATGGTCATGCCGTGCTGGCTCCCCCAGCATGCATCCGCGTTGAGGGTTGGCGCCACTGCGGTGTTGCATGGGCGCCGCCACTACGCCAGCAGGCAGTCACTGCCACACGCAGACAGAA
The DNA here is from genome assembly GCF_020731535.1 of Arthrobacter sp. zg-Y40. Classification (NCBI taxonomy): domain Bacteria; kingdom Bacillati; phylum Actinomycetota; class Actinomycetes; order Micrococcales; family Micrococcaceae; genus Arthrobacter; species Arthrobacter sp. zg-Y40. The sequence continues at coordinate 190,606 of NZ_JAJFZS010000004.1, forward strand.
GCCGGCGTGCCAGTCGGTGCGAAATCGTTGGTCCCTCACCCGTATCACTGGAACCGTTTCACGTGAAACACGCGAGGCTGTTGACGGTGTACCCGAGCTCGCGGGATGCTTCGGATCAGCCCCGACACCTCTCAGATAGCAGTTTCACGTGAAACGTCACGTCTCGAATGCTACAGCTGTAGCCGGCGCTGTAGTGGGCTGGATACTCACCAGAACTAACAATGCCAGGTGAACCAATAGCCAGAACCGTAGGATAAACGTCTTGGGCATCGCGGCCACGCCCGCCGGCTGGGTATCTGGTCTGTCGGATTCAGGCATGGCTGAGGCTGCTGCCTCGCGGCCAGGGCGAGGGGGCGGAATCTCTAGCCCATACATCACCGGCCGGCGTTATGAATAGCGTCCGTCCATGCTGGCAGCGACAGAGCTCCCGATGGGCATACCGTCCGGGATGAGTGCGGGCCCTGTGCACCTGATCGGGCCACCAACGGTAAGACATCCGTCCCGGCGCTGAGGGCTGCATCTGAAAGTTTTGGACCCGCAAATCGGCATTCGTTGGGAGGCAGTGCTGCGTCGAGTAATCAGCAACTCGGAGAAGAACTACGCCCGGGCAGCCCGGGCTATCCACTGTAACCGCGACCAACCTCGGGGGGCAGCCTGTGGGCAGCCTGGGAACCAATCACGGTGAATGGGTAATCCGAGCACCCTTGCCCGGCGGTACGTTTCACGTGAAACAAAAGAGCAGCCCAGCATCGACTCCCGTCGCGATAGCCCATGTCGGCATGGCTCAGGAGACAAGCCGATACGCTTCCACCAGGGCTGCCCACCCGCGTCCCCTCCGTGGAGTACCGGCAGCCTGGACTCACCAGAACGCTAGACAGCAGCAGGCCTCAGATTGCTTAAGTTACAACCCGGGGGAAACCAGCCCGTACACCGATGCTCTCAACCAGCCACATTGAAACGTGCACGAAGCGCCCGGGAAGAGGCAAAGTGCCAACCGCAGCTGAGCGCCGCCACGGCTGCCCCACTTTGCGCCCCCGAAGCGCAGAAGTAGCAGTAGTGGCCCTTCAGCCCCCCGGCCCGGCACCGATTCAGGCTTGGCCGCTACGGATGTTTCGCAGCCACGATAGGAGCAGTACCACGACACCCTAGAGGAGCAGCGTCGAACTCAGCCCGCAGCCGGGGCCGAACCGTTCATGTTTCACGTGAAACCGGCCCTTTAGGCGCTGCCGAAAGCACAGTCCCTGTTGCGTGACGCCGCCGTAATCGAACGACTCGGCTACCGCGCTGATTGTGTGGGGACGGACTGGAAGAGCGGGAAGGCCCGAGCGGTTTGAACATAGTGCGACGTTGGCCGGTGGAGCCGCACCCGGCGGTGTTCATGAACCCATGATGGAATCAACCGGTTGCGTGCGTCTCGGCGCTCTGCCCACCGACGAAACGGCGGGAGCGTCTGGCGAGCTATGCGCGATCGGCATACTAAGCGGGGAGGACAAGCCCTTCACCCGGCGAGCCATCGACAGCCGAGATTCACCTGGAGGATGCCATGAGTGCAGGGCTGCTCTCTATACACCGACCGGCTCGACGCAGCCTTGCCCCGGCCTGGGCCGGCTCGGCCGAGGAAAAATGTTTCGGGTCAGGGAGGTGCGGACGGTAGGCCCCGAGCGGCCTGGGGGCCCAAACCTTCCGCCAAATGCGTGAACTAATGAGGCACAGGGCGCATGATGGCCACATGCGCGCTGCACCCCTGACACCGCATTCTCGGTGGCAGGAACAGCTACTCCCCACCGTCGCCGCTCCTATACAACCCCTGGGGTGACGGGACTGAAGGAAACCGCGTGGCACCGTTGGCTGCTAGGCCGACGCATGCCCCAAGGTATCTTCACCTGGCCTGCATGGGTTTCACGTGAAACATGCTTTCGGCGCACCGCGCCGCGGCTCACAATCGGCACGGTAAACGAAAGTACCAAGGCCCTGGGCAATCCCGGCGTGGGACAGGATAGGGGCCGATGTTCCACGTGGAACATCGGCCCCTATTGGAGCGATCCAGCCGTTCGACTGCTAGCGGCAGTTCCTAACGTCAGTCAACCGTCGGGGTAAGTACACCCATGATGCGGTTCAGGTCGTCAACGCTGGCAAACTCAATGCTGACTTTTCCCTTCCGGGCACCTAGGGTGATCTTAACGTTGGTGTCGAGACGGTCCGAAAGCGAGGTGGCCAGGTAATCCAGGCGCTCGTGGCGTGCTCCAAGCTTCGGCTTCGCTGACTTTGCCGGCTTCCGGATCCCGTCAGCCAACGAAACGATCTCCTCGGTGGCCCGCACGGAGAGTCCCTCAGCAACAATTTTCTGTGCCAGCTTCTCCATTTCCGCCGGGTCTCCCAACCCAAGGAGTGCACGTGCATGGCCAGCTGATAGGATTCCCGCGGCCAATCGGCGCTGCACGAGTGGGGGCAGCTTCATCAACCGAAGTGTGTTGGTTACCTGTGGACGCGACCTGCCAATTCGGTCCGCGAGCTCCTCGTGCGAGCATTCGAAGTCATCCAGGAGCTGCTGGTAGGCCGCTGCCTCTTCCAACGGATTCAGCTGGCTGCGGTGGAGGTTCTCCAGGAGGGCGTCACGGAGCAGGTCCACGTCCTGCGTGGAACGGATAATGGCTGGCACTGCGTCCAGGCCGGCCGCACGGGATGCACGCCAGCGGCGCTCACCCATAACCAACTCGTACGGGTGCTCTGCATCATCCTCGGGTGACGGACGGACGACGATCGGCTGTAGTACGCCGATTTCCCTGATGGAGTGAACAAGTTCGGCCATGTCGTCTTCATCGAAGACGGAACGGGGCTGTTTGCGGTTGGGATGAATGGAATCGATGGCAAGCTCAGCAAAGGTCGCACCAGGCACCTGCACCAATTCCGTACTGGACTGCGGGTCTGAGTCCAATGTTTCACGGGAAACATCCGAACCTACCGCCGTTTCATCCGCGATGACGGCAGATTCCTGCGAGATAGCGGCGCCAGACGCGGCGTCGGACTCTGTGCGGTCTTGGACGGCCTCCATGGGGCCTTCCGGTGCCTCGCCGGCCTCGCTGCCTGACTGCCGCGCAGCGGCACCCCGGGAGGCCTTTACTGCGCGCTTAGCTGCAGCCGTGCCACTCGCGTCCGTCGCCTTCGGCCGGCCGGAAGGAACAGGGGCAACCTCCTCCGCCGCCCCCTCCGCCCCGGCTGCACGGGCTGCCGTACGCGGTGCCGAACTGCGCGTGGTGGACTTTTTGGCCGGCCCACGCAGGGCTTCTTTGTTTATGCCCGCTCCACGCCGCGGCCCGGCGGCGGAAGACGTACGGGGCTCGTCGGCTGCGGCAAAAAACAGGTCAACAGGACGTCCGGCAGCAACGGGTCCCTGGGTGGAGGTTGCAATTTCTTCCGGCTCCGCACTGCTAGGAATCAAAGCTCCCAGACCGCGGCCCAAACCACGACGCTTTTCGGCCATGGGTAAGTCCTTCCCTTATGCACACTTCAAGCTGCATGGATTGATTGTGAGAGTAGTCTAAGGCGCGGCGCCGTGCTGGCAGCCGAACCGACTCGGGGTGTCCCTAAGCGCGCTGGGCGATTTCGGCGGCTGCTTCAAGGTATGAAAGCGCACCGCTCGAGGACGGATCGTAAGTCATAACGGTCTGCTGGTAGCTCGGCGCCTCGGAAATGCGCACGGACCGGGGAACAACGGCTCCCAGAACCTGCTCCGGGAAGTGCTCCCGAACCTCTGCGGCAACCTGAGCCGCCAGGTTGGTCCTGCCGTCGTACATGGTCAGCAGAATAGTGGAAACAACCAGATCGGCATTGAGGTGCTTCTGGATCATCTCAATATTCTTGAGCAGCTGGCTTAGTCCCTCGAGGGCGTAGTACTCGCACTGGATCGGGATCAGGACCTCGCGGGCAGCAACAAAGGCATTCACCGTAAGGAGCCCGAGGCTGGGCGGGCAGTCAATGAAGATATAGTCGAGGCGTTCCAGCCCCTGCTTCTCCCGCTCCGCCGCATATACATCGATGGCCCGGCGGAGACGCTGTTCCCGCGCGACGAGTGAAACGAGCTCGATTTCGGCCCCGGCAAGGTGGATCGTCGCCGGTGCGCAGATGAGGTTGCTGATGTCAGGGCACGGAGCAACAACATTGGCCAGCGGCAGATCGTCAATCAGGACGTCGTAGATGCTCTCTACCTCGGCGCGGTGGTCAATTCCCAGCGCCGTGGAGGCATTTCCCTGGGGATCAATATCAATCACCAAGACATTTTGCCCCGCAGTGGCCAAGGCCGCGGCAAGGTTCACCGTGGTAGTGGTCTTCCCCACTCCGCCTTTTTGATTACTCACGGTCATAATCCGGGTCTGTGCCGGCCGCGGCAGGACGCGTCCCCGCAACTTGTCGCGCCGGCGGTTCTCACTGGCCAGTTCCCGCGCCAGCGGCGTGCTCTCGTCCATCAAATCCATAACGTCTACCGATGTCGACACAGGAGCGGCTTCACCGGATACACCACCTTCGATAGCTTGGGGCGCCGGCACCGGTTCGGCCTCGGGGGCCGGCACAAGTTCGGCACTGCTTTCAGTTTGGGCGGGCTCCTGCGGCTCCGGGACCACTGTTTCACGTGAAACTTCAGCACGGGGAGCTGCAGCAGCTTCTGGAGCCGCAATCAATTGCGGTTGCTTCCTGCCGAAAGAGGCGGACAGGGCCGAACCGAGTGCGGCGAAAGGAGGAATTCGTTTTGCGGCAGAATCGCGCACACTCACCTGGTCATGCTCACTTTCCAACATAAAGCGTTAAGGCATTAGTTCATCTAGCCTATCCGCTTGCCGGCCAATCTCCGTGACCGGCGAGGGTGTGTGCATCCAGCGGCGGTGTCGCGCGGGTCACCCTACGGAAATACGCACAACAGTGGTGGGTTCTTCCAGGAGGTCGGCGCCTGCCGTGACGACGGCTGTGTCCCGCCCGCCGAGCTTCCGGATGGCCTTGGCGGCCTTCTGGACCTCCTCTTCGGCGCTGCGTCCCTTGATGGCCAGGACCTGGCCCTTTCCGTGCAGCAGGGGCACAGTCAGACCCGCCAATCCGCCCAGTGCGGAGACGGCCCGAGCTGTGGCCACATCCACGTTCACATCGTCGACTACCTGCTCTGCACGCCCGCGGAGAACCCGTACGTTGTCCAGCTCCAGGTCTTCAATGACCTCGTTCAGCCAGATCACGCGCCGCTCCAACGGCTCGATCAGGGTCATGGAGATGTCTGGGCGGGCTATGGCCAGGCACAGCCCGGGCAGTCCTGCGCCGCTGCCTACGTCTGCAACGGACGCGTTCGCCGGGATGAGCTCCGCGACCACGGCGCAGTTAAGCACGTGCCTGCTCCACAGCCTTGGAACCTCGCGGGGGCCCAGGAGGCCGCGCTCCATCCCTGACGTTGCGAGGTGCTCCACGTACCTTCCGGCCAGGTCCAGGCGGTCACCGAAGATCTTCCGGGCGGCATCCTGCTCTGCGGGCGTTGATTCAACCACTTACTTGATATTCCTTGTCTGCGCTGCGGGCGGGATAACTAGGATGCAGGCAGGGAAACGACGATGTGGCGGTCTGCGCCTTCACCCTCGGATTCGCTGGCCAGTCCAAGGTCGGCCACTGCGTCGTGGACTATCTTCCGCTCGTAGGCGCTCATGGGTGCCAGGGCCACGGCTTCTCCGGCGGCCTTGGCCCGCTGCACCGCGTCCTCGGCAATGGACTGCAGCTGCTCGCCGCGTTCCGTCCGGTACCCGGTAATGTCCAGGACCAGGCGGGACCGGTTCTCGGTAGCCGTCAGCACCGAGAGACGCGCCAGTTCCTGAAGGGCCTCCAGCACTTCCCCGTCGCGTCCCACCAAAGCCTGCAGCGCGGCGTCGTCGCCCTCTTCACTGACGATGGAGATGTAAGTGCGTCCGTTGCGGACCTCAATGTCGATATCTCCGTCGATATCGGCAATATCCAGGAGCTCTTCCAGATAGTCCGCCGCGACGTCGCCCTCTTCTTCGAGTCGTCCGCCGCGTGCCGTTACCGGCTCGGATACGACGTCGTCAGCTGCCTCAGCCGGTACCGCGGGATCATCAATGCGCTCGGTGCTCATCTCTTTTTCCTGTTCTTCCGCTGGGGCTGGACACGCTGGACCTTGGCGGCGGCAGGGACCTCAACGGGTTCCGCGCCCTTCTTCTCACCCAGCAGCGGCGTCATAGGCAGGCCCTTGCGGGCGCGGCGCTCAGCAAGTGCCTTGGCGGCCGGCGAACCCGGGGTGGGCATGCGGCGGATAACGAAGAACTGCTGCCCCATGGTCCACAGGTTGGTGGTGGTCCAGTAGATGAGCACACCGATGGGGAAGTTGATGCCGCCGACACCGAACACGAGGGGCAGTACGTACAGCATCATCTTCTGCTGGCGCATGAAGGGGCTGGCCAGGGCTTCTTCAGACATGTTCTTCGACATGATCTGCTTCTGCGTAATGAACTGCGAGGCCGTCATGGCCAGGATCATAATGATCGAAAGCACCACCACGGAGAGGTGCCCCTCGTCGCCGAAGCCGTGCAGCAGCGAGGAGGACAGCGGTGCGCCGAGGATCGTGGCCTCGTCAAACTGCTGGATTGCCTGGGAGGAGAGGGCGCCGATGTGCTCGCCGCCGGCACTGGCCTTGGATACACCGTTGAGCACCTGGAACAGGGCGAAGAAGAACGGCATCTGGATCAGCATGGGCAGGCAAGCCGCAAACGGGTTGGTCCCGTGCTTCTTGTACAGGGCCATCTGTTCCTGCGTCATCGCCTGACGCGACAGCTGGTCCGTTTTGCCCTTGTACTTCTGCTGCAGCTTACGCAGGTCCGGCTGCAGCGACTGCATGCCGCGCTGCGCCTTGATCTGCTTGACGAAAACCGGGATCAGCGCGGCGCGGATCACGATCACCAGGCCGATGATGGACAGCATCCACGTCCAACCGGATGCGGCATCCATCCCGAGGAAAACGAAACCCTCGTGGAAGATCCACATGATCCATGACACTACCCACTTAAAGGGGAACAGTATCGTCTCGAAGAAACCCATTTACTCTCCTCAGGCCGCCGAGCGGCTGTCTTCGTCAGCTGGAATCACGGGATGATTCAGCACAATGATCCTCGGGACCTTCTTTGTGTCCCAAATCCGGTGTCCCTCAGGCACATGGTCCACCCCTCCGCCGTTCCACGGATGGCAGCGGATCAGCCGTCGGAAAGCCAGCCAGGAACCTTTAACGGCGCCGTGGACAGTGACTGCTTCGAGGGCATAGGCGGAACATGAGGGGAAAAAGCGGCAGACCGGACCGTACAGCGGCGAGACGGTCTTCCGGTAGGCAATCAGCAGCCCGATGAGGACTGCGCGGGGGAGGTTCCAGATGAACCGGGCAACAGCAACCAAGGCCCTCAACGGATATGCTCCGGAGTCCCTCATTGCTGGCTCATCCTCCCTGTCTGGCTTGTTCGCGGCTTCGCGAGTTTGGCTATACAGGCGTTTAGGGCGCCCTGATAGTCGGCACTGAGGTCCTGCCACGACGCCGACGCTGATGCGGGCAACGCCCTCACCACCACATCCAGTCCGGACGGGTGGAATGCAAGACCCTGCGCGGCCGCTTCCCTCAGTCTTCTCTTAACGAGGTTGCGTGTCACCGCGTTCCCGACGGATTTGGACACAATGAAGCCTATGCGGGTCGGGTTCTCACCGGTAGGAACCGCATATAGCACTACGTTCCGGCGCCCACTTCGGGCACCGGAACGTACAGTACGGGAAAAGTCCGCCGATACCCTTACCCGGTTCTTTACGGCCAGCATTGGGACCACCTGGAATCCGGGATAGAGCTGCTGTAAGGCAGCATCGACAAACTTTGAGGTTATTTAGGCCGACAGTTCGGTACGGCCCTTGCCACGGCGTGCAGAAAGGATGGCACGGCCGGCACGGGTACGCATGCGAAGGCGGAAGCCGTGCTTCTTGGCACGACGGCGGTTATTCGGCTGAAAAGTCCGCTTGCTCACGGTAGTTACTCCAAGACAATCTTGAGTCGCGCCGGCACTTGTTGCGACAAGGGGGAAGAACAAGCGGCGCTTTTTTCATGTGTCTGTCTGTACTCGCCCGGACCTGGACCCTGATTTCCAGAACCCCTGCAGGGCATGTGTGAGTACAGATAGCAGACACAAAGGACTACTCAACGTTAGGTGACACCGGGGCACCCGTCAAACCGGCGGTACACCGGTTGTGCACCGCGGTTTTTCAACACCTGTGGACAACTGCTGTGGGTATCCCCGCTCATCCGTCCCTGTGAAACAGCCGACAGGCCCGTGAACCAGCGGAATTCCAGCTACCACGACGGGAAATCATCCTCTAGGCTTGGCGTCGGGTACTTTATCCACTATCTGTGCATAACTCTGTGGATGAAGTGCCGGGATCCCCGCCGGGATCCCTGGTTTTCTTAGACCGCCGCGAGGCGTCACGAGAGGTTTTTGTGGGTACGGACGAAATCAACGATGTTGGCAGCTCTTGGCGCAAGGTCATTCGGACCCTGGAGACCGACGACAGGGTCACCCCCCGACAGCGCGGATTCGTTGTGCTGGCGCAGGCCCAAGGCCTCATCGGCACCACCCTGCTGGTCGCCGTCCCGAATGAGTTGACGCGGGAAGTACTGCAGACGCAGCTTAAGAACATCCTCGATGAGGTCCTGCGCGGCGTCTTCCAGGCGGACATTCAGTGCGCGTTTGTTATCGATGCGGACCTCACACCCGTTGTCGAGGCTGAGCCCGAACCCGAGGAAGAGGCAGCGGCGCCCAGCCCGGTACCGTCCGGGGAAAGCGCCCCTTCGCCTACTCCGCCCAGCACCAGCCAGGAATTCGGCCGGCTCAATCCGAAGTATGTCTTTGAAACCTTCGTGATTGGTTCATCCAACCGCTTTGCCCACGCCGCCGCCGTGGCCGTGGCGGAAGCACCGGCCAAGGCCTACAACCCGCTCTTTATCTACGGCGATTCCGGGCTGGGCAAGACCCACCTGCTGCACGCCATCGGCCACTATGCACGCCACCTGTACACGGGCATCCGGGTCCGGTACGTCAACTCGGAAGAATTCACCAACGACTTCATCAACTCCATCCGGTACGACGAAGGCGCCAGCTTCAAGCAGCTCTACCGCAACGTGGACATCCTGCTGATTGACGACATCCAGTTCCTGGCCAACAAGGATGCAACGCAGGAGGAGTTCTTCCACACCTTCAATGCGCTGCACAACCACAACAAGCAGGTGGTCATCACCTCCGACCTGCCGCCCAAGCAGCTTTCCGGATTCGAGGAACGCATGCGCTCACGGTTCGAATGGGGCCTGCTCACTGATGTGCAGCCGCCGGAACTCGAAACCCGCATTGCCATCCTCCGGAAAAAGGCCATCGGAGACAGCCTTAGTGCCCCGGACGACGTGTTGGAGTACATCGCCTCCAAAATCTCCACCAATATTCGCGAGCTTGAAGGCGCCTTGATCCGAGTCACTGCGTTCGCCAGCCTGAACCGCCAGCAGGTCGACGTCGGACTGGCAGAGATTGTGTTGAAGGACCTGATCACCGACGACGGCGCGCAGGAAATCACTGCCGCGTCCATCCTCGGGCAGACGGCGGCGTACTTCCAGATCAGCCTGGAGGAACTGTGCAGCAAGTCGCGGACGCGCACCCTGGTGACCGCGCGGCAGATTGCCATGTACTTGTGCCGGGAGCTCACGGACATGTCCCTGCCGAAGATCGGCCAGGAGCTTGGCGGGCGTGACCACACGACCGTGATCCATGCGGACCGGAAGATCCGTGAACTGATGGCTGAACGCCGCGCCATTTACAACCAGGTCACGGAGCTCACCAACCGCATCAAGCAGCAGCAGCGCGAGGCCTGATCCGCCCGGTTTCCAAAGCCCCGCAGGGGCTCGAATTAACATTTGTGGACAAGGGTGTGGATAACCCGGTGGACAACCCGTGTTTACCCACACTTCCCTGTGGATACGCGGAACCCTCGAAAAGTTTCCAACACCCCCGCCGCCAACCGCTGCAGAGGATCCACAGGTTATCAACAGGCTTAAACAGCCGGGATGCGGGGACACCGCGGGTTATCCACAGTATCCACAGGAGTTATTAACACTACGGACCTTAAGCAATTCGGTTCCACCAAATAACAACTAAGCTCAAGACCCCTCGGACCAACCAGCCATCCGGCAGCTCAAAAACATCAAAGACGAGCATGCACCCGTGCTGCCGCCTGTTGAATCACAAACCCGGTACATCGTTGGCCGGGACCGGGCTAAGCTGTCACAGAGTATGGTTGTCATTCGCATGCATCCGCCTCCAACCCACAGATGGAGGGATGAGGGCGGACACAGGCGGTGGCGGACATGCCACCCCACCAAGTTCCACACATGTTCCACCACGGAACTCACCTCGAGTTCTGAAACAAGTTCAGTTGTACTGAGAAGTACGTTGCGAAAGGCGGCACCCTTCAGTGAAGTTCAGAGTTGAGCGGGATGTCCTGGCAGAGGCCGTCACGTGGACAGCACGATCCCTGTCCCCGCGCCCGCCGGTTCCTGTCCTTTCGGGGCTGCTTATCAAAGCCGAAAACGGTTCCTTGAGCCTGGCCAGTTTCGATTACGAAATCTCGGCCCGGTTGCAGATTCCTGCCGATGTCAGCGAAGAAGGCACCATCCTGGTCTCCGGCCGCCTCCTTGCGGAGATCTGCCGCAGCCTGCCATCCGCCCCGGTGGAGGTCGAGACCGACGGCGCAAAGGTGACGCTGACCTGCCGCAACAGCCGCTTCAACCTGGCCACCATGCCCGAGGCGGAATATCCGGAACTTCCCGCGCTTCCCGAAGTCAGCGGCGTAGTCGACGGCGATGCCTTCGCGCAGGCTGTTTCCCAGGTCATCATCGCCGCGAGCCGGGATGACACGCTGCCCATCCTGACCGGTGTCCGGATGGAAATTGAAGACGATCTCATTACGTTCCTGGCAACTGACCGTTACCGGCTAGCCCTGCGTGAATTGGCCTGGAAGCCTACGGTTCCCGGCATCTCCACCAGTGCGCTGGTCAAGGCCAAAACCCTCAACGAAGTTGCCAAGACACTTGGCAGCGCCGGCGACCTGAACATCGCGTTGTCCGAGGACAGCGAACTGATCGGCTTTGAAAGCGGAGGCCGGCGGACCACGTCGCTTCTGGTTGACGGCGACTACCCCAAGATCCGGTCGCTTTTCCCGGAAAACACCCCCATCCACGCCACCGTGGAAACACATGCCCTGGTTGAGGCGGTCCGCCGCGTATCCCTGGTTGCCGAGCGCAATACTCCGGTGCGCCTGGCCTTCACCGACGGCCAGCTGACACTCGACGCCGGCACCGGCGAGGATGCGCAGGCCTCCGAAGCGCTTGAGGCCGCACTTGTCGGCGACGACATCACTGTTGCCTTCAACCCGCACTACCTGAGCGAAGGCCTTGGTGCCTTCCCCAGCAAATACGTCCGCTTTTCCTTCACCACACCTCCCAAACCGGCGGTCATTTCGGCCCAGGAAGAGCTCACCGGCGAGGACCAGGCCGACTACCGGTACCTGTTGATGCCGGTGCGGCTTCCCAACCAGTAAGGCCTCGGTCACCGGATCCGCTGCCCGGGAGCCCAATCAGAGGAGCAGAAATGCACATCGGCCTCATCGGACTCGGGAAAATGGGTTACGGAATGCGTGCAAGACTGCGCCGTAACAATGTGGATGTAACAGGATTTGACAGGGACCCCGTTCATAGTGACGTGGGATCGCTGGCGGAAATGGTTGCCGAGCTGCCGGTTCCGCGGATTGTGTGGGTCATGGTTCCGGCCGGTGATCCCACGGACGGAACCCTCGCCGAGCTTTCGGAGGTACTCGAAACCGGAGACCTGGTGATCGACGGCGGGAACTCCAGGTTCAGTGATGACCGGGAAGCCTCCCGGCTGCTGGGCCTGAAAGGGATCCGTTTCCTGGACTGCGGCGTTTCCGGGGGTATCCGGGGCCAGGACAACGGGTACGGGCTGATGGTCGGCGGCGCGGCCGAAGATGTGGATCGGGCCATACCTGTCTTTGACGCCCTCCGCCCGGACGGTGACCGGGCGGAAAGCTTCGTCCACGCCGGCCGTACGGGTGCCGGGCATTACGCGAAGATGGTCCACAACGGGATTGAATACGGGCTGATGCAGTCCTATGCAGAGGGATATGAACTCCTGGCAGCCAAAGACATCATCGAAGATGTTCCGGGTATCCTCGGGGCTTGGCAGCAGGGAACGGTGGTGCGGTCCTGGCTGCTGGAGCTGGCGGTCAAGGCACTGCAGGAGGACCCCGGACTAAGCGGAACCGCCGGCCGGGCTGATGATTCGGGGGAGGGACGCTGGGCTGTGGAAGAGGCCGTGGCCTCGGGCATCCCGGCTCCTGCGATCACGGCCGCCCTGTATGCCAGGTTTGCCTCCCGGCAGCAGGACGCGCCGGCCATGCGGATGGTGGCCGCACTGCGCCGCCAGTTCGGCGGCCATGAGGTGCACAAAGTTGTCCGCCCGGATCCGGACCTGCCGAGCGCGTAAGGTAAAAAGACCGGAACCAACTGAGACCTACAGGATGGGAGAGCACGGAACCGATGTACGTTGACCATCTGTCGCTGACCGGTTTCCGGAGTTATCCCCAGCTGGACGTGCGGCTCGAGCCCGGCGTCACCGTGTTTGTCGGGCCAAACGGAACAGGCAAGACCAACATCGTCGAAGCCATCGGTTACCTGGCCACACTCTCTTCCCACCGGGTTAGCACAGATGCGCCGCTGGTGAACTTCGACGCCGGTCAGGCACTGGTCCGGGCTCGGCTGGTCCGCGGTTCCCAGGCCACCTCAGTGGAATTGGAACTCAACCCTGGCCGCAGCAACAGGGCGCGGATCAACCGTGCCAATCCTGTGCGGGCCCGCGACATTCTCGGCCTGTGCCGCACCGTCCTTTTTGCCCCGGAGGACCTGGCCCTGGTCAAGGGTGATCCGGGCAGCCGCAGGCGGTTCCTCGACGAACTCATTGTTTCCCTGGTCCCCCACCATGCCGCTACGCGTGCCGATTATGAACGGGTGCTGAAACAGCGGAACGCGCTGTTGAAGTCGGCGCGCGCCACGGGCCGTTTCACTGCAGCGCACGAAGCCACGCTCGAGGTATGGGACCAGCACATGGCCGAGGCAGGCGCACGGCTGGTCGCTGCCCGGCTGCAGGCACTGGAACGGCTGCAGCCGCATCTGCAGGCGGCCTACCGGGACCTGACAGACGGTTCAAAGGCGGCAAAGGCGGTTTACCGCTCCACCTTGCAGGGAGCGGTAAACGACGACGGCGCGGTCGAAGGTGCCCAGGACCCCGATGAGCTGTACGCCCTCGGCACGGAGGAACTGACCGAACGCTTCCTGCAGGCCTTTGCCGCCAACCGGCGGCGGGAGATTGACCGCGGCATTTCGCTGGTCGGCCCGCACCGGGACGAGCTGGAACTCATCCTCGGGCAGGCCCCGGCCAAGGGGTACGCCTCGCACGGAGAAACCTGGTCCTTTGCCCTGGCCCTTCGGCTGGGTTCCTACTACCTGCTGACCAGCGACGATCCCACGCCCGGGGCCGGACCCATCCTGATCCTCGACGATGTATTTGCCGAACTGGATGTGCAGCGCCGGCAGCGTCTTGCCGGAATCGTTGCCGGAGCAGAGCAGGTGCTGGTCACTGCAGCGGTGGGAGATGACATTCCGGAGGCGCTGGCGGGGCGCATCATCACGGTGGTTCCCGGAGGCATCAGTGTGCCCGTCTCCTGACACGGGCCAGCCGGATCCCGGGGGTCCGGGCGCGGACAATCCGGACGAACGCCCCGATGCCGCACGCGAACAGCTGAACCGCATGCGCCAGGCCGCACTTGCCCGCGGCAACCAGCGCACGCCGGCAACCCGGCGCAAAACAGGGAAGCGGCAGCAGGGCCCGTTCATCCCGGGCGAATATGTAGGCCGGGACCCGCAGGGCTTGGGCAAGGTGTTCACCCGGTTCGTCAGCGAACGCGGTTGGAACTCCCCCGTTGCCGTCGGATCGGTGATTTCCCGGTGGGAGGAATTGGTGGGAAGCGAGGTCAGTGCCCACTGCAAGCCCGAGTCCTTCCAGGACACCACCGTCCAGGTCCGCTGTGATTCCACGGCCTGGGCCACGCAGCTGCGGTTGCTCCGTGATGCCCTGATTGCCCGCTTCGACTCCGAACTGGGTCCCGGCGTCGTTACCAAGATCGAAGTGATCGGACCCGCGGCACCCAACTGGCGCAAGGGCTTGAGAAGCGTCAAGGGCCGCGGCCCCCGTGATACCTACGGATAAATCCCGGCCGCAGGCCCCGCCGTGATCCACGCCACCCGGCCCTTCTCCGGCAGCGTAATTCGAAGCCTTGCAGGAGCCGGTCAGGGGCTTTGGGACCCCCGGACCGGTATCCGGCCTTATCCGGGGCGGTGCGGTTGGCTGCAAACCGTCATTAGTGGCCTGCCAGAGGGTGTTTTGGGCAGGTTTACGGCTCGCAGCGCGGTAGAATTGACGGTGGAGATGCCTGTCCGCTGGGGAGGCTTCAATTCTGACGAACACAAGAGGAGTCGACAGCACCTGTGGCTAACGACAATGAGATGGACAACTCAGAGGTAACACCAGAGGACCACACCGCCCCGGAAAACTCCACCCCCGTGGAATACGGCGCGAATGAAATTACGGTCCTGGAAGGCCTTGAGGCAGTCCGTAAGCGCCCGGGCATGTACATCGGTTCCACCGGCCCCCGAGGGCTGCACCACCTGGTGTACGAAGTGGTGGACAACTCGGTTGATGAGGCCCTGGCTGGCTACTGCGACCACATTGAAGTGGTGTTGCAGGCCGACGGCGGCGTCAGAGTTACTGATAACGGCCGCGGCATCCCCGTAGACATGCACCCCACCGAGGGCATCCCCACCGTCCAGGTGGTTATGACCATCCTGCACGCCGGCGGCAAGTTCGGCGGCGGCGGGTACGCCGTGTCCGGCGGCCTGCACGGCGTAGGTATTTCAGTGGTCAACGCCCTCTCCGAACGGGTGGAAACCGAAGTACGCCGGCAGGGCTACACCTGGCACCAGAGCTTCGCGAACGGCGGCCACCCCGTGGGTGAACTGCGCCAGGGCGAGCCAACCGAGGAAACCGGCACCACCCAGACGTTCTACCCGGACCCGGAAATCTTCGAAACCACCGAGTTCGACTTTGAAACCCTGCGTGCCCGCTTCCAGCAGATGGCCTTCCTGAACAAGGGCCTGCGGATCCGGCTCACCGACGAGCGGATGCTCGAAGAGGAAACCGAGGAAATCACCGAGGCTCCCGACGGAGCCGAAGACGCGGCGCCGAAGCACCGCATGGTGGACTACCTGTACGCGGACGGCCTCCTGGACTACGTCAAGCACCTGAACTCCTCGAAGAAGGTTGAAGTAGTCCACGACGACGTCATCGCCTTTGAAACTGAGGATTCGGATAAGAAGATGGCCGTGGAGATGGCCATGCAGTGGACCACCGCTTACTCGGAGAGCGTCCACACCTACGCGAACACCATCAACACGCATGAAGGCGGAACGCACGAAGAAGGCTTCCGCGCCGCCATGACGTCGCTGATCAACCGGTACGCCCGTGAGAAGAACATCATCAAGGAAAAGGATGACAACCTCACCGGCGACGACATCCGCGAAGGCCTGACCGCAGTCATCTCGGTCAAGCTGGCCGAACCGCAGTTCGAGGGCCAGACGAAGACCAAGCTTGGCAACTCCGAGGTCAAGGGCTTTGTTCAGCGTGTGGTCACCGACCAGCTCGGCGATTGGCTTGAGCGCAACCCCGGCCCGGCCCGCGACGTCATCCGCAAGTCCATCCAGGCCTCGCAGGCCCGGCTGGCTGCCCGCAAGGCGCGTGAATCCACCCGCCGGAAGGGCCTGCTGGAATCCGGCGGCATGCCCGGCAAGCTGAAGGACTGCTCCTCCAAGGACCCGTCCAGGTCCGAAATCTACATCGTGGAAGGTGACTCGGCCGGCGGCTCCGCCGTCCGCGGGCGCAACCCCGAGACCCAGGCCATCCTGCCGCTGCGCGGCAAGATCCTCAACGTGGAACGGGCCCGCCTCGACCGGGCACTGAGCAACGCCGAAGTCCAGGCCATGATCACCGCCTTCGGTGCCGGCATCGGTGAGGACTTCGACGTCGAAAAGGCCCGCTACCACAAGATCGTGCTGATGGCCGATGCAGACGTTGACGGCCAGCACATCACCACACTGCTGCTGACCCTGCTGTTCCGTTATATGCGTCCGCTGATCGAAAGCGGTTACGTGTACCTGGCCCAGCCGCCGCTGTACCGGATCAAGTGGTCCAACCACGCCCACGACTACGTCTACAGTGACCGGGAACGGGACGAAGTGATTGCCCGCGGTCTGGCCAACAACCAGCGCCTGCCGAAGGAAAACGGCATCCAGCGTTACAAGGGCCTGGGCGAAATGGACTACACCGAGCTCTGGGACACCACCATGGACCCCGAGCACCGCACGCTGCTGCAGGTCACCATGGACGACGCAGCCGCCGTGGACTCGGTCTTCTCGGTCCTCATGGGCGAAGACGTCGAATCCCGCCGCAGCTTCATCCAGCAGAACGCCAAGGATGTGCGCTTCCTGGACATCTAGCGGATTCGCCCAGCCGGCCCCCGCTGCCGGCGAATATGGACTTTAGCGACATAGAACGGAAGCAGAACCAATGAGTGATGAGACTCCCGAGGTAACCGGGGACACGGCTCCCCTGGCCGGGACCGCACTGACCGACAGGGTCGAGCAAATCGACCTGCAGACCGAGATGCAGCGTTCCTACCTTGACTACGCCATGGCTGTCATTGTGGGACGTGCGCTGCCCGACGTGCGCGACGGGCTCAAGCCCGTGCACCGCCGCGTCCTGTACGCGATGTTCGACGGCGGGTACCGCCCGGACCGTTCCTTCAACAAGTGCGCCCGTGTGGTGGGCGAGGTCATGGGCCAGTACCACCCGCACGGCGACTCGGCGATTTATGATGCCCTCGTCCGCCTGATCCAGGACTGGACCATGCGCTACCCGCTGGCCCTGGGCCAGGGCAACTTCGGTTCGCCGGGTAACGACGGCGCTGCGGCGCCGCGGTATACCGAAACGAAGATGGCGCCGCTGGCCATGGAAATGGTCCGGGACATTGACGAGGAAACCGTCGATTTCCAGGACAACTACGATGGCCGCAACCAGGAACCGACCATTCTTCCCTCCCGGTTCCCGAACCTCCTGGTCAACGGTTCCTCCGGCATTGCCGTCGGCATGGCCACCAACATCCCGCCGCACAACCTGCGCGAGGTTGTGGACGGTGTCCAGTGGTACCTGCAGAACCCGGACGCACCGAACGATGTGCTGCTTGAGGAACTGATCCGGCGGGTCAAGGGCCCCGACTTCCCCACCGGCGCCACCATCCTGGGCCACAAGGGAATCGAGGACGCCTACCGCACCGGCCGCGGCTCCATCACCATGCGTGCCGTGGTGAACGTGGAGGAACTCCAGGGCCGTACCTGCCTGGTGGTCACCGAACTCCCCTACCAGGCCAACCCGGACAACCTGGCCGTCAAGATTGCCGAACTGGTCAAGGACGGCAAGATCACC
Organism: Arthrobacter sp. zg-Y40; assembly: GCF_020731535.1. Lineage (NCBI taxonomy): Bacteria > Bacillati > Actinomycetota > Actinomycetes > Micrococcales > Micrococcaceae > Arthrobacter > Arthrobacter sp. zg-Y40. The sequence continues at coordinate 208,320 of NZ_JAJFZS010000004.1, forward strand.
GGCATCGCCGACATGCGCGATGAAACTTCCGGCCGCACCGGCCAGCGCCTGGTGATCGTGCTCAAGCGTGACGCCGTGGCGAAGGTGGTCCTGAACAACCTGTACAAGCACACGCAGCTGCAGGACAACTTCGGTGCCAACATGCTGGCCATCGTGGACGGGGTGCCCCGCACCCTGAGCCTGGACGCCTTCATCCGGCACTGGGTGACCCACCAGCTCGAAGTGATTGTCCGCCGCACCCGGTACCGCCTGCGCAAGGCCGAGGAAGCTGCGCACATCCTGCGCGGCCTGCTCAAGGCCCTGGATGCCCTCGACGAGGTCATCGCCCTGATCCGGCGGTCCTCCACGGTGGAAGATGCACGGACCGGCCTGATGGGCCTGCTGGAAATCGACGAAATCCAGTCGCAGGCCATCCTCGATATGCAGCTGCGCCGCTTGGCTGCCCTGGAACGCCAGAAGATCCAGGACCAGCACGCGAAGCTCGAAGCTGAAATCGCCGAATACAACATCATCCTGGCTTCCGAAGAACGCCAGCGTTCCATTGTCAGCGAGGAACTGCAGGAAATCGCCGACAAATACGGTGACGACCGCCGCACCAAGATCCTCATGGGCTATGACGGCGACATGAGCATGGAAGACCTCATTCCCGAAGAGGAAATGGTGGTCACCATCACCCGCGGCGGCTACGTCAAGCGCACCCGCAGTGACAACTACCGGCAGCAGGCCCGGGGCGGCAAGGGCATCAAGGGCGCCCAGCTGCGCGGGGACGACGTCGTGGAGCACTTCTTCGTCACCACCACCCACCACTGGCTGCTGTTCTTCACCAACCTGGGCCGCGTTTACCGTGCCAAGGCCTACGAACTGGCCGAAGCCGGGCGGGATGCCAAGGGCCAGCACGTGGCGAACCTGCTGGCCTTCCAGCCGGACGAGCACATTGCCCAGGTCCTGGCGCTGCCGGATTACGACGCCGCCCCGTACCTGGTGCTGGCCACTAAGCGCGGCCTGGTGAAGAAGACCCGCCTGGCGGACTACGACACCAACCGCTCTGCCGGCGTTATTGCCATCAACCTCCGCGACGAAGACGAATTGGTTTCCGCCCAGCTGGTCTCCGAAACCGATGACCTGATGCTGGTTTCGCGGCTGGGCCAGTCGCTGCGCTTCACGGCCACCGACGACGCGCTGCGTCCCATGGGCCGTGCCACCTCCGGTGTCACGGGCATGAAGTTCCGTGAGGATGACGAACTGCTGGCGGCCGACGTCGTCACCGAGGACTCCTTTGTCTTCACCGTGACCGAGGGCGGCTACGCCAAGCGCACCAGCGCGGACGAATACCGGGTCCAGGGCCGTGGCGGCCTGGGTATCAAGGTGGGCAAGTACGCCGAGGACCGCGGCCATCTGGTCGGTGCCATGGTGGTCCAGGAAGAAGACGAGGTCCTGGTGGTTATGCAGGGCGGCAAGGTAGTCCGGTCCTCCGTGACCGGTGTGCCCGCCAAGGGCCGCGACACCATGGGTGTTATCTTCGCCAAGCCGGACAAGAATGACCGGATTATCGCCGTTGCGCGGAACTCCGAGCGCGACTTGGCGGTCGAAGAGGACGAAAACTCCGAAGACGGAACATCAGGCACGGCACCGGTAACCGCCGGAACCGAACCTGTGGGGGCCGCAGGCGATGAAGTACCGTTGTCTACAGACGAAACGGCTGGGCGCGATGCACAGTCAGCACAAGATGGAGGTAACGAGTGAGCTCGACCAACTCAAGCCCTAGGTCGTCCTCGGGCGCCGGGCCGCGGGTGAAGACCCCGGCACGGCCGGCCCAGCGCCCTGGGGGAGGTCAGAGCGCAGCGGGGAACCGCCAGCCGCTGGTGAAACCCGTACCCAAGGCCAAAGCCCGCAAGGCCCGGCTACTGGTCAGCAAGATCGATCCCTGGTCCGTCCTGAAGATGGCGTTCCTGCTGTCGGTTGCACTGGGCGTGGTCACCGTGGTGGCAGCCATCGTGCTGTGGACCGTGCTGGACCTGACCGGCATCTTCGACCGGGTTAACACCCTGCTGGGCGAGATTGCCGGCAGCGAGTCCGGCGGCTTCGACCTCCGGGACTTCGCTTCCCTGGGCCAGGTGGTGTCCTTCGCGACCATCATCGCCGTGGTGAATGTGCTGCTGCTGACGGCACTGTCCATGCTGGCCGCCGTGCTCTACAACATTGCCTCCACGCTGGTCGGCGGCATTGGTGTGACCCTCACCGACGACTAGTGTTTTCCGGTTCCGGACGCGCTCCTGCAGCCGCTCCGGAACCGGAAAACAGCCCGATTTGTTCTTCCGGGCAAAGGTACGGTAGAGTCATATCTCGGCCCGAAGAGGTTCGGGGCGTATAGCTCAGGCGGTTAGAGCGCTTCGCTGATAACGAAGAGGTCCCAGGTTCAAGTCCTGGTACGCCCACGGAACACCTTGCAAAAGGTGGACCGGAACGGCAAGGAGGATTCCATGAAGAAGTTGCTGACAGTCATGGCAGCGGCTGCTGCTGGAGTCTTCGCCTATAAGAAGTGGCAGGAAACTGCCGCTGAGAAGACAGTTTGGAAGGAATCGACCGACAAGGTCGGCTAACCGCCAAAAGGTCGAATCTGGTAACCCGGCCGGTAACGGTGGGTTATACTGGATAGGTTCTCATTTCGGGGGCATGGCGCAATTGGTAGCGCACCTGCTTTGCAAGCAGGGGGTTCGGGGTTCGAGTCCCCGTGCCTCCACCGAAAGAATAGACAGAAGGTCCCCGCTCCTCGGAGCGGGGACCTTCTGCGTTAAGCCGCCGTGACTCCCGGAAACAGTCCGGCGCCGGTGCAGGAGCGGGGCTGCACTACTGTTGGCCTGTGAATATTTTCCTGGCCGCAGTGGGTGTCCTGGGCGTGTCCGCGTCCGGGCCCATTATGGCCGCTACGGCTGCCCCCGCCCTTGCCATCGCCTTCTGGCGCAATGCCCTGGGCGCGGTACTCATGGGCGGTCCCGCAGCTTTGGGACGGCGCCGGGAATTCGCACGGCTTGGGGCACGCGAGTACCGGTGGACTGCCGTTGCGGCGGTGGCCCTGGCATTTCACTTCGCCTGCTTCATCACTTCACTGCAGCTGACGTCCGTGGCCGCGGCTACGGCGCTTGTCTGCCTCCAAGCGGGGTGGATCGCCCTGTTTAATGTGCTGCGCGGTATCCGGGTTGCGCCTGTTGTGTTGGCAGGGCTGGCCGCCGCGTTCGCCGGAGTTGTGGTGATTTCCGGCTTTGACCTGGGTCTTTCGCGGGAGGCACTGATCGGCGATGTCCTGGCGGTGGCCGGCGGTGCCCTCGCGGGTGTCTACACCATCGCAGGCGGAAAAGCCCGTGAGTCCATGTCTACGGGCACGTACACCACTCTCTGCTACGGAGCATGCGCCGTGCTGCTCCTGGCGCTCTGTGCGGTCTTCCGGCAGCCGCTGGTCGGCTTTCCGCCGGCGGCGTGGCTGGGGATCCTCGGTGTAACCGTGGTGGCGCAGATCCTGGGCCACTCGGTGTTCAACCACCTGCTGGCTGTCATCAGCCCGTTGGTGGTTTCCATGATTATCCTGCTGGAGATCCCCGGCGCGGCCATCCTGGCGGCGGTGTTCCTGCACGAGCAGCTTCCGGCGGGCACATACGCCGGGCTGGGCCTTATCCTCGCCGGATTAACGGTGGTAGTGGCCGGACAGGGCAGGGCACGACGCCGGCCCGGCACCGAACCTATCCCCCCGGCACCGCCGGCCCTGGGCGGAGACGTGCAACCCTAGTTCAGAGAGCAGCCCGGCACATAAGGCCGGAACCAAAACAGGGAGGTGCCCGCCGCAGCGGGGACCTCCCTGTTTTTTCTTGCCGGTATTTTTTCTAACCGGTGTTACTTCTTGCCGGTGTTGTTATCTGAGTGGGCGCCTGAAGGCTTGGCAGCTTCCTTGGCCTCGCCCGCGGCTTCCTTGCTGTGCTTGCCGGCTTCGGACGCCTTGTCGCCGGAACGGGAGGCAGCACGCTCGGCTGCTTCCTTGATACTGGCGACCGTTTCCTTGGTCTCAGAGGAGGCAGCCGCAGCGTTCGTGCCGGCCTTCTCGGTCGGAGTGGAGGCAGCCGCGGCCTTCGGCTTGGGCACCTCGACCGGTGCCGGCGTCGCCGGCTCAGCGGGCTTGGCCGTGGAGGCTCCGGAGGATGTCCCGGTAGCCGCCGGTGCCGGAGCCGTGGCGGGAGTGGTGGCAGCAGCCGGCTTCGGTGCGGGGGTCTTCCAAGGATCCTCAACCGGACGCGAGGCACGCCAGGCAGCTACGCCGGCGGTGACGGCAGCGGCGATGATGCCGAAGACCAGCCACCCCTTGCCGCCGCCCTTCTGGTTCTTGCGGGCCTGCTTGGCAGCCTGGGCTGCAGCCTTCTGTGCGCGCTTGAGCGCCTTCTTGTTGCCCGTGACCTTGGAAACCGCGGTCTGTACAGGAACGTTGGCTGCCGTCAGGCTGCGCGAAACGCTGTCCGCGGCCACACCGATCCGGGTGGAAAGCGCCGGGAGGTAATCGTCGACGACGCGGTCCTTCGCGGTGTTCAGGGCCGGTGTAGCCCGGTCCAGGGTGCTCTGGATGCGCGGAGCGGCTTCATCCACAGCGTGGCTGATCCGCGGCCCAACCTTCTCAAGCCCGCCCTGGATGCGCGGCGTTACGGTGGCTACGCCCTGGGCAAGCTCGTCAGCAGCACGCTTGATACCGTCCTGGATCTTCGGAGATGCGGTTTCGATCCCCTTCTCAATGCGCGGAACGGCCCAGCCCTTGGCTGCGTCCACCTTGGGCGAAGCCCAGTCGCGGGCCGTTACGAGGCCAGCAGCCACATTGGCTTCAAGGTCATGGGTGATGCGGTCCTTCTTCAAAACTACCTCCCGGGATAGTGTCGTTTCAGCCTTAGCCTACGTGTTCGAGCTGATCTCTGCTATCGGAGGCCGCGGCAGGCGGCGGTTTTCACTGTGCGCTGAACCTGCCGGTTTCCGCCCCTGTGCGCAAGCGCCGTGGAAGAATGTTGTTATGACTGCTATTCCTACAGCAAAAGCGACCATCCACACGTCCATGGGCGATATCCGTATCAACCTGTTCGGCAACCATGCCCCCAAGACGGTCAAGAACTTCGTTGGCCTGGCCACCGGTGAGATCGAGTGGACCGACCCGGCAACGGGTGAAAAGACGAGCCGCCCGCTCTACGACGGTACGATCTTCCACCGCATCATCAAGGATTTCATGATCCAGGGCGGCGATCCCCTGGGCCGCGGCACCGGCGGACCCGGCTACCAGTTCGACGACGAAATCAACCCCGACCTTGATTTCGCCACCCCGTACAAGCTGGCCATGGCCAACGCCGGCATCCAGATGGGACGCGGCACCAACGGTTCGCAGTTCTTCATCACCTCGGTGCCCACCACGTGGCTGCAGGGAAAGCACACCATCTTCGGTGAGGTTGCCGACGACGAGTCCCGCGCATTGGTCGACCAGCTCAATGCGGTCTCCACCGACGGACGCGACAAGCCGACCGAAGACGTGGTTATCAACAGCATTACCGTCGAGCAGCTCTAACCTGTTCGAAGGGTGCCCCGGCCGGACTATCCGGCCGGGGCCTTTCGTCAATCCGGGAGTTTCGAGCAATGTCATATGGAGTGCCGGCCGGAGCGCCGGCGTCGCAGGTTCCAGTGTGTCCGCGCCATCCGGACCGGGTCAGCTATATCCGCTGCCAGCGTTGCGGACGCCCGGCCTGCCCTGAATGCCAGCACAACGCCGCCGTAGGCGTGCAGTGCGTGGATTGCTTTGCCGAACAGAACCGGAAGCAGCCGGCCTACCGCACCGTGTACGGCGGACGCACGGCCCCGGCTGCCGGGACGGGCAAACCGGTAGTAACCATCACCATCATGGCGATTTGCGCCGCCGCCTTCCTCCTGCAGCTGGCGGTCCCCGGCTTTACTTCCGACTTCTGGTACCGGCCGGTCTACACGGACTATGAGCCGTGGAGGATGCTGACGTCTGCCTTCCTGCATTCAGCAGGCGGCTTCGTCCACATAGCTTTCAACCTCTATGCGCTGTGGTTCCTGGGCCGGACGCTGGAGCCGATGTTCGGCCGGGCGCGCTTCGCCCTGCTCTATCTGATCTCGGCCGTAGGCGGCTCGGTGGGCGTTATGTACCTTGCCGACCCCGGAACACCTGTCGTGGGAGCCTCGGGAGCGATCTTCGGGCTCTTCGGTGCACTGTTTGTGGTGATCCGCCAGCGGAGGGGTGAACTGCGTTCCCTGGTGATCCTGCTCCTGCTTAACCTGGTGATGGGCTTTGTCTTCCCGAATATCGCCTGGCAGGCCCACGTGGGTGGACTGGTGACCGGGGCGGCCTGCGCGGCCATCATTGCCTATGCGCCCCGGGGTAAGAACCGGACGGTTGTCCAGTTCCTGGGGCTGGCGGCCATAGCCCTGCTCCTGGTGGTGGCAACCATCCTTTGGCCGTCTCCCGTGTAGCGCTTGCCTGCCCGTGCGTGCCCGCTGTCCTTGTGACGGCGGGCACTGTGCGTTAAGGCAAAGTTATCCACAGAGATACCCACAGTGTTAATAACTAACAAGGGTGTAGTTTCTCCTCCGGACCAGCGATCCACAGGGTTATCCATAGCCTGAACGGACTTACACACATGTAATTCCACAGCTGTGGATAACCCGGATCCCTTTGTTTGCGCGGAAGTTGCGGAAGTAACCCACAGAGTTACCCACACCTGTGGATAACTCCGTGCACAACCTGTGAACAACAGGAAAACCGGGGATAACGACTTCAGACCAACAGAAAGGGCCCTCCGGCTGCGGGTGGCAGCGGGAAGGCCCTTAAGGTTGCGAGGCTGAACGGAGTCAGCGCCAGCGCGTAGTCATCAGAAAGCCCACAATGGCAATACCAAAGCCCACCAGAATGTTGGCGGCACCCAGAGACGGGACGGGGAATCCTCCCTGGGTGATGTAGTAGGTGATGATCCACAGCAACCCGATGATCATCAGGCCGAACATCACCGGCTTGTACCAAACGGGGTTCGGCTTGGCTGCGGAATTAACACGGGGCTCGGCAGCGGGGCGCGGCGGCTTCTTGCGGGACTTGGACTCAGGCACGGATCCTCCTGGCAGAACCGGCTCTGCGGATGCCGGCGGTTTGTTGGTGGCGGTCTCAGGGGCGGGGACAACACTGCATGGCTGCAGGCGCTGCATGGCACGGCCTCCCGTTCCTGATTATCCTAGCGAATTACCGGGGCAGAGTATCCTTGGGCACACTAAGCTTCGAAGACCATCCCGCCGAGGAGCGTATGGACCAGTCCCCAGCAGTCCGCGAGGAGCACCGCCCACGCTCCCACCCGTCCCCCGCGGGCGGCCCGGGACGCATGGTGGTCCACGTCCTAGGGGAAATCCTGGTGACCCTGGGAGTTATCCTGGGCCTGTTTGTGGCCTGGCAGCTGTGGTGGACGGATCTGGAAGCAAACAGGTCCCAGCAGGAGGCCGTGCAGGACCTGTACAAGGATTTTGACCTGCCTCCTGAGGACGCGCCGGCCCCCGCGCCGGCCCCCGCGCCGGCCGGCTACGGCGAACCGGTAGTGATGGAACCGCCGGCTGATGAGGGAACCACTTTCGCGGTCGTTTACGTTCCGCGCTTCGGGGAGGACTATGCGGTGCCGGTCAGCTCGGGTGTGGGTACCCGGGTCCTGGACACGCTGGGACTGGGCCACTACTCCGCCACGGCCATGCCCGGCGGGGTTGGCAATTTTGCGGTGGCCGGACACCGGCAGAGCCACGGCAAGGCCCTGGACGCCATCCACACATTGGTACCCGGAGACCGGATCTATGTACAGACAAAGGACGGGTACTACAGCTACGTGTACCGCAACACGCAGTTTGTCCTGCCGGACCAGGTCGATGTTTTGGCACCGGTGCCTACAAAACCGGAGGCGGTCCCCACGGAACGGTTCCTCACGCTGACCAGCTGCAATCCCCGCTTTGGCTCACAGGAACGGATCATTGCCTACGCACTGATGGACTCGTGGCAGCCTCAGTCTGCCGGGCCGCCTGCAGAGATAGCAGACGCCGTCGCCGCTAATGTGCAAGGAGGTCGCTAAAATGTATGCATGGCTCTTCCGACGCCTGCCCGGCCCGCTGTGGGTCCGGATTTTCCTTTCCGCGGTGCTTATTGCCGCAGCTGTGCTGGTGCTCATGGAGTTTGTTTTCCCGTGGCTTGCAGAGACCAGCCTTCTTCCATCCTTCACGGAGTCAACGATTGGCGGTTCCTAGCACTATGACCACGCGCATCCTGGTGATCGACAACTATGACAGCTTTGTATACACGCTGGTGGGTTATCTGCGGGAACTTGGAGCGGAAACCACGGTGGTCCGCAACGATGACTTGGACGCGGCACAGGCACTGGAACTGGCGGCAGGGCACAACGGCGTGCTGGTGTCCCCCGGTCCGGGGACCCCGGCCGAAGCCGGTGTGTCCATTGACCTGATCCGCTGGTGCGGGACCACCGGAACCCCCATGCTCGGCATCTGCCTGGGGCATCAGGCCCTGGCCGAGGCTTTCGGGGGAACGGTAACGCACGCTCCGGAACTAATGCACGGCAAGACCTCGTTGGTGGAACATGGAGGTGAGGATGTGTTCACCGGGCTGAACAGCCCGCTGACCGCCACCCGCTACCATTCCCTGGCGGCCGTAGCGGACAGTGTGCCGGCTTCGCTGCAGGTAACCGCCCGCACCGCCAGCGGCATCATCATGGGCCTGCGCCACACCGAGGCGCCTTTGTCCGGGGTTCAGTTCCATCCCGAGTCCGTCCTCACGGAGGGCGGCTACCAGATGCTGGGAAACTGGTTGGAGTCCTGCGGCCTGGCCGGCGCCGCCGCCCATGCATCGACCCTCAGCCCGCTGATCTCCCGCACCGGCCGACCGGCGCAGGAACCGAACGCCGCCTAGCGCTGGGCGGCGCTCGGAGACGGGCTGGGGGACGACGGCGAGGGGGACGGGCTGGGCTCAGCCGGGGCCTTCGCTACGTTCACCACAATGCTTGTCCCCGGCGCGACCTCGGTTCCCGGCATAACGCTCTGTGAGAGCACAATACCCGGGGCAGCTTCGGTGGACTCCACCTCCACCAGCTTCGGCGTAAGCAGCAGCGTGGGATCCAACAGCGTGGCTTCAGCCTGCTCACGTGTGAGGCCGGCCAGATCCGGGACCACCACTTTGCCGGTGGACACAATGATGTTCACCTCGGTACCAGCGGGCACTCGCTCCCCGACAGCGGGTTCCGTCCCCAGCACACGCCCCTCGGACATGGTGGAACTGTTGTCGGTTTTGGTGGCCCCGCCCTTGAGGTCCAGCTCGCGCAGCGCATCACGGGCACCGGACTCGGTCATTCCGATCAGGTCGCCCGGGATCTCTGCCGTGGAGGGTCCCTTGGAGATATAGAGCGTGATGTCCTCTTGCAGATGGGCCATTGCACCGGCGGCGGGGGAGGTTCGTATTGCCAGCCCGTCCTGCACGGTATCGCTGTACTCCTCGCTGATGGACGGCGCACGGAAACCGGCGTCCACTATCGCGTTGAAGGCATCGGATTGCGACATCGCTTCCACAAGGGGGACCGAGGCCGTGGTGGGAGCCGCGGGCTTGGCGTTAAGCACGTTCCAGCCCACAACCCCGGCCGCGCCCAGGACCAGGACAAGGAGAATGACGAAAACGGTGGTCCAGGCACGCCGCCGTGCCTTTTGCTGCGGCTCGCGCTCCCCCGTGGAACCGATGTTCAGGACCGGACGATCCGCGTCTTCCTCGGCAGTAAGCGAACCGCCCGCCAGAACCTTGGCCATGGCGCGGGTACGCGGTTCCTCATCCTGCGGATCAGCCGGATGTACGGCATGCGGGGGCACCGCAATCGCCTGTGTGGCAGCCGTGGCGGGTCCGCCGTCGCGCACCGCCAGCAGAGCTTCGCGGAACTCGCGCGCCGTTTGGTAACGGTGGTTCCGGTCCTTGGCCAAACCGCGTTCCAATACGTCGTCCAGGGCCGTTGAAACCTCGGGGTTGAGGCTGCTGGGCGCCACGGGCAGCTCGCGGACGTGCTGGTAGGCAACTGACACCGGGCTGTCACCGGTGAACGGCGGCCTGCCGGTGAGCAATTCGAAAAGCAGGCAGGCGGCGGAGTAGAGATCGCTGCGTGCGTCCACTGTTTCACCGCGTGCCTGTTCCGGAGAAAGGTACTGGGCGGTGCCGATCACTGCCTGGGTCTGCGTCATGGTGGCAGCTGAATCCGCCATGGCACGGGCGATGCCGAAGTCCATGACCTTCACGCCGCCGTCGACCGTAACCATCACATTGGCGGGCTTGATGTCGCGGTGGACAATCCCGGAACGGTGGCTGTAATCCAAAGCGGCCAGGACGCCCAGGACATACTCCACCGATTTGTCGATGGTGAGCTCGTCCGCCTTCAGGAGGTCCCGCAGGGTCCGGCCCGGCACGTATTCCATCACGATGTAGGGCAGCCGGACATCGTCGCGGGTAGACGCTGATTCCTGGTCCCCGGTGTCGTAAACCGATACAACCGAGGGATGGTTCAGCCCCGCGACTGCCTGCGCTTCACGCCGGAAACGGGATTGGAACAGTGGATCCCGTGCCAGGTCCGGGCGCAGCACCTTGATGGCGACAGTCCGGCCCAGGCGGATATCCCGGCCAAGGTAGACGTCGGCCATGCCGCCGCGTCCGATCAGTTCACCGACCTCGTAACGTCCGTTCAGGACGTTGTCGGTGTTGAGGGTGGGTTGCCCTCGAAGGAAATCTGCGCTCATGGTTACTGGTTGCCGGTCGTGGTGCTGGGATCGGACTGGGCGGTGTCGCCGATGCTGGCGCCGCCGTTGGTGGAGGGTGACGGGGCGGTGGGAGAGGGCTGTGCCGGGGCGGGTGCAGGTGCCTGCGCAATGAAGTAGGTCACCGGGGAGCCCTGGGGTACCGCAGCGCCTTCGCTTGGGTCCACGCGGGTGACCGTGCCGGCCCTGGCGTTTGACGGCTCGCTGCCGCCGTTCCTTGCCACCAAACCGGCGTCGGCGATCCGCTGGCGTGCAGTCGCTTCGTCAAGCCCCGTCAGCGACGGTACCGAAACAAGTTCCGGTCCGGAGGAGTAGACGACGGTCACCGCAGACCCCGGAACGAGGCTGCCGGAGGGATTAACCTCAATGACCATTCCCTCGGGAACATTGGCGTCGGAAACCGGGAGCCGGTTGACCTGCAGTCCGAGATCCAGCAGTTCCGCGTAGACATCATTGACCGGCCGGCCCGCATAGGCGGTGGAGTCAACGAAGATTTCCTCATCGCTGGGAGATTCCGACGGCGTGGCCGACGGCGACTTGGAGGGCGACTTGGAGGGCGAAGCGCTCTTGGACGGGCTGGCAGCGGAGGAACTGGCGGCCGGATCCGGGTCTGCATTGTCGTCTGAACCGGTCAGGACGAAGAAGGCCACCACACCGGCCAAAATGAGTACCAGCAGGGCAATCAGCGGAATGGTCCACGGGCTGCGCCCGCGCTTTTCTTCCTCGACGTCACCGTTATCGTCGGCGCCGTCGTAGTCGACGTCGTCGTCGTCGGTCCACTCACGGGACGCGGCGAGCTGGCCGGTGGAGGCATCGCCCGCTACCGTGGCGCCGGCAACGGTGGGCAGTGCCGACGTGGACGGTGCCGTGTCCACCACGCGCGTGGCAGCAGTGCCCGCCGTGGGCACCGGGGCCGTCACGGCGCCGGATGCGAACAGCAGCATTCCGGGCACAGCGGTCTCAGCTGCCTTGATGTCGCCGCGGCGGATGGCCGCAACGGCCAGGGCGAGGGCTTCGGCGTCGGCCGGGCGGTCCGCCGGGTCCTTCGCGAGCATGGACATGATCAGGGCGCGGACCGGCTCGGGAATGGACTCGGGCAGCGGCGGCGGGGTGTCGTTGACCTGGGCCAAGGCGATGGCGATCTGGGATTCGCCGGAGAACGGACGGCGTCCGGCCAGCAGTTCGTAGCCGATCACGCCGAGGGCGTAGATGTCGCTGGAACCGGTGGCCTGCTGTCCTGTCGCCTGCTCCGGGGCGAGGTACTGGGCGGTGCCCATCACCTGGCCGGTGGCGGTCAGGGGCACCTGGTCGGCGATGCGGGCAATCCCGAAGTCGGTGATCTTGACCTTGCCGTCGGGCATGATGAGCAGGTTGCCCGGCTTGACGTCGCGGTGGACCAGTCCCTGATGGTGGGCAACGGCCAGGGCAGTGGCGGTCTGGCCGATGATGGACAGGGTCCGGTCCGGCGATAGAACCTTGTCGCGTTCGATGATGGTGGAAAGCGGCTGTCCGGGGACAAGCTCCATCACGAGGTAGGCGGAGCCCTCTTCCTCGCCGTAGTCAAAGACATTGGCAATGCCGGGGTGGTTCAGCAGCGCCGTATGCCGGGCCTCCGCACGGAAGCGGTTGAGGAATCCGGGGTCGCCGGTGTACTCCTCCTTGAGGATCTTAATGGCAACAATGCGGCCCAGGACCAGGTCCCGTGCCTTCCAGACCTCGCCCATACCGCCGATGGCAATACGGTCGGTCAGCTGGAACCTGCCGCCTAAGGTGATACCCGATGTAGGCCTCACTTATTCAACACCGCCTCTAGGAGTTTCTGCGCGCTTGGAGTGGTCAATTGGGCACCGGTCGTCAGGTCCACGTCTTCCATGACGACGGAAATGACAACTTGGGGATCGTCGGCGGGTGCGAAGCCGGTGAACCAGGCGTTGTCGCCCCGGCCCTCCACCTCGGCAGTGCCGGTTTTCCCGGCCACCTTTACGCCGGGAATACGGGCGGCACTGGCGCTGCCGTTATCCACAACACCCACCATCCATTCGGTGAGTTGCCGAGCAGTGTCAGGACTGATGGAGGTGTTGAGCTTGGTGGGCTTCGGCTCGTCAATCACGGACAGGTCCGGTGCACGGACGCTGCGGACCAAATTGGGGGTCATTTGCTCGCCGTTGTTGGCGATGGCAGCGGAGATCATGGCGACCTGCAGCGGCGTGGCCGTGACGCTTCCCTGACCGATGGAGGATAGTGCCAGCTGGGCCTGGTCCTCGTTATCCGGGAAGTGGCTGGGAACCACGGGTGTGGGAATGGTCAGCGGAGTGTCAAAGCCGAACTTCTCTGCCTGTGCCGCCAAGTTGTCCTGCCCGAGTTCAAGGGCCACCTGGGCAAAGACCGTGTTGCAGGACTGCGCCAGGGCAAATGCGAAGTCGGCCTCGGAGCGGGAAGAACACGCACCCGTGACAAAGTTCGGCAGGTAGGTATTGGTTCCCGGGAGCAGGAATTCCTGCGGATTCGGAATCACGCTGTCGGCGTCGTACTTTCCCGATTCCAGGGCTGCGGCCGTGTCTACCAGCTTGAACACCGAGCCGGGAGCCAGCAGCGATTCGGTGGCCGGATTGATGTACGGAGACAGTCCGGGGATGGAGGTGAGTTCAGCCATGGTCGATTCGATCAGGCCGGTGTCGTGCACAGCCAGTGCATTCGTGTCATAGGTGGGCTTGGAGACCATGGCGAGGACGTCGCCCGTCTTCGGGTCCATCATCACGATGGAGCCCTTCTGGCCGTCCGGAATGAGGTCATAGGCCAGCTGCTGCAGTTCCGGATCAATGGTCAGCTCCACTGAAGCGCCCTGACTCTGGGCCCCAGAAAAGACCTGGACCAGCTTGTCGTAGAACTGCTGCGGGCTGTTGCCGGAAAGTTCTTCATTCATCGCCGTTTCCAGCTGGGAGGTGCCGTTGAGGTTGAAGAAGCCGGTCAGCTGCGAATACAACTCAGGGTTGTTGTAGACCCGCTGGTAGTTAAACTCATCATTGGAAGGAACCGACTCGGCAACGGCCTTGCCGTCCACCAGGATGGAGCCGCGGTTCTCGCCGAAATCCCGGTAAATGGAACGCCGGTTGTCAGTATTTTTGTTCAAGTCCTCAGCCGCGAAGAACTGCACGTAGGTCAGCGACCCGAGAATGAGCGCGAACATTGCCAGGGCTACTACCCAGCTGTTCCGGATGGCCTGGTTCATTCGACTCCTTCCTTAGGGGTGCGCCGGCCGCGTGCAGAAGCACCGATCGGGGATTCACTCATGGCCGGAACCATGTCCGTGGACACCGGTCCGGAGGCCACTGGGCGCCTGGAAGCGTCCGAAATCAGCAGCAGCAGGGCCACAATGATCCAGTTCGCCAGCAGCGACGAACCGCCGGCGGACATGAACGGCGTGGTTAGGCCGGTCAGCGGGATCAACCGGGTAACACCGCCAATGACCACAAAGCACTGCAGCGCAATGGTGAACGAGAGCCCGCACGCCAGCAGTTTTCCGAACCCGTCTTTGGTCCCCAGAGCGGCACGGAAGCCCCGGGATACGAGAAGTACATACATGAGGACAATCGCGAAGATGCCGATCAGGCCCAGTTCTTCGCCCAGGGCGGCAATGATCATGTCACTGTTGGCGAAGGTCACCAGATCCGGGCGGCCCTGGCCCAAACCGGTGCCGATCAGTCCGCCGCTCGCCAGTCCGAAGAGACCCTGAACCACTTGGTAGCTTCCACCCACCGCGTTGTAGACCTCGGGGTCAAAGGCGTTGAGCCAGCCGTGGATACGCTGCTGAACATGGCCGAACAGCTGCAGGGCAGCAAACCCGCCTACGGCGAGCAGGCCCAGTCCGATGACCACCCAGCTCACCCGGCTGGTGGCGACGTAGATCATCGCCATGAAGAGTCCGAAGAAGAGAATGGATGAGCCGAGGTCCCGCTGGAAGACCAGCACTCCGATGCTGACCAGCCACGCCACGATCATGGGACCCATGTCCTGCATGCGCGGGAACTGCAGGGGACCGACCTTGCGGCCGGCCAGGAGGATCAGATCCCGGTTGGTGGATAGATACCCGGCGAAGAATATAGCCAGGGTGATCTTGGCGATTTCGCCGGGCTGGAAGGTACCCACACCAACATTGATCCAGATCCGTGCACCGTTAATGGTGGTTCCGAGCGGCGTCAGCGGCAGCAGGAGCAGGATGGCACTGACGATCAGCGAAATATAGGTGTAGCGCCGCAGGATCCGATGATCCTTGATCACGAACATCACGGCGATGCCCGCGGCAACGGCCACGGTGCTCCACAGCAGCTGCCGGTCCGCTGCGGTGTCGCCGTTGGTGATGTCCAAGCGGTGGATCATTGCCAAACCAATGCCGTTGAGGGCGGTGACAATGGGAAGTATTACCGGGTCGGCATATTTCGCCCGGAAGCGCAGGACCAGGTGGAAAACAACCACCAGGGCCATCAGCGTGCCGCCCTGCACCCAGAAGTCGGAGTCGAACCCGCGGTCCTCATCCAGGCCGACGATCATGTTGGCACCCACCCCGACGAGCAGGGCGACCAGCAGGAGCAGGGCTTCTATGTTGCGGCGGGGTTTGGCAACGGTCAGGAGATCAGACATTACTGCTTACCTCCGCAGGCACTGTTGGCCGCAGCGTCGGGCTGCGCCGTGGAAGTGGGACCCGGTGTGGAAGTGGACGGCGTGGAGCTGGGTCCCGGCGCCGGATCCACAGGAGGACACATGACAGCCTTGGCAGTGTCCCGCAGATCCTCTACGATCTGGTCGGCATGCTCGAGGTCCCGCGCGGGAAGAGTGTCTTCCACCCGGTTGCGGTGGTACTCGGAAAGGCTGTCCACGGGAATGTCGGAAATATCCGTGACGTGGGAAAGATGGATGGGCCCGATGGTCTGGGAAACACCGTTGAAGACGGCCACCCGGTTGTCATAGGAGCCCACGTAGTAACGGGTCTGGGTCCACGTGTACCCGAGCCACATCACGGCCGCCAGCAACAGGGCCAGTACGGTGAGGAAAGCCGGGAGCAGCCAGCGGCGCCAACCGGGCCGCTTTGTGTCCTCCGCAGCGAGCCCCGGCGACTGTGCGTCGTCGGCCTTGTGCGTCAGCATGCGGGCGGCGCGGCGCTCGGCCGAGCGCTTAGTGACAATGGGAATCTGGCCGGTTTCGGTGGCCAGCGATGCTGCACCCACCAAGACATGGGGGCGCGAGGAGAGGTCCTGCCGGATCAGCTCCGCGCGTTCCTGCAGACTTTCGTCGTCTTCTTTATCTTCGCCGGAAGAATCGGCCTCGTCCTTGCCTTCGGTCACGGCCGGTGCCGGGGTACTCACGGCAGGGGCTGCCGAGATGGTTGCCTGACGGGGACGGCCCGGCCCGGCGGGAAGCTCTGTCATCGCAGCAGTGGACGGAGCGGACCCGGCGTCGGGATCATCATCGATCTCGATCACTGCAACAGTGACGTTGTCCGGGGAACCGCCGGCGAGGGTCAGTTCCACCAGCGTGTCGACGCACTGCTGGAGGTTGGAGGTGCCCCGCAGGACGCCCTCGATATCGGAGTCGCGGAGCACGGCGGTGAGGCCGTCCGAGCACAGCAGCCAGCGTTCGCCCGGTTCCACATCGAAGGTGGCCAGGTCCAGTTCCGGGCTCGCGTCGACGTCGCCCAGTACGCGCATCAGGACGTTCTTATGCGGATGGACCTCAGCTTCTTCGGGCCGCAGCCGGCCCTCGTCGATGAGGCGCTGGACGAAAGTGTGGTCGATGCTGACTTGGCTGAACTCGCCGTTCTTGAGCCGGTAGGCGCGGGAATCGCCGATGTGGGCCAGGGCCAGCCGCCGGTCATGGAGCAGCAGTGCCGTGACGGTGGTGCCCATGCCGGAGAGCTGCGGGCTTGTGGTCACCAGTTCGGAAAGGATGGAGTTTGCGGCCTGGATTTCGTCCGCAAGGACGGTCAGCGGCTCGTCCTCCTGGACCCGGCTGTCCAGATGCACCAAATCCAGCACGGTGGAGGCAGACGCGACGTTTCCGCCGGCGTGGCCGCCCATTCCGTCAGCGACCACTGCAAGGTACCGCCCCACATAGGCGGAGTCGTCGTTCTTGAAACGAACCATGCCCACGTCGGAACGTGCTGCATATCGAAGGACCAAAGCCACGGTCAGGGCCTCAGCTCAATGACCGTTTTGCCGATTCGGACAGGTACGCCGGGTTCCACGGGCAGCGCCCGGGTGAGCTGGCTGCCGCCCAGGTAGGTGCCGTTGGTGGAACCCAGGTCCTCGATGAACCAGCGGCTGCCCTGCGGGAACAGGCGTGCGTGGCGGCCGGAAGCGTAATCGTCCTCAAGGACGAGGGTCGCTTCCTGTGCGCGGCCGAGCAGGATGGGACTGGCGGCGAGGTCCAGGGTGGTGCCGCGCAGCGGACCTTCCGTGACAACGAGTTCCCGCGGCGTGACCTTGGCCGGGGCGCGCTTCTCCAACTCGGGGTTCCGGCGCATCTGCCGGGCGGTGGGGGTTCCGGTCCGGTTACGGCTGCCCACGGCAAGGTCGCGGCGGATGGCGCCCACTACGGAGATCACCATGATCCACAGGACCAGTAGGAAGCCGTACCGCAAAAGGGTTTCGGTCAGTTCGCCCAGCACTAACGTCCTCCGGCCCGGACAGGCAGCAGCCGGAAGACTATCCGGGTACGTCCCATGGCAATGGTGGATCCGTCGGTAAGCACTGCTTCACCCTGAACTTTCTGGCCGTTGACGAAGCTGCCGTTGGTGGAGCCCAGGTCAATGGCGCGGCTTGCACCGTTCTCGGTGCGTATTTCCAGATGCCGCCGGGAAACACCGGTGTCATCCACAAGAATGTCGGCCTCGGAAGAGCGTCCCAGGACCACCGACGGCGCATTCAAGGAATAACGCTGTCCGTCAATGTCCAGGACCGGCTGCACCCGGGCCGAGGGGCCTTGCCGGGGTGCCGGCGGCTGCGGAACCCTGGGCGTGGCTGAGGGGGATTTCTCGGTGGCGGAATCCACTTCCAGTACCCCGGACTTCAATGAGGCGTCACGGGTGAAGGACACCCGGACGGGACCCTGCAGGCTGTAGGACTGGCTGCGCGCGTGCTTAATGACGACGTCGCACAGTTCTTCCGCCAGCGGGGCACCCCACTGCTGGGCCTGTGTGAAGTCCGAGCTGGACAGCCGCACCGTGAAAACGTTGGGAGCCAAGGTGCGTCCCTGCCCGAGGACCATGGAGCGCTCATCAAGCTCTCGGCGCAGCGCAATGGCCAGTTCCAGCGGTTCTACCCGCCCAGAGGAGCCGGACGTGAAAGCGCCGCGGACCATCTTCTCGATGCCGCGTTCGACATTGTCGAGTAAGCCCATGTCCGTCTCCTTCCGCGTCCTGTCCGGTGAATAGCCACGCCTGCCACCCGTCTCCCGGCGCCGGGGCGCCGGGCGGAATGAACCGCCGGGACTGCGTTGGGACTGGTTCCGGCAGGTCACAGGTACATACGTCCACTTCGATACTACTGGGGAGCGCTGATAAATGTCTTACCGCGCCTCCCGGTACTCCGTGTCCGTCAAGCCCCCGAGGGATCTTTGCGGTGCGTTTATTGGAAGTATCCGGACCGCGCACCTGGGCACCCGCTGCGGCCCGTCCCACACCCGGATCCCTGCAATGACGCGGATTTCGGGGCTGCCGAAGGGGCGTTTAGGTGTTTCGCCAAAATGCCGGTATGCTTGATTCTGCTGTTCCCGAGGAAACGCAACGCAGATGGTCTCAGGAAGATTTGAGATCATTCGCACATAGCTTCCTAGGGAAACCATTTTGCGCGAGTGGCGGAACGGCAGACGCGCTGGCTTCAGGTGCCAGTGTCCGAAAGGGCGTGGGGGTTCAAATCCCCCCTCGCGCACAGATAGGAATGACCCCGGCTCACCAGCCGGGGTCATTTTTTATGCCCGGGTGCGGTGATCCAGCCCGGTGCACGTATAGAAACGGTGCATCCGCAGGACACAGAGCACAAAGGAGGGGACCGCCTGGCAGCAGGCGGTCCCCTCCTTTGGAAGCAGAGCGGTACTTAGGAGCGTTCGGCCTTCTTCGCCTCTGCGTCCTTGACCCGCTGGGTTTCGGCGCGGACGGCGGCAAAACTGGCCCGCTCTTCCACGAGCCAGGCCGGGGGCTGGGCGAGCAGTGCCTTGATTTCCTCGGTGGTGAGCGGCTCCGTAATGCCGGACCGGGTCAGGCCGCCAATGGAGATGTTGAGCTTCTGGGCCACCACCGGCCGCGGGTGCGGCCCGTTGCGGCGCAGTTCGCTGAGCCACTCCGGCGGGTTGGACTGGAGTTCGTCAAACTGGGCGCGTGAAATGGGCCCGTCCTGGAAGTCCTGCGGCGCAGCGGGCAGGTAGATGCCCAGTTTCTTGGCTGCCGTGGCAGGCTTCATGGTTTGGGAGGATTTCTCGGTGGTCATATTCCAAGGGTATCCGCACGCCGCCGCCCGGGTCGGTGGGCTAAGGTGTTCTGATGCCCACAGACACTTCAGCTCTTCAGAACGGGGCGACTCCACGGCCGCTGACCGTGGCCTATGTTCCGGGCGTGACCCCGGGTAAATGGATTACCCGCTGGCAGGAACGCAAGGACCAGGAACTGCGGACGTTCCAGTGTGAGGAAGTTGCCGCTGTGGAGGAACTGTCCTCCGGCCGCGCCGATCTCGCTTTTGTACGCCTTCCCGCTTCCGGCTTCACACGTCCGGAGGGGCTGAACCTCATTCCGCTCTATGAGGAGCAGCCGGTTGCCGCAGCGGCGAAGGACCACCCCCTTACGGCGTTCGACGAGGTTGAACTGGCAGATCTGGACGGCGAAACCCTCCTGGACGTGGCAGAAATGGGCGGAGCCGCCGTCGCCCTGGAAGTAGTGGCGGCGGGCAGCGGCGTCGTTATCCTGCCCATGTCGGTGGCGCGGCTGTATTCGCGCAAGGATGTCACGGCCCGCCCCGTGAACGGGGTGCCGCCCACGAGGATCGGCATCGCGTGGCTGCAGGAACGGGACGGCGATGACGTCGAAGAGTTTGTGGGCGTGGTGCGGGGGCGCACTGCCAACAGTTCCCGCCAGCCTTCTGTCCTCGAAGAGCAGAAAACGACGGCGCGGCAGCGGACGAAGGCACGCCAGTCCCGCAGCGAGGGCAAGCCGGCGGCCAAGTCCGGCGGCCGCACGGCAGGCAAGGGCGCCGGCGGCAAGGGAAAAGCCACAGGCAAGGGTGCCGCCAAGGGTGCAGGCAAGAGCGGCAAACCGCGTCGCAGCCGCTGACTTGTACCGCGTACCGCTCCGGACGGATTTGGCGGTACTCTTCGCGGATGCGAATCAAGATGAGCAGTATCCACGTGCTGGACCCGCAGCGGGCCTACGGGTTCTACACGGGGACCCTCGGCATGGAACCCCTGATGGCCATGCCGGAGTACAACCTGTTCATTGTGTGCTCCCCGGAGGAACCGGGAGGGCCAGGCCTCCTGCTTGAACCCAGCGAAGATCCTGTGGCGGAAGCCTACCGGGCCGGGTTGTACGCACAGCAGCTCCCGGTACTGGTGCTTGGTGTCCGGGATGTGCAGGCGGAGTACGACCGGCTCAGCGGCCTGGGGGTGGAGTTCATCGGCGAACCGACCCTGGATGCAATGGGTGCGCAGGCTGTTTTCGACGACGGCTGCGGCAACTACATCCAGCTGCACCAGGACTGAACAGGCCATGTTGCTGCCCTGACCCGCCCTCCAGCATGGGCAGTTCTCCCCATTGCCTTTACGCCGGATGCCGGTAAGTTGTTTTCCGAGCGTCGGCACGGGTGTTGTTCCGGCGCAGAGAATCGGCGGGGGACGATGGGGGACCAATGGCCATATCCGGCTACAACATAGATGTCGCGGGCTGTTCCGGCCTGCTGGCGAGGGTGCGTGACGATGACGGAATAGTCTCCGCTGCATCCGCCTTGGACTCCGCCTATGAAGAGGCGGCGTCCGGATGCGGCAGTCCCGCGGTTGCAGCAGCTTTGGGAGCTGTGCACGAGATGCTTGCCCAGCAGGCGCAGGCTGCTGCGGCCAGGGTGGAGAACGCGGTGGACGGCGTCAGCCAGGCGGTTAGTGCATACATCGTGGGGGACAGCGCCATGGCGGAAACGGCGCGCCAAAGCGTGGACCGGGCACCGGATCTGGAACCGGAACATGCAGCGTTCGGTTCGCGCGGCATGCTGGCGGTGTACTGATATGGCGTTTAACACTGCAGGGCTGAATGGATGGCCGTCGCCGGAGCTGCTGAACGCCGGCGCCCAGGCCATTGGTGATGCGGGTCCAAAACTGGACGACGCCGTGGCTGTTGTTGCAGCGCAGTGGAACGGACTTCAGGGCCTTTACGAGGCGCCCGAAGTGGAAACCGTGCTGGGTGTGTTCGCCAATATCACTCCGCACGGAGAGTTTGTGCGCGCGGCCTCCGAGCTGGCGGCCGCAGCACTGCGTGATTTCGCCGCCGGTATTGAAGGTCTCCAGGCCGCCCGGACAGCTGTCCTGGCGGAGATTGGCGTGCACAATGCCTTTGTCAACAGTGCGGCCTGTACAAAGGAAGATGCCGCCGACGCCGCGGCTAACGCTGGCCAGCTCCAGTCCCAGGTGGATTATCTGACGGCGCAGATGCTGCAACTGGAAGAGGAATGCGTCAACGCTCTCGACGCAGCCACCGGTGAAAGCAACCCGTTTGTCGGTTTCGCAACCAGCTTCCCGGGGGCTATAACGAGCGCCGTCGTGGACGAGGCCCTGAACGCGGTCAAGTCCCATCCCCCCGGACACCCCGGACAGCGCACGTATTTTGACCTGCGTCCAGAGCGCAACGAGCGCCTGTATAACAAGTCGGCGAGGTACCGCAATTACGTGGATACGCATCAGGGACGGTTCGTCCCGGACGTGCCTCTCCGTGATGCAAGCGGGTGGGCAAAGGCTGCCAAAGTCGCCGGACCTGTGGGCACCCTGGTTGGTGGCGGTTTCACTTACAGCGCGCAATACCAGGACGAGTACAACCGGCTTCTGGAAGAGCACCCTGAAATGAGTGAGGACGAGAGGACGGCCCTCGCCCACGAGAAGGCCGTTTTCCGGACGGGCACCAGCATGGCTGCCGGCTGGGGTGCGGGGGCCATGGGCGCAGCGATTGGCAGCTTCGGGGGGCCGTTGGGCACTGTGGTCGGATTTGGAGTGGGCGTCTTCGTGGGATGGCTCGCCGACCACGAGTGGGAGGCGCTGGGCGGCCGGTCTGCCACGGAATTTGTGGGAGACGGACTTCAGGCCGGTTGGGATTATCTGCGGGGGCCGGGGTTGGATTATGCCCAGGAGGGCGTCCAAGCTGCTGGAGATTTCCTTCAGGATAGGGGCGAAGAGCTGAAGGACTTCGCAGCGGAAAAGGGCGAAGACCTCAAGGACTTCGCGAAGGAAAAGGGTGAGGACATTCAGGATTTCGCGAAAGACGCGGCTGACGAGGCCAATAAGCGGATTGATTTCGCCAAGAAGGCTGCTGAGGAAGCCGTCGACAAGGCACGCGAAAAAGTGGGCAACGTAGCTAAGTTGTTCGGAGGCTGAACACGGTCCGCAGTGCCTGCAAATGGTAGGTTTGTAGCGATTTACCACCCTCCCGTACGGGATAAGAACGGCTAAACGAAGAAAAGACAGGGGCAGTTATGGATCCCGAAACCGCGGTAACTCTTGGTGTTGCTGTATTTGGGCTGTTGGTCATGATCCCCGGACTCTTGGTCTACACCGGCCGTTTTAGGCACTACCGCACGGGGCTTAACATCCTTTGGACGGGAGAACCTGCGCTGGCAAGCGCATATATCGGTGCCGCGTTTGCGCTTTTCCCTGTGACGCAGATTGTTATCCAGCCCGGCGTTTATCCGCTGATTGGCCTGGTTTTCCTTCCTTTGTACTTCCTGATGGCAATTATCGGCATACTTGGTAACTTTTGGATGCCGCGCCTGTTCCAGCCCAAATGGATCAGGGAAGAGAGGGCCAGGGAGAAACAGGAACAGCGGATCCGGAAAGCGAAGCAAACGGAAATGAATAGTCTTGCCGGTAGTGAACGCGGTTCAGCCGGAGGATACAGGGAAAGCGACATTTGATGGAGCTGTTTTTCACACGCGTAGCTTTTCGAGGAGTTAGTGCCGCACTCCCGCCCAACTGGGAGCAGGTACCGGGGCCGGAAGGAAGCTGGATAATTGCACACCCTCCGGTGCCCAAGGGGCGGTTCCGCCCGAATCTAATTCTCCGCAGCGGAAAAAACGGCGGAGTTCCCCTCATGCGGATTGCAGCGAACGGGTTGGCTGCCACTATCCGGGAACTTGCTCCTATCCATGTCCTTTCCGTGGATGAGTGGCCGAAGGTGTTTGACACGGAGCGCGGGCAGTCCCTCCCCGGGCGCAGGCACCGGTTCGTGTACACGGCAGAGGGCCACACCGTTTGCGTTGACCGCTGGCTGTGGGTTATAGGAGGCGGGGTCCTCGAGGCCACTGCGAGTTATGCCCTGGAGGATCACACAGCACTCAAACCCCTGTTCGAATACCTCGTGGACCAACTTGCTGTGGTTGATCACGGGTCTACGTATGAACTGCAGCTCGCCAATATCGGGCTGGTCTCCGGTGAAGAGCCTTACCCCGACGCGTATGCCTCCCAGCAGCGGAACACTCCTGTTGAAGGCCTTAAGCAGATTGCAGCCGGTCAGCAGTATTCAGAGGCGGGAATCCTGCTGACCAGTGCCGCCGTTGATCTTTTCCAGAGTCTGACCGGGAGGGGAGGGTTGGGCAGGTTTGAACTCTCCGGTTCCGGGAGGGAGGTCGCAGAGCTCGTGGCCGCCGGCATGGTAACGGAGCAGGGCAAGTTGACCGAAATGGGTGGAGCCTTCCTTGCACCATGCAGCAACAGCGTCGGCCGGCTGAGGGCTGAGGCACACCGCAACGGGGCAGAAAGCGTCGCAGAAGTGTGGATCGGTGAGGATTTGGCGTTGATATCGGCAGATCCTTCGTTCTACGGCTCGTCCCTGCCGGGGGAGGGCAAGCGTGAACTGCGGCTGCTGAAATCCACCGATGCGGCTTTGGTCCTCGTTTCATGGGCGGGGATCGGCCCGGCTTGGACAATGCAGCATGATCCCGTGGTTATTGATGGAGCCACGTTCAATGCACGCGTGGCCGGTGTTGCGGTTCCCGTACCGAACAACACTGAAGCCGTCACAAGGCTCTGGCAGGCGCCGTGGACGGAATGGTCCATTACGCATTTGGAAGCAAACGCCGGCTTCCGGTGGCTTCATGCTGGGGAGGCCGGACACTATTCGGTTATTCCAGCGGACGGGGGCATCCGGCTTGATGCCCAACCCTCATCGCTGGTGTGGGACGCCGTCGTGAGGGTAGTCCACACAGCCCTGACGGGAACGGAGCTGGACCTGTCAACGGATGTTCCGTCCGCCTGGTTGCATGCCCGCCAAGAACCCGCCCGCGGCTAATCCCCGGAAGTCCTAGCGTTCGCCCAGCCGCGGGCGCAGCCGTGATTCCTCCAGATCCAGCAGGCGCTGCGCCTCCGCCAGCGTCCGGGATGCGTACCGCCCTTCGCGCCGGGCCACCAGCAGCTGGTCACGTTCGGCTTCCACGACGGCGCGGCGAAGCCGGCGGTACTGCAGCTGCGGCGTCGCCTCCTCGCTCATGCCCAAGGCGCGTACCCGTTCCCAAGCCAGTTCGCTGCGCAGGAAGGTGCTCTGCCGGACCCGTTCCACCACATCCGGATCAACTTCCTCCCGCGCACCCAGGCATTCCGCCGGTTCTTCCAGAATCGTCAGTCCGGCGCCGCTGAGTTCATCCAGGAGTTTGGCCAGTTCCCGCTGGTCTGCCGCGACGTCGCGTCCCTGGACACCCAGGACCCGGATCACCCACGGCAGGGTTCCACCCTGCAGAAGCAGGGTGGCCACAGCCACGGTAAAGGCAATCAGCACCAGCTGTTCGCGGTACGGGGTCTGTTCCGGCAGGGACTGGGCGGCGGCCAGCGTCACCACTCCGCGCATGCCGGACCAGGAAATCACTACGCCGCCGCGCCAGCCCAGACCCTCGCGGCGCAACTGTTCGACGTCGGCCCGCCGCCGTCGATACAGCAGCTCAGCGCGGCGATGGCGCCTGCGTTTGCGCTCATTGGTGAAGCCACCGGCCTTGATGCGGTCCAAGCCCAGCCGGAACCGCTGGGTCCGCAGGTCCTGGTACCGTACTTTGGCCCGCAGCACGTAGATCAGCGGAGTGACCCAGGCGAAACGGACCAGGACCAGCAGGCCGGTGGTGATCAGTCCGATCAGCACGGCGTCCCACACCGAAAGCAGTGCCGTGTCCACGTTTTCCACCAAATGGCGCAACTCAAGGCCCATCAGCAGGAATACGCCGTTTTCGAGCAGGAACGAGATGGTGCGCCAGTTGATGCTGTCATTGATCCGCACCTGCGCCGTGAACGCTGAAGCGCTGCGGTGTCCCGTGTATAGCCCGGCAACCACCACGGCCAGCACACCCGAGGCGCCCACTTCTTCGGCGGGAATGAACGCCACAAACGGCACCACAAAGGAAATAGCGGTGTCCAGCACCGGGTCGTGCAGCTTGGAACGGAGAAAGACTGTGGCGGCGCCTACCAGCAGTCCCACGGCAATGGCCGTGATGACGGCAAATCCGAAGTCTCCGATGCCTGCCCAGATGCTCGACAGCCCACCGGCCGAGGCAGCCACGGCGGAGCGCAGCAGCACCAGCGCCGTGGCGTCATTGACCAGCCCTTCGCCCTCCAGGACGGTCACCAGCCGCGGCGGCAGTCCCAGCCGCTTGCCGATCGCAGTGGCGGCGACGGCGTCGGGCGGGCTGACGACGGCGCCCAGGGCCACGGCGGCTGCGAAATTCAGGTCCGGGAGCAGCACATAAAGCACCGTCCCGGTGGCGAAGGCGGACACGAGCACCAGGAACACCGAGAGGGAGGAAATCGCGCCGATGTTCCGCCTGAAATCGACCACGGGCACGTTGACAGCCGCCGCGTAGAGCAACGGCGGCAGCACACCCATCAGGATCCACTCATGCGGAACGGAGAACGCCGGCACGCCGGGGGTATAGGACAGGGCAAATCCCACAACCACCAAGATGATGGGAGCCGCGATGCCGAGACGTTTGGAGAAAGCCGCTACGGTCACAATCACCGAAACGCCTACTACTGCGAAGAGAGCCAGTTCCACACTTCAACCCTAGCCCTGCACACAGGGAAGGCTGCAGCCGGGACGGCTAGGTGTACGGTGACCAGCCGGTGACTGCGCTCAGAGCCGCCATGGTGACCCCGAAGATCGCGTAGACAGTGACCGGAACCATGATGGCCCATTCCCGCCAGGAACCGGCCGCTCCGATCAGGGGGAGGGAGAAACTGCCGCTGCTGCGCCAGAGCTTGTTGACCACCGGGAAGCGGGCCAGGGAACGCGGACGTTTGATCCGCAGCGGCCACAGGACCATCACGCCCTGGTGGGTCAGCAGATCACCCAGGATATGCACGGCCACACCCAGGCCCACGGCAACTGGCAGCCAGTCATTGTTCTCCGGTGCGTACACGGCAATGAAAACGGAAAACGCCAGGGCGAGGAACCAACTGCGGGCCGGTCCGCCGGCGATCTTCAGGGCCTTGAAAGCGAAACCCATCAGCAGGACGGACAGGATGCCCGCACCCAGCGCCACCGAACCGAAGACGGGTACGTCCGCCGTCACCTTGCCCAACGCAGTAGCAAGGGCAACAAACACGGCAAGCCCCAGGAGCGAGTGCGTCCCGCGCCGGTGCCCCCCGCTGATGGTTTCGGTGAGGCGGGCCAGGATCTTGGTAATCGGCGGCAGTGAATGGGCTATCGTGCCGCTGTGGTGGTCAAGGTCCGGCAGCAGTGCCGCACCGGCCGTCAACAGGGCACCCGTCACCACGCCCAGCGGTGTGACCGGGTACCAGCCAAGGGCGTGCGGGGCAGTGGAAGCAACGGCAACCCAGGCCGCGGCGCCGCTAGCGGCATGGTGGCCACCCATCATGGTGTAAGAAATCCTTCGAAAGGGCGGAGCAGGCGCCGGTGATAAAGGGCGGAAAAATAGAAAGCTTTCTATTTTTCCACGGTTTCGGGCGGCAGCGGTTCACGGCGACGCCGCCGTGACGATGGCGCCTCAGGCGACGGCGTACCCCAGGTGCCGCAGTACCGTGTCCACTATTTCCGCCGGAGACGAAGTGATGTCCAGGCGGAGGCCGTCTTCGTCCGGTGCCAGCGGCTCCAGGGTGCTCAGCTGGGACGGCAGCAGAGAGGGCGGCATGAAGTGGCCGCTGCGGGTTTTCATGCGTTCTTCCAGCACTTCACTGCTGCCGTCCAGATGGACGAAATGGACGGTGCCGGGCGCCTGGGCGAGCACGTCGCGGTAGGTCCGTTTGAGGGCCGAGCAGGTCACGATGGTGCACCGGCCGTTGCCGGCCTGGGTGCCCATCCAGTCCCTGATCGAATACAGCCACGGCCAGCGGTCCTCATCGTCCAGCGGGGTTCCAGCGGACATCTTGGCAATGTTGGCCGGGGGATGGAATTCATCGGCCTCGGCGGCGATCCAGCCGAGCCGCTTGGAGAGCAGATTGGCGATGGTGGTTTTACCGGAGCCGGAAACACCCATAATCACGAGGTGCTGAGCGGTGGAGGCCATTTCCAACTCCTTGGAGGACGCCGTTGTCGAGGGTTTTGTGAATGCTGAAAGCAATTCGTCACAAAGGTATCACCAAACGCCGCGACGCTATGGGGAGGAGCACTGGACAACTAGGGTGAAGCGAGGTCTGCGGCATCGATCCGTCTTTTGGGGTTGTGTGCAGCCCGCAATGCCAATTGATGCCGTGTACGGAATATAACAGGAATGATGCAGACATGAGTGAACGCGCCGCACCCGCTCCCCAAGCAGCGGTGGTCCTGAACGGCAGAATCATAGAGGTGCTGGGGCAGGACATAGTGTCCGGCGTGCTGATGCCGGGGGACCGGCTGACCCTGGAAGGACTCCAGCAGGAATTCGGTGTTTCCCGGACCGTGGTTCGGGACTGCATGCGGATCCTCGAATCGATGAACCTGGTGTACTCCAAGCGCCGCGTGGGCATTGTGGTTCTGGAACCCGGGTTGTGGAACGTGTTTGATCCGCGCGTCATTAAGTGGCGGCTGCAGGGTCCGGGGAGGACGGAGCAGTTCCGGACCCTGACTGAACTGCGGGTGGGTGTGGAACCAGTGGCTGCCGCGGGCGCCGCCCGCCGGGCCTCCGACGTCGACCGGGCGCGCTTGGTGGAACTCGCGGCAGAGCTGCGCCGGCTGGGCGAAGCCGGGGAACTGGAAGGTTTCCTGCAGGCTGATATTGAATTCCATACACTGTTGCTGCGCGCCAGCGGCAACGATATGTTCGCTTCGCTGCAGGAAGTGGTTGCCGCGGTCCTGACCGGCCGCACCATCCACAAAATGATGCCGCCGCACCCCACCGAGGAAGCGTTGAGCGGACATGCCCTGGTGGCCGCAGCGGTTGCCGGCGGCGACGACGCCGCTGCGCTGGCGCACATGGCCGGACTGCTGGAGGAAGTGCGCCTGGCCGTCTCAGGCTGACCGGCCGGGAATGCAAAAGACCCGCACCTCCGTGGGAACGGCGGCGCGGGTCCTCAGCGAACCAGTGCTTAGCGGGTGGCCTCGAGGTTGCTGTCCTCGGGCGTTACCACCTGTGCCGTGGCGGAGATGTTTTCGGCATCCACCATCCAGGCGTACTGCTCCAGCTTGGCAATGAAGCCGTGCAGGATGTCGGCGGTGGTCGGATCCTCTTCATCCACCTGGTCGTGGACGTCGCGCATGGTCTTGACGACGGCGTTCAGCATCGCCACCACGTGCGTCACGGTGTCGCGGGTGTCCACGAGGCCGGCGGGGAACGGCGGCAGGGTGGTGCCCGAAGCGACGGCTGCGCTGCGGCCGTCCGGAACGGCCCAAAGTGCGCGCATCCGCTCCGCCAGCTCGTCGGTAAAGGTACGTGCGTCTTCGATGATTTCGTCCAGCTGCAGGTGCAGGTCGCGGAAGTTCTTGCCCACCACGTTCCAGTGGGCCT
Source organism: Arthrobacter sp. zg-Y40 (assembly GCF_020731535.1). Classification (NCBI taxonomy): domain Bacteria; kingdom Bacillati; phylum Actinomycetota; class Actinomycetes; order Micrococcales; family Micrococcaceae; genus Arthrobacter; species Arthrobacter sp. zg-Y40. The sequence continues at coordinate 237,320 of NZ_JAJFZS010000004.1, forward strand.
GCTTGCCCTGCAGATGCAGTTCGATCATATCGACCAGGACCGCCTGCAGGTTTGTGGCCAGCTCTTCTGATGCCTTCATGTTTTCCTCCGATGGTGACGAAAAATGAGTACTTCTGCACCTGCCGGGATGCCGGTTCCGGTTCCGGTGCGCCGGCGGGTGGATCGCTTCCCACCCTAACCCGGGGCGCCGTGCCGGACCAGAACCTGCGGAACCCGCAGATGCCAATATAAGCAACCTTACCTTCCGCTTGAACCGGTTGGTGCTGCTGTGTACCGTGAGGAGAACGGGGCTGCTGGTAAAGGGCCCGGCCAGAGGCAGGATTCGCACTACCGGAGGGACAGTATGACCACCGTAGAAGAGTCAATCGACGTAGCAGTACCGGTAACCACTGCCTACAACCAGTGGACCCAGTTTGAGTCGTTTCCGCACTTCATGAACGGCGTAATCTCGATTACCCAGCTTTCGGACACCACCAATCACTGGGTGACCAAGATCGGCGGCACGGAGCGGGAGTTCGATGCCGAGATCACCGAACAGCATCCGGATGAGCGCGTCGCCTGGAAGAGCACAGACGGGAAGTCCCACGCCGGCGTCGTCACGTTCCACCGGTTGGGCGATGCCCAGACCCGGGTCACCGTGCAGCTGGACTGGGACCCGGAAACCCTGGTCGAAAAGCTGGGCTCCGCCGTAGGAGCCGATGACCGGCAGGTGAAGTCCGATCTTAAACGTTTCAAGGAATTCATTGAAAGCCGCGGGTCAGAGACCGGTTCCTGGCGCGGCAACGTGGACGCACCAGGAAACGCTGCCACGGGTTCCGGTGGTCCCGCCGCGGCGCCCGCCGCTCCGGCAACCTCCACCAGCACCGAACGCCTTGCTGCCGCGCCGGAAGCCGATCCGGCCATGGACGATCCCGAATCGGGCGGTCCCCGCGCAGGCTTCTAGCCGGACACAAAAACTGCGGATGCCGTACGGCATCCGCAGTTTTTGGCTTAACCGGCCGGACAGGTCAGGCCGGGTCAAGATCCTTCACGGAAGGCCCTTCGAGCAGCGCGCCTTGGGCGCTGAAGCGCGAACCATGCAGCGGGCAGTCCCAGGACTGTTCAGCATCGTTCCAGTTCAGGACGCCCTTCAAGTGCGGGCACACCGCCGATACCCGGCTGGTTTCTCCGCGAACCGTGCAGATGCCCACGGGCTTGCCGTTCTCCCGGGCAACCACACCCTGCCCCTCCGGCGGAGCGGTGTCCGTGCTCCGGGCCAGCCCGGATGCCCAGCCGGTGAGCATTTCCAGTCCCACTTCGGCGTTGTCCCGCAGGGTGGAGGCGGCATCCAGCGGTGCGACCCGGGGCTTGTACAGTTCCCTTGCCCACGGGTTCTCGCCGCCCAGGATTTCCGCGCTCAGGGCCAGTGAGGCGGCAACCGCGTTGGTCATGCCCCACTTGTTGTAGCCGGTGGCGGCATAGATGTTGGCGCCCATCAGCGGCAGTTGGCCCACGTAGGGAAGGCTCCGCGCCGGCGCGTAGTCCTGCGCCGACCAGGCGTAGCTCGCTGCGGTGCCCACTTCGAAGTTCTCCACGGTCCACCCCACCAGGTCATCGACCAGCTCCTGGGTGTTTTTCTTCCGCCCCACGGTGTGTCCGTTGCCGCCGGCGAGCAGGTACGACATGCCGTCCACCTCGGCGGTCCGGAGCGAGCGGGTGGGGGAATCCACCGACAGGTACATACCCTGGGGCACCGCGCCGGTGACGGGCAGCGCCGCGGCATAGGACCGTTCGGGCTTCAGGACACTGAAGTAGCCGCCGCGGTCCAGGATTGGAATGCCGGTGGCCAGCACGAGGTTCCGGGCACTAACCTCGCCCTGTCCGGTCAGTACCGTGATTCCGGCCCCCTCCTGGTGTTTGGCCCCGGTCACCCGGACGCCCTCTACCAGTGTTCCCCCGTGCGCGCGGTAATCCTGAGCCAGCCCGGCCAACACTTCCAGGGGATGGATCTGCGCCTGGCCGGTCAGCCGCAGCGCCCCCGTGACCTCATAGGGCAGCTCGGTGTCCTCGGTCAGTTCAACGTCCAGGCCGGCCGCCCGGGCGGCTTCCTGTTCCTTGAGCAGGGACTTCCGCCCCTGTTCGGTAGTGGCATAGGTGTACGCGTCGCGGGTCTCGTACCCAATGCCGTTCTCGTCGCAGAAGCGCAGCAGCCAGCTCTGTCCCTGCCGGTTGGCTTCCACGTACTGCCCGGCAATTTCGGCGTTGTGATGCGAGGTGATCCCCGAGAGGATGGTCCCCTGCAGCAGTGAGAGCTTTGCCGTGGTGTTGCCGGTGGTAACGGCGCCCACCGTCCGGGCTTCCAGGATCACCACCTTCTGGCCGCTGCGGGCCAGCAGTGCTGCGGTGGTCAGGCCGGTCAGGCCGGCACCTACAACCACGGTGTCGTAGGCGGCCCCGGGTTCAAACGGGCCGGAGGGGATGGCGGGTGCGGAGTCGAGCCAAAGGGATAACATGTCAGCCTTCCCGCCATTCTGATGAGGTGATGTGGGAGCCGCCCTGCGGGCCCATTTGGAGCATGCCGCCGTCGACGGCCCACGAAGCGCCGGTGACGTAGGACGACGCCGGCGAAGCCAGGAAAGCGACAACGTCGGCGATTTCGCGGGCATCACCGGGACGGCCGAGGGGAATGCCGGGGCGGTCCTCGCTCCGCGGATCGGTGTCTTCCTGATCCGTCATGGGAGTGGCGATTTCACCCGGCTCCACTGAATTCGCGGTAATCCCGTAGCTGCCCAGTTCCAGCGCGATGGTTTTCATCAGGCCGCCCAGACCGTGCTTGGAGGCGGTGTAGGCGGCGGCGCCCACGCGGGGCTGCACCTCATGGACGCTGGTGACAGCTATCAGCCGGCCGCCGTTGCCGGCCGCGACCATCCGCTGCGCTGCCCGCTGCAGGCACACAAAGGCCCCGCTGAGGTTTGTGTCCACGGTGGTGCGCCACGCGTCATAGGCCAGGTCAAGGAACTTCTGCCCGTCACCGGTGCCGGCGTTGCTGACAAAAACGTCCAACCCGCCCAGCTGCTCCGCCAGTGCATCCACGACATCGGCGCAGCCGGGCAGGTCCGTGGTGTCCAGACGCGCGACGACGGCGTTGCGGCCGTGCGATCGGATCTCTTCCGCCGTGTCCCGGGCTCCTTGCTGATCGGAATGCCAGGTCACTCCCACATCCATTCCGGCTTTGGCCAGGGCGACAGCCGTGGCGCGTCCTATCCCGGAATCAGACCCGGTCACGATGGCCGTTTTCGGCTCAAAGCTCATTGGTACCCCCTCGTGGTCGTGGAAAGTCAGTATGCTTCCCACCTTGCCCCAATTGTGCAACAGTTTAAAGTCCTGATTACCTAATCCTCCCGGTCCGGTCCCCGGTGCCGCGGTGCAGAGGAGTCATCATGGCATACCCCAGTTACAGCTCCGGCGGCGGTCTTTCGGCCCGCCGGACCAGCGCGCAGAAAGCAGCAATTGCCTTCGGAATTGTTTTCCTGCTGATTGGTGTCCTGGGCTTCATTCCGGGTTTGACCGCCAATTACAGCCAGCTCTACTTTGCCGGTTACACCTCCGAGGCAACGCTTCTGGGCATCTTCCAGGTGTCGGTACTCCACAACGTAGTCCACATGCTGCTGGGCTTTGCGGGCCTGGCCATGGCCCGGTCCAATTCCTCGGCGAAGCTTTACCTGGTCGGTGCGGGTATCCTCTACGCCCTGCTCTTTATCTATGGGCTCCTGGTTCCGTTCGACACGTCAGCGAACTTTGTCCCCCTTAACACCGCGGACAACTGGCTGCACGTAATCCTGGCGGTGCTGATGATCCTGCTGGGCATCTTCCTTGGCCGGCGGACCGACAACCGGACGTACCGCAGCAGTGGCAACCCAGGCGAGGGCTCGATCCCGAACTGATCCGGACAGCCAAGGGACAACGGCAGGACGGCCCCGGCGGGACCGCAGCGGCCATTTGGTGCCCGGCGGCGGGGTGCTGGCAGACTGGATGCAGACACCGCCCGCACCGGGCGGCCCGTTGCGAAAGGAACCTGGTTTGTCCGCCGCACTAATGGTCATTGACATGCAGAATGCCTACTTCGAGAGCCCTGCCCTGCAGAAGCACCAGGAACGGGTTGTGGAAAAAACCAATGAGCTCATTGGCTTGGCGAAAGCTGCCGGGGTCCCCGTCCTGATGGTCTGCACGGAGCACGAGCGGGACAAGTCCACTTGGACATTGAGCATGCTCGATGATGACCAGGGCTTCATTTTCAGCGGGAGCGAGCAGGCAGACTTTGTCCCCGGCCTGGATCACGCCGACCTGCCGCGGCTGGTGAAGACCCGCGACAGCGCCTTCGTGGGCACCGACGTCCTGCTGCGCCTGCGGAACTGGGATGTCCAGACGCTGGTGCTGGCCGGCGTCGCAACCCACAATTGTGTGGCGCAGACCGCCGCTGACGCCTTCGCGAATAACTTCCGGGTCCGTTTTGCCCGGGAAGCACTCGCCTCCACCAACGAGGAATACGAGGAAGCGATCCTGAGGATGCTTTCCGACGAGTACCGCCAGCCGGTTCAGAGCAACGCTGACCTCAAGGACTTCTTCAACAGCAACGAATCCTAGGCATCTCCGCTATTCCCTTGCGGGCATCGGTCCGGGCTGGAATTCGACGGCCCGGGCCGGTTAGCGTAGGGGCATGGATGCACTGGAGATTCAGCACAGGATCGCGGAACTGGTAGAGCAGGAACAGTCCCTGCGCGAAGCGGACCCCGCCGCAGAACCGGAGAAGCACGCCGAGCAACTGCGCCGGGTGGAGGAACAGCTTGACCAGTGCTGGGACCTCCTCCGCCAGCGGCGCGCCAAGATGGACGCCGGGCAGAACCCGGATGAGGCCCAGGCCCGCCCGGTGGGCGAGGTTGAGGGCTACCGGCAGTAAAGGCTTTCAGGCCTTCGCGCGAGCCGGCTTCTTTTTCGCATGGTCGCTCGAAGCCGGCATCAGCTGCCGGAACAGGGTGGCCGCTCCGACGCTGCGCCGGAATCCGCTTTGGCCGCGGAGGGCCTCGCCCAGCGCCCAGAGGACCAGGCTGCCTTTACTGAGGGTCTTGAACAGATCAGCATTGCGGGGCGTCAGCGCCATCAGTGACGCCAGCCCAAACACCCCCCAGCCGATCAGCGGAGCGTTGGGTACCTCGAAAACTGTCTGCCGGCCGAACTTGTCCGTGAAGAAATTGGGCGATGCCATCGTATTCAGGCGCCTTTCCTGGTTTTAGCAGAGCTCTTGGTGGTTGGGGACTTTGCCTTGGCCGGAGCCTTTCCGGCGCCGTCGGACTTGGTGCTGGCTGATTTTGTACTGTCGGATTTGGTGCCCTTGCCGGTCTTTTTGTCCCGGTTTTTCTCCACGCTGCGGCGCAGGGCTTCCATCAGGTCCAGCACCTTTCCGCCTTCGTCTTCGGATTCTTCCCCGAAGGTTTCCCCGGTGTCGAGAGAGTCGCCTTGTTCGAGCTTGGCATCTATAAGGGTCTTGAGCTGTTCCTGGTAGTCGTCAGTGAACTCGGACGGGTCGAAGTCTGAGCTGAAGGAATCCACCAGGGCCGAGGACATCTCGAGTTCCTTAGCGGAAATCCGCACCTTCTCGTCCAGCGAGGGGAAAGCGGCTTCGCGGACCTCGTCCTCCCAGAGCAGCGTCTGCAGGGTCAGCACGTCGCCGCGGACGCGCAGGGCGCCCAGCCTGCTTTTCTGGCGAAGGGAGAACTGCACAATGGCCGTGCGGTCCGTGTCTTCCAGGGTGCGGCGCAGCAGCACGTAGGACTTGGTCGATTTCGAATCCGGTTCCAAGTAGTACGTCCGGTCGAACAGGATGGGATCCACCTGCTCGCTGGGCACGAATTCGACGACGTCGATCTCGCGGCTTTTCTCCACGGGAAGGGATGCCAGGTCCTCGTCGCTGAGGACCACCGTCTGCTCGCCGTCGTCGTAGGCCTTGGCGATGTCCTTGTACTCCACCACCTCGCCGCATATTTCGCACCGGCGCTGGTAGCGGATGCGTCCGCCGTCTTTGCCGTGTACCTGGTGCAGGCTTACATCGTGGTCTTCGGTGGCGGCATAAACCTTAACCGGCACGTTGACCAGCCCAAACGCAATGGCGCCTTTCCAGATCGCTCTCATGTAGTCCAGTGAACACTAAACTCCGGTGCCGTTGCCAGAGCGGGGTTGCCCGGGCTGTCCCTGCTCAAGATGCTCCCGGATCAGCCGGTACACCCGGGGGTCCGAAAAATAGGCATTGTGGGACTCGGGAAACGGCTGCCCGGAGCCTACCTCGCGGTCCGTGACCGTCATCCCACGCCCGGCGAAGACCTGTTCGGCGCAAAAGGCGAGCAGGTCGCGTTCATCCCAGATATTCAGCCAGGGGATTCCCGGGCCGTCGCCGCCGCGCCGGGGCCCCAGATAGGCCAGGGCATCCAGGAGGAAGAACCACGGTGCCGGCGACCCCACAGTGACCAGCAGGTCCATCCGGAAGCGGCCGGATTCGGGGGCACAGAGCAGGTCGACGGCGGCCACCGAGCCCAGGCTGTGGGCGAACAGCACCACGGGCGCGTCCTGGCTGACGCTGCCGAGGGCTTCCGCGGTGACGGCACGCGCCGTTTCGCCCCGGCGCAGGTAGAAGGCTATTTTGCTGAAGAATTCACCGGCCGCATCGGTCAGTCGAATCCGGTGCCGCACCGCAGCATCGGTGAGCACATCCAGTACCAGGTCCTGGAGTGTATGTCCCAGCAGGGCAGCTTCCGGTGCAGCCGGCGGCGCCCCGGCAACCGTTGCCCGGCGCAGGGGATCCCCGGCGCCCACCTGCATGCCGAACAGCGCCAGCGCCAAGGAGGTATCGGCCTGTGCTGGCGGGTCTTCCGCGGCGTACCGCGGTGGCAGGGCCGGAACGGAACTGACGTCCTCTGCGGCATCGGCTGCCCAGTCAACGGTCAGCACGGAGTAGTCCGACAAACCCGGAACGGCAGCGAGCTGCTCCCGGATCCGGTCCGCCAGCTGCGGATTGGTCCGTCCGGTCCCGGGCAGGTAAACGAGGGTTCCGGGTTTTTCGGCCGGTCCTACGGTGACGGGGTCCATGGCGGTCTCCTCTGCTGCGCCGGGCTTCAGCCGTCCCCACCGGCCCGCGGGGGAACGGGCGGACAGCGGAGGAACGGATGCTTTCACGCGTTGGGGATACTTTCACACGCAGGGCACCCCTGCGCCAGTAACCGTTCCGCCGCGCACGGGGGCGGATAATGGATCCAGTCAGGAAGGCGAGGCTGTGACCAACAACGGAGCGGCAAGTAGCGGGACCGCAAACCACGGGCCGGCGGAAAGTCCCGCACCCGAAAACGGAGCACCCGAGGCTGGAATGGAACGCCGCGAACTGTCGGTGGGGCAGGTAGCTGAACGCAGCGGCGTGAGCGTCTCGGCCCTGCACTTCTATGAGCGCCAAGGCCTGCTCTCCAGTAGGCGGACCCAGGGCAACCAGCGGCGCTTTGACCGTTCGGTGCTGCGCCGCGTAGCGGTCATCAGGGCTGCCCAGCAGGCGGGTATCCCGCTGTCCGTGATCAACCGTGCGTTCGCGGAACTGCCGCCGGAGGGAGTGCCGGACCAGGCAGACTGGCAGCGGCTATCCGCCGCGTGGCGGCAGGAACTGGACTTCCGCATCCGGCACCTGCAGGCATTGCGCGACCGCTTGGGCGGCTGCATAGGCTGCGGCTGCCTCTCCCTTGCGGAGTGCCGGTTCGTTAACCCCAAGGACGCCTCAGCCGACAGCGGCACCGGCGCCAGGGCCTTCGACGTCTGACGATTTGACCTCAACATTGGTTGAGGTTTTACCGTTGAAGTATGCCCTCGCTGGGCTGGTCTGCGGAAGGACACTAATGACGCGGAATACGGCTCTGTGCGAGCGGAATGTAACGGAAGCATTCAAGGACGCCTTCCGGGCGCACCCTGCGGGCGTGGCAATCATTACGGCCGACGGCGGCAGCGGCCCGGTGGGGCTGACCGCCTCCTCGGTCTCCTCGGTATCGGCCGAACCGCCCATCCTTTCCTTCTCCCTTGCCTCCACCCAGGGCACCGCCGGGGTCATTGCCTCGTCCGGCACCGTCGTCGTGCACCTCCTGGGCGCCGAAAACGCGGAACTGGCGTCCCTGTTCGCCCGGCCGGGGGCGGACCGTTTCGGCGCCACCCGTACCCGTACCCTTCCCAGCGGGGAGCCGCTGCTGGAAGAGGCCCCCGTGGCCCTGCGCTGCCGCATCGACGGGCGGATCCCGGTGGGCGGATCCATCCTCATTGCCGCTTCCGTCCTCGAGATCCTCCCCGGAGCGCCCGGGCAGGAACCGCTGGTCTATCACAACCGCACCTACCACCGCCTGGGCACGCACTCGGCCCTGGGGTAAACCCCACCCCGGGCGGGAAGGCTGGATAATTGGTTCAGCACCCTGCCGGCAAGTGCCTGCGCGGGACCGAACCACGGAAGGCACGGCCATGGCCAAAAAGAAGCTGAAGGACCTGACCAGCGGGCAGAAAAAGGGGTTGAGCGTCCTGACGGGCGTCCAGATCCTGCTGGCAGCGGCGGCACTCTGGGACATCCGGCGACGCCCCGCGGACCTGATTCGCGGCAGCCGCAGCCTGTGGACCCTGGCCTGCGGGATCAACTTCGCCGGCCCGGCGGCGTATTTCCTCTTCGGCCGGCGCAAGGCCTAGCGGTGGTGCGTCAGCGAAGCGGTACGGGAACCAAAGCGCCGCTGGTGGATCCCCTCCGGCTGCAGGATCTGGCCGACGGTACCGGCGTGCCCGCGGGCAGCCAGCAGGAAGCGACCGCCTGGACGGGCGAATCGTTCGCGGGACTGGAACTGCGCGGGGCGGTCTTTTCCGAATGCAGCCTGGTCTCGGTGTCCCTGGATGACGCGGACCTGACGGCGGCCCGTTTCCTGGAAACCTTGCTGGAAAACCTGTATGCTCCGGTGTTCCGGGCGCCGCGGACGACTTTCCGGGACGTGGAACTGACCAACCCCCGGCTGGGTTCGGCTGAACTGTACGGCGGCAGCTGGAACTCCGTTCGGGTGGACGGCGGCAAAATCGACTACCTGAACCTGCGCGGCTGCACCATGACCAATGTGCTGGTCACCAACTGCATCATCGGTGAGCTGGACCTGGACGGAGCCCGGCTGAACCGCGTGGCCTTCCGGGATTGCCGCATCGACAACCTGCTGCTGGGCAACGGCGGCTCGGCTGTGGACGCGGACCTGCGCGGATCCGCCCTGCGGAGCATCACCGGGCTGGCCGGCCTGAAGGGCTTCACCGTGGATGAGGAGCAGCTGCTGCAGCTCGCTCCGCTCCTCGCGGCCCAGCTGGGCCTGCGGGTTCAGAGCTAGGGCTGTCCGGCGTACTGGTCCCAGGGGATGTTCCAGTCGCCGTAGCCGTCATCAATCGAGACGGGGCCGGCCTCGGTGTTCAGCACCTGCACCACGTCCCCGGCGTCGAAGGTGTCATAGAAGTACTTGGCGCCTTCGGCGGACATGCCCACGCAGCCGTGGGAAACGTTGATCCGGCCAAGGGCCCCTACTGCGCCGTTCAACGCCTGGTGGACAAAGACGCCGCTGTTGGTCAGGCGGCTGGCCCAAGACGCATCGAACGGTTCGTAGTAATCCGGGTCGCCCGGCTTCAGCCCGATGCTTTCGGCCCGGAACGGCAGCTTCTCGTGTTGGCTGACCACTACCTGGTATCCGCTGGGGGAGGGCCAGGTGGGTTCGCCGAGCGTCACGGGGAAAGTACGGACCAGCTGGCCGTCAATGAATACCTGCATTGTCTTGGTGAAGTTGTCCACCACGGCCAGGCGGGTGTTGTGCGTGGTGAAAGTGCGGGTTTCGTTGAAGTTGCCGATCATGCCGTTGCCAAAGTCCACGCCGAACAGCTGCATGTCCACCGTGATGGAGCTGTTGGGGGCCCAGAAGGCCTCGGGACGGTAGCGGACCTTGTTGTCGGTGATCCAGTAGAAGGCGCCGGCCTGTCCGGAGGTGCTGCTGACCTTGATGGCCTGCTCCACGGCGGCCTTGTTGGTTACGGGTTCGCTGAAGTTGATTTCAATTGGCTGTCCCACGCCGACGTCGGCCGCGTTCTGCGGGTACATAAAGGCGTTGGCCTCATTAGCGGGCTTGACCGTTTCGAAACTCTGCGACCGGGTGGTTTCCTTGCCGGCCTGGTCGGTCAGCACCACATCCATTGCGTAGGTGGTGTCGAACGCCAGCTGGGCGTCCGCCGTCCAGACGGTGTTGTCTCCGGACAGGACACCGGGGATGGCCGGGCCGCCCGCGGCCGGCTTCAGGCTGACCGACTCAATTTCGGCGTTGGTGGCCGTGACGGTTGCCGCGGTTGCAGGATTGACCGCAACCGCACCGTCAGCGGGAGTGGCTGTGATGGATACCGGTGCTGCACTGGCGGACGGTGAAGCCGGGCTTTCCGCTGCGGGGGAGCTTTCATCGGCAGACGGGTCGAAGACACCGTTTGCGTAGGCAGCGCCGATGCCGCCACCTACTACCAGTACACCGGCAACGGCGGCTGCAATTACCCACTTGCGGCTCTTCTTATCCTGCACGGCGCGTTCCTGCACTGCGGCGGTCCCCTCATAGTCAAAAGCCGTCAGCTCAAAAGTGTCACCGGCGGCGCCAACAAGTATGGCCCGGCTGGCCGGTGCCCGTTGTTCTACCGATGATATTCGATGCCGTGCCCCGCCGGGACCGGCGTTACAGAACTGCGGCCTAAGCCGGTTCCGGCTGTCCCGCCGGCTGTCCCGCCGGCTGGGCCAACCGGGCGGCCTGCCGGGTGATGTTCCTGGCCATGGAGGGAAAGATCAGTCCGTGGAACGGGGCGATCAGCCACCAGTACATTTTCCCTGCCAGCCCCTTGGGGAAGTAAATGGCGCGCTGCCGGTAGACACTGCCGCCGTCGCCGTCCGGGTCCACCCGCATCTCCAGCCAGGCCTTGCCCGGTACCCGCATCTCGGCCCGCAGCCGCAGCAACGTGCCGCGCTCCAGCAGTTCCACCCGCCACCAGTCCACCACGTCCCCGGTGTACAAAGTGGTCGGATTGCGCCGGCCCCGGGTCAAACCGGCTCCGCCCACGGTTTTGTCCAGCACCCCGCGGATGGCCCAGGCCATGGGCAGCGAATACCAGCCGTTGCGCCCGCCCACACCTTCGATGACCTGCCACACCGCTGCCGGGTCCACCGCGGCCCGGCGCTCCCGGGAGTCGACGTACACCGTTTGGCCCGCCCAGTCCGGGTCGCTGGGGAGGGGGTCGGAGGCCAGGTCGGCAGAGGCTGAGGCATTGGCCCACGTGGTTTCCACCTCGCCCCGCTTTTCCCTGCCCAGCGCTCGTTTCACGGCGTCGCGGTAGCTCGTCAGCCCGCCGTCGGGCTGTGGCACGTACTGGTCGATGTCGTGTTCCTTGGCCACGGCGTCGTGCTGCAGGGACTCCACCAGCGGCAGGGACATGGCACGTGGAATAGGGGTCACCAGCGCCACCCACATACCCGCCAGCCGCGGTGCCGGCAGCGGCAGGGCGTAAATGCGCCGGCGGGGCAGCCCGGCCTCTTCGGCGTAGCCGTTCATGATCTCCGCGTAGGTGAGGACCTCGCGCGAGCCGATATCGAAGGTCCGGTTCACTTCGGCGGGAATATCCACGGCCCGCACCAGGTAATGCAGCACGTCCCGGACGGCAATCGGTTCAATCCGGCGCCGCACCCAGCTGGGCGCCGGCATCACGGGCAGGGTTTCGGTCAGGTGCCGGATCATCTCGAAGGACGCGGAGCCTGAGCCGATGACGACGCCGGCCTGGTAGACCACCGCCGGCACCTCGCCTTCCAGGAGGATCCGCCCCACCTCGGTGCGGGATTTCATGTGGGGAGACAGTTCCCCCTCGGGATGCAGGCCGCCGAGGTACACAATCCGCTTCACGCCCGCTTCCGCTGCCGTCTCGGCCACCAGATGGGCAATCGCCGACTCCTGGTCGCTGAACCCCTTCCCGGAGGCCATCGAATGCACCAGGAAATACAGGGTGTCGATGCCCTCGAACGCGGCGGCGGTGGAATCGCGGTCCGAGAGGTCCCCCTTGACCACCTCGACGTCGGACGCCCACGGCACATCGGAGAGCTTTTCCGGGGAGCGGGCCAGCACCCGGACCCGGTGTCCGTCTTCAAGCAGCAGCGGCACCAGGCGGCCGCCGATGTAGCCGGTGGCGCCGGTAACCAGGACATGCTGGCGTTCAGTCATTTTTCCAACATACACAGGGGCCGCCACGGATAGTCAGGGTTGCGGCACGCTCTGCGCGAAACCATCCCGAACCGGTGGCAGATTGGTAAGCCCCCTGATGAAATACTGGCGTTTGTTCCGTATCCCGGTAAGACTAGGGGGCATGGCGACAGGCGGAGGGAACAAGCAGGAAACCGTCAGTGTGGAGGGGCACCGGCTCCGCCTGACCAATCTGGATAAGGTGCTGTATCCCGCAACGGGAACCACCAAGGCAGATGTGCTCTCCTACTACGCCGCTGTAGCCGAATACATGCTGCCGCATTCGAGCAACCGCGCCGCCACCCGCAAACGCTGGGTACACGGTGTGGGTACGCCGGAGCATCCCGGGCAGGTGTTTTTCCAGAAGAACATCGAAGACTCCGCACCATCCTGGGTAAAGCGGTTTCCGATTGAGCACAAGGACCACACGAACACCTATCCGGTGGTTAATGATCTGGCCACACTGACTTGGCTGGCGCAGTCCGCGGCCCTGGAAATCCACGTACCGCAGTGGCGGTTCGGGCCGCGCGGAAAGATCGGTGCCGCGGACCGGATGGTCCTGGACCTCGACCCTGGCGACGGTGCAGGGCTGGCCGAATGTGCCGAAGTGGCACGGCTGGCGCGGTCCATCCTCAATGACATGGGCCTGGATGCCCGCCCGGTGACCAGCGGGTCCAAGGGCATCCACCTGTATGCGGCCCTGGACGGCAGCCAGGACTCCGACGAGATCAACGCCGTGGCGCATGAGCTGGCCCGTGCACTGGAAGCGGACCACCCGGACCTGGTGGTCAGCGACATGAAAAAGACGCTCCGCAAGGGCAAGGTGCTGGTGGACTGGAGCCAAAACAACGGCAACAAAACCACCATCTGCCCCTACTCACTGCGCGGACGGTTCCATCCGACGGTCGCCGCCCCGCGGACCTGGTCGGAACTCGACGATCCGGACTTGGCGCAGCTGGATTACGAGCAGGTGATGGAACGGGTCCGCAGCGGCCCGGACCCGCTGGCGGGAATGGAAAGCGGCGCGTTCGACGAGGAGGCGCTGGAAGAGGCCACCGAAGAAGCCGGGACGGGAACCGACGGCCGCGGATCCGCGGCCGGCGCGGACCGGTTGACCAAGTACCGCAGCATGCGTGACGCCGCGAAGACGCCCGAGCCGGTTCCCGAGGAACCCTCCAAGCCGTCGGAGGGCAACAGCTTTGTGATCCAGGAACACCACGCCCGCCGGCTGCACTGGGACTTCCGGTTGGAGCACGACGGCGTGCTGGTCTCCTGGGCACTGCCCAAGGGGCCGCCTGCCACGTCCGGCAAGAACAACCTGGCGGTGCAGACCGAGGACCATCCGCTGGATTACGGGAGCTTTGAAGGACATATTCCCAAAGGGGAATATGGCGGAGGCGATGTGACCATCTGGGATCACGGCACCTACCAGCGGGAAAAATGGCGCGACGGCAAGGAAGTCATCGCGGTGCTGCACGGCCAGCCCGACGGCGGCCTGGCCCGGGAAGGTGCCGCGGACCGGCGCTACGCCCTGATCCACACCGGGTCCGGCGGCGGCAAAGGCGACAACAATTGGCTGATCCACCTGATGAAGGACCAGCCCAAGCCCGGCGAGAAGGGCCAAGCAGAGCCGGGGGAGACGGACCAGCCCGCTACGCCCCAGGCCGCCGTCGCCGCTGCTGCTGCTGCCGGCACGGAAACGGCAGTGACGGTCCCGGCCGGGGACGGCAGCGGCGCGGAGGATGCCTCGGTCCCGCTTATCGAGCCGATGCTTGCCACCCTGGGTACCCGCGCCGAAATCAACGACGACGAGGACTGGGCGTTCGAGATGAAGTGGGACGGTGTCCGCGCCGTCGTCACCGTTACTCCCGAAGGCACCCGGCTGATCAGCCGCAACGGCAACGACATGACCGCCGCGTATCCGGAACTGCAGGATCTCAGCGCGCACCTTTTCGGGGAGCGGGCAGTGCTGGACGCTGAAATCGTGGCACTCAACAAAGCCGGACGCCCGGACTTCGGGCTGCTGCAGCCGCGCATGCACCTCACCAAACCCCGCGAAATTGGGGCGGCTGCCGAGCGTACGCCGGTGCACCTGATGGTTTTCGACCTGCTCTGGCTGGACGGCCGGTCCCTGGCGGACCTCAGCTACGAGCAGCGCCGGGAAATCCTCGAGTCCGCCGTGGAAGCCACCCCGGACGGACATCTGCAGGTACCCCCGGCCCTGGAGATGGGCATGGGCGAGGCCGTGGCCGCCAGCAAGGAACTGGGCCTGGAAGGGGTCATGGCCAAGCGGCGGAGCAGTACGTATTCCCCGGGCCGGCGCTCGAAGCACTGGGTGAAGCTGAAAAACCAGCTCAGCCAGGAAGTGGTGGTGGTGGGCTGGCGCCCGGGGCAGGGCAACCGGCAGAACAAGGTCGGCTCCCTTTTGGTGGCCATTCCGGACGGCGTGGACCTGAAATACATCGGCCGGGTCGGCTCGGGCCTGAGCGAAAAAGACCTGGCACTGATTGGCCCGCGGCTGAAGAAAATGTCCCGCAAAACCCCACCCCTGGATGATGTTCCCAGCGCGGATGCCTCGGATGCCCAGTGGGTGCGCCCGGCCCTGGTGGGCCAAGTGACCTTCTCCGAGCGCACCGGCAGCGGCAAGCTGCGCCACCCCGTCTGGCGCGGCCTGCGCCCGGATAAGAAACCGTCCGACGTCGTGGTGGAGACCGTGTAGCCGCGGCCCTCCCCACCAGTGAAAGGACCCGCACCATGACCGACAGCAGCATTCCCGGAACCGACCATCCTTCCGGACCGGAGCATGTTCCCAGCAGCGAACGCATCCCCGGCACCGAACCGCACCACGACGGCGACCTCGCCGGCGTCGACGCCTGGTGGCGGGCGGCGAACTACCTCTCGGTCGGGCAGATCTACCTGCGCGACAACCCGCTGCTGCGCCGGGACCTGGAAAGCGGAGACGTGAAGGCACGGCTGCTGGGCCACTGGGGCACCACACCCGGCCTGAACTTCATCTACGCGCACCTGAACCGTCTGATCCGCGAACAGCAGCGCAAGGTCCTGTTCATCACCGGACCCGGCCACGGCGGCCCGGCCAATGTGGCCAACGCGTGGCTGGAAGGCACCTACTCCGAGATCTACAGCCATGTGGGGAAAGACGAAGAGGGGCTGCAGACCCTCTTTAAGCAGTTCTCCTACCCTGGGGGAATACCCAGCCATGCGGCGCCGGAAACCCCGGGCTCCATCCACGAGGGCGGCGAGTTGGGGTATTCGCTGGCGCACGCCTACGGGGCGGTGTTCGACAACCCGGACCTGATTGCCGCCACCGTCATTGGCGACGGCGAAGCGGAAACCGGGCCGCTGGCGGCCAGCTGGCATTCCAACAGCTTCCTGGACCCGGCCGTGGACGGAGCGGTGCTGCCCATCCTGCACCTGAACGGCTACAAAATTGCCAACCCCACCATCCTGTCCCGGATGCCCGAGGAGCAGCTGCTGAAACTGCTCGAGGGCTACGGCTACCGCCCGTACGTGGTCACCGTGGAGGACCCGGCCGCGGTGCAGCAGGCACACGAGGACTTCGCGGCCGTGCTGGAAACCTGCCTGGCCGAAATCACGGCCATCCAGGCGCAGTACCGCAGCGGGGAGCGCACCGCGGTGCCGCCGGATGTGCCCGGTGCGGACACCGGGGAAGTGCACGCCCCGCGCTGGCCCATGATCGTGTTCCGCTCGCCCAAGGGTTGGACCGGCCCGCAGGAAGTGGACGGTCTGCCCGTGGAAGGCACTTGGCGGGCGCACCAGGTGCCGTTGTCCGAAATCCATGAGAAGCCGGAGCACCTGGCCCAGTTGCAGGACTGGATGCGCTCCTACCGGCCGGAGGAACTGTTCGACGCCGAGGGGCGGTTGGCGGCGGAGATCGCCGCCCTGGCACCTGCCGGTGACCTGCGGATGAGTTCCACTCCCTACGCCAACGGCGGCCGGCTGCTGCAGGACCTGCACCTGCCCGAGTACGCGCAGCACGCCGTGAAGATTGATCATCCGGGCTCAGAACGGGTCAGTCCGATGTTCAATCTGGGCGGTTACCTGCGCGAGGTCATCCGGAAGAACCCGTCCAACTTCCGGATCTTCGGCCCGGATGAAACTGCGTCCAACCGGCTGCAGGCCGTCTACGACGTCACGGACAAGGCCTGGCAGCAGCGGATCGATCAGCTGGACGAGCATCTGGCGCGCAGCGGCCGGGTGGCAGAGGTGCTCTCCGAACACCTCTGCGAGGGCTGGCTGGAGGGCTACCTGCTGACCGGCCGGCACGGGGTGTTTAACTGCTATGAAGCCTTTGTCCACATTGTGGATTCGATGTTCAACCAGCACGCCAAGTGGTTGAAGGTCAGCAGCGCGCTGTCCTGGCGCCAGCCCGTCGCATCCCTGAACTACCTGCTCTCCAGTCACGTCTGGCAGCAGGACCACAACGGGTTCTCGCACCAGGACCCCGGCTTCATTGACCACGTGGTGAATAAAAAGGCGGACGTTATCCGGGTCTACCTGCCGCCGGACGCCAACACCCTGCTGGCCGTTGCCGAGCACATCCTGGGCACCCGCGACCGGGTCAATGTGGTGGTTTCCGGCAAGCAACCCGCCCCGGTCTGGCTGGACCCGCAGACCGCACGCCTGCATGTGGAGCGCGGCATCGGCGTCTGGGACTTCGCCGGCAGCGAGGACACCAGTCCCGGCGCGAAGTCCGACCCCGACGTCGTGATGGCGTGCGCCGGCGACGTGCCCACCCTCGAGACCGTGGCCGCCGCGGCGCTGCTGCAGGAGCAACTGCCGGAGCTGAAAATCCGGGTGGTCAATGTGGTGGACCTGATGCGGCTGCAGGATCCGGGCGAGCACCCGCACGGGCTGTCAGACCGCGATTTCGACACCCTGTTCACCACGGACAAGCCGGTCATTTTCGCCTATCACGGCTACCCCTGGCTGATTCACCGGCTGACCTACCGGCGCACCAACCATGCGAACCTGCATGTGCGCGGCTACAAGGAAGAGGGCACCACCACCACGCCCTTCGACATGGCCATGCTGAACCAGATTGACCGGTTCCAATTGGCCATAGACGTGCTGGACCGGGTACCGTCGCTGGGATCCACACAGGCACCGTTTCGGCAGTACCTGCAGGATGAACGGGCACGTGCCCGCCAGTACACCCGGGATGAAGGCCAGGACCCGCCGTACATCAGCGGCTGGAACCTGCAGGAAGCCGAGCAGGACACCCCGGGGTAGGGCGGCAGCAAGGCTTCGGCGGCGCCCCACCGGGCGTCACGCCGTGGAAAAGTACGATCCATCCACAGAAGGAGAGTTCATTGACCACTGATCAGACGAGCATTGTAGTTTCCCGGGTCATCGATGCCTCGGCAGCGGACATTTTCAACTTGTTGTCCAACCCCGAGCGCCACCACGAGCTGGACGGTTCCGGCATGGTGGTCTCGGATGAGAAGACCGACCGCATCACCGCGTCCGGCCAGGTGTTCACCATGAACATGCACAACGAAAAAATGGGCGACTACCAGACGGAAAACCACGTCACCGGATACGACCACAACAAGATCCTGGCCTGGCAGACCGCCCCGGCCGGCACCGAGCCCAAGGGCTGGCAGTGGGTATGGGAGCTGCAGGCCGAGGGTGCCGACTCCACCGAAGTCACCCTGACCTACGACTGGTCCCACGTCACGGACAAGGAAACCCTGAAAAAGGTGTCCTTCCCGATGGTGTCCAAGGATGACCTGGAGGAATCGCTGAACAAGCTCGCCGCCGCGGTCTCCGGTTCGTAGCGGGTCCGCATAGCAGCACGAAATAACAGTACGACGGCGGCCGGTTTCCTTTTCGAAGGGAACCGGCCGCCGTCGTACTGCCGTTCGGAGGTTAGACCGCGGACCAGCCGCCGTCGGAGGGCAGGATGGCGCCGTTGATGTTCACGCCGTCATCGCTGAGCAGGAACGTGATGGATGCTGCCAGGTCCTCGGCCGAGGCCAGGCCGGGGATGTTCACGCGGGCCGGGGAGAGGCGGGCTTCGCCGTACTCGCTGACCTTGCCGCCCATCGGAATGCCGGTGGCTACGCCGCCCGGGGCCACGGCATTGACGCGTATGCCTTCACGGGCATACATAAACGCGGTGCTGCGGGTGATGCCAACAACGGCGTGCTTGGACGCGGTGTAGGCGACGCCGGAAGCGGAGCCGCGCAGGCCCGCTTCGGAGGTGATATTCACGATCGATCCCTTGCCGGCTTCCAGCATGGTGGGCAGCACGGCGCGGGTCAGGCGGACCAGGCCGTCCACGTTCACGGCGAAGATCTTCTGCCACATGGCATCGGACACCTCGTGCAGCGGGGAGAAGTCGTCATTGATGCCGGCCACGTTGGCCAAGCCGTCAATACTGGTGCCGGCGGTGGCAATGATGCGCTCGACGGCGGACAGGTCGGTCAGGTCAGCTGCCACCGGGACGATGGACTCACCGAGCTCGTCGGCGAGCTCGTTGATCCGGCCCTCGGCAATGTCGACCGCAATGACGCGCCCTCCCTCGCGGGAGATCCGGGCGGCAGTGGCCCGGCCGATGCCGGAGCCGGCACCGGTGACGATGATGGTGCGGCCTTCGAAGCGGCCGGGAACGGCGGGCAGTACGGTTGCTTCGGTCTCCGGCATTACGCCGCCGTTGGCTGCCTTGACGAGTTCATCCACTGCGGCCTGCGGGAACTGGCCCTGGCTCAGATCCACCAGCTGCTGCAGCTTCAGGGTCAGGGCCGGGCCCAGGCTGGACTCGTCGCTGCCGGCCTGTGCGAGCATGCCGCGGATGGCGGGGCCGCCTGCCGGGTGGTCGAGCCACTGCTGGACGGTGTTCTGGGCGGTGATGGGCTGGTTTGCCACGAGCCGGTCCTTTCGATCGGGGGCGGCCGTGCAACGCGGCCGCGGGATATTCGGGCGTTTACGCGTGTGACCATCTCGCGGGTTACACGTGTAAGTTGCCTGTAAGGTCAGACTACCGGAGTTCTCCGGCAGATCAAGGCGCAATTAAGGCGCAGTCCACAGCGAAAGGACAGCCGGTGGAACGCAGGGCCACCTCCCACGACGTCGCTAAGGCGGCGGGGGTTTCCCGGGCTACGGTTAGCTACGTGTTGAACGGGCGGACCGGGCAGAGCATTTCGGCTAGCACCAGGGACCGCGTGCTGGCCGCCGCCCGCGAGCTTGGCTACATTCCCTCCACCGCTGCCCGCACACTGCGCAGCGGCCGCAGCGACCTGGTGCTGATGCTGCTCCCGCCGGAGCCGCTCGGCCGGGCGCTGGCCATCATCATCGATGCCGCCTCCGAATACGTGGAGCAGCACGGGCTGCGCCTGGTTGCACACCGGCTGCCGCGGCAGGGCGGCGCCGCGTCACTGGTGCATTCGCTGGCCCCCGCTGCGCTGATCCTCATCACCCCCCTCGAGGAGGCTGAGCTGGCGGGCGTGGAAGCTGCCGGGCTGCGTGTGGCCTCGCTATATCCGGCGCTGGATGATCCGCTGGGACCGGACCTGGGCATCGGCGCCCTGCAGGTGGCGCACCTGGCCGCGGCCGGATACCGGCGGATCGGGGTGGCCGTGCCCGCAGGTCCGGCGTACGCCTACCGGGTCCGGGTGCGCGTGGCGGCCATCGAAGATGCCTGTGCGCGGCTCGGGCTGCCGGCGCCCGCCGTCGAATACCTTGAACTGGACGCGGAACAGGCGCGGGCCGCCGTCGGGCACCTGCTGGAGGGGCCGGAGCCGGCGGAGGCAGTGTGCGCGTTCGACGACGACCATGCGTTTGCGCTGTTGGCAGGCCTTGCCGCCCGCGGACTGTCCGCACCGGCGGACCTGGCGGTGATGGGTGCGGAAGATATTCCCCTGGCCGGGCTCGCCGTGCCGCCGCTGACCACTGTCCGGGTGGATGCCCGGCTGCTGGGGGAGCGTTTTGCAAGGATGGCGCTGGGTGAGCCGTCCGCTCCGGACACCGGTGCCCGGAGCGGGGAACCGGCGGAACCGGCGGACATGCTGCCGCCGGTCAGCCTGGTCCGGCGGGCCTCGGCCTGACAGTGCCGGCTCGAGGATCCCGCCTAAGGGTGTCGACTAAGGGGCTAGGACTGTTCGGCTTCCCGGGCCCGGTACATCTGCATCTGCCGGTACCGCCGGCCCAGTGATTCACGCCGCGGCTTGACCGGTGCGTCTTCGGGTTCGGCGGTGAGGTCAATGTGCTTCTTGCCGAACCGCCAAAGCAGCAGGTCATCCAGCAGCCGGTCCGGACCCGGCGAGTAGCGGTGGTCCAGGGCCGCGCGGACCTTGGTGATGGCGTCTGCCTGCAGCAGTCCAGCCAGGTCCATGGTGGTCTTCATGCCGTGGGCAGCCAGCAGCTCCGCCGCCCAGCCCCAGTCATCGCCGGATTTCCGGTTCACGTGCGGCAGCAGGGTCATCCAGACGTGCCGGATCCGGTTCGGAGTCAGGGGAGCGCTGCCTTCCCCTTCCTCGTCCCAGAACCCGGTCACCGTTTCATAGCGCTCGTGCAGTTCGGCGAACGCCGTTTCCACGGTCTCGAGCATGGCCGCCGTGGAGGTGAACTGGCGGTCGAAATAGGGGCTCCAGGCCCGCGGATCCCCGGCCTTGAAACGGATGTCGTGTTCAATCTCGGACCAGGCGTGGGCGAGCACGGTACGGATCTGCACCTCGAACAGGTAACTGCCGTTGGGCCGCTGGTCCGGGTCCAGCAGCTTATGGAATTCACGCACCGTTTCGTTCTGGATGGTGCGCAGGATCAGGTGCCGGCTGGAATAGCCGTAGGTGCCGGACTCGATGGAGCCGATGTCCTTCTCACGGTCACCGCGGCAGTCGAACTCGGCCCGCTGGCGCTTGATGAGGTTCGCGGCCTCATCCACCTCGTGCGGGAGGGTCATAATCACGCGGACCCCCACCAGGTCGGTGAGGTTGCGCAACGGGTCCGGGAAGAGCAGCGTGGGCAGCTCTCCGGGGTTCTCCGCCGGCAGCGTACGGGCGGCCTTGGCCCGGAATGACTCCACGGTCTTGGTCCGGGAAGCAACAAACAGGGGCTGGACAGGGCTGTCCGCAAAGACGCTGCGCAGGTGCGCTTCCATCTCGGCGGTAACCGCTTCCAGGCCCGGGCGGACCCGGGCGTACTCATCAGTGCTTGCTTGGACAACCGGCCGCAGCCGCTCATCCAATGTGTCCCAGGCGCTCAACCGATGTCCCTTTCCCCTGCCGCCCGCCGGCCGGTGGCACCTTGATGGTGACACCGTGAAGGTCAAACCAGACGGTAGGCTCCCACCAGATTAAGCCCTACAGCAGCAAGGACCCCCCATGACCGAAGCAGCCCTGCGCGTCCCGTACGGTCCCGGGCCGGAACAGTATGCCGAACTAACCCTCCCGGCCTCAGGCCCGTCCGGCCGGGAGGGCGCCCCGCGCAACGGGACCGTCGTGATCATCCACGGTGGCTACTGGCGCTCCAAATACACCGCTGAGCTTGGCCGGCCGCTGGCCCGGGACCTCGCCGCCCGCGGCTTTGCCTGCTGGAACATGGAGTACCGGCGGGCCGGGAACGGTGGCGGCTGGCCGCAAACGCTCGAAGATGTCCTGGCCGGCATCAACGCCCTGTCCCCGGCGGCAGAGGCCGAGGGCGCGGACCTGTCCCGGGTCACCCTGCTGGGCCACTCGGCCGGCGGCCACCTGGCCGTGCTGGCCGCAAAAGCCGCCAAGGCCGAACCGTCCGCGGTAACCGTTACCGGCGTCGTGAGCCAGTCAGGGGTGCTGGACCTGGCCGCGGCGCACCGGCTGGGCCTCAGCGACGGCGCCGTGGAAAACTTCCTGGGCTGCCCACCGGGCCTGGACCCGCAACGCTATGTGGACGCGGACCCTATGCAGGCGCTGCCGCTGCCCGTACCGGCCTGGGTGCTCCACGGAGCGGAAGACACCACGGTTCCGGCAGGATTCTCCACCTCCTGGGCCCAGGCGGCCGCCGCAGCCGGCACCCGTGTGCAGCTGCGCACCATCCCGGGGGACCACTTCGCCATGATTACCCCCGGCACCGCCGCCTGGGCCGCCGTCGTCGAGGCGCTTCACGAAGCAGCAGGAAACCGGGTTCCTTAGAGAAACGGGTACCCGGCTCTGTTAGGTTTGACAGCATGCTTACAGTGATCGGTGAAGCCCTGGTGGATGAAGTGGTCAGCGACACTGCGCCGCGGCGCTCCCACCCGGGCGGCAGTCCCCTGAACGTCGCTGTGGGCGTGGCCCGGCTGGGGCGGCCGGTGCAGTTTGTGGGCCGTTTCGGCTCCGACAGTTACGGCGCCCTGATCGCCGAGCACCTGCGCGCCAACTCCGTGCTTACCGCCTTCGCCGCCGACGACCTGCCCACCAGCGTGGCCACCGCGGTCCTCGATCCGGCCGGCGGCGCCCGCTACACCTTCGACCTCGAATGGGAACTGCCTGGCCTGGACCTGCCGGTGCTGCTGGACGGCACCACCATGCTGCACACCGGCTCCATCGCCGCCATGCTCTCACCGGGTGCCGACCATGTGCTCCGCGCCGTGGAGCACGCCCGGCCCGCCGCCACCGTCACCTATGACCCCAACTGCCGGCCCTCCATCATCACCGACGTCTCCTATGCCCGGGAACAGGCCGAAAAGTTCGTAGCCCTTGCCGACGTGGTCAAGGCCTCGGACGAGGACCTGCAATGGCTGTACCCCGATGAGTCCCCGGAGGAATCCGCCCGCCGCTGGCTTGCCGCCGGGCCATCCCTAGTGGTCCTGACCCGTGGGTCCAAGGGGCCGTGGGCCGTGGCGGCGGCAGGGGAATGCGCTGTCCCCGCGCCCACGGTCACCGTGGTGGATACGGTGGGCGCCGGTGATTCCTTTATGTCCGCGCTGCTGGTGGGCCTGATGGACCGGGAGCTCGACGGCGGTGCACGGCGCAGCGATCTGGCGCGGATCCGCGTCGATGAGGTCGAGAAGCTGCTCTCCTTCGCCGCCCGGGCCGCCGCAGTGACCGTCTCCCGCGCCGGGGCGAACCCGCCCTACCGCAACGAACTTCCGTAAGTCCCCGGTTCCGGCCCGCGGGCCGCCCGGTCAAGAACCGCCAGAGGAGAAGCAGTGGAAAGCCGAGACCCGTACAAGGACCTTCCGCAGGTGCCGCAGTTCGCCGTTGAGAGCGAGGAATTCACCAGCGGCTGTCCCTTCGCGCCCGCCCAGTACAGCGCCAGGCTGGGTGTTCCCGGAGGCAAGGATGCCTCCCCGCAGCTGGCCTGGTCCGGGTTCCCGGAAGGGACGCGCAGTTTCGCCCTCACCATGTATGACCCGGACGCGCCCACCGCCAGCGGCTACTGGCACTGGGCGGCGTTCAACATCCCCGCGGCCGTCACCGGCCTCGACGGGGACGCAGCCAACAGCGGGCAGATGCCCGGGGGCACGGTGCAGCTGGCCAACGACGCCGGGTTCGCCGGTTTTGTGGGTGCCGCCCCGCCTGCCGGACACGGCCGGCACCACTACTACGTGGTGGTCCACGCGGTGGACACGGAGGAACTGGACGTGGCCCCTGACGCCAGTCCCGCCGCACTGGGATTCGCCCTGTATACGCATACCCTGGGCCGCGCCGTCATGGTCGGCACGGCCGAAATCCCCGCGGACTGACGCCGGCGCGGACGTAAGCTAAAAGGCATGCAGGAGCAGCGTGGCCCGGTGCGGCTGATAGCAAGTGACATGGACGGCACCATTGTGGGAGCCGGCAACAGTATCAGCGACCGGACGGTGCGCGCCTTCCAGGCCTGCCGGGACGCGGGGATCGACGTCGTTTTCGTCACCGGACGCCCGCCCCGCTGGCTGGATCCGCTGCGCGAGCGGATCGGCCACACAGGTACCGTCATCTGCTCCAACGGAGCCATCACGTATGACCTCGGGGCCGGGAAGGTGTTGGCCAGCAGCCTGCTTCCGCTTGCGCAGATGTTCTCCGCCGCGGAAGTCATCCGGGACCTGTTCCCCGCAGTCACCTTCGCAGCCGAAACCGTGGACGGGATCCATCTGGAACCCGGTTTCTCAGACACCGGATCCACCGAAATCCTCGGCGGCATTGTTCCCCGCCCGCTTCACGAATCCCTGAACGGCCAGGCCGGCGTGGCCAAGTTCCTGGCCCGTGCCTCCGGGATCTCGCCGGACGAGTTCCTGCACCGGGTGGCACCGGCGGTCTCATCACTGGTGGCCACCACCCACTCCGCACCCACCATGCCCTTGCTGGAAATGTCCCTGCCAGGGCTGAACAAGGCCGTCACACTCGCGGACTACGCCGCGCAGAAGGGGATCACCGCCGAGGAGACCGTGGCCTTCGGCGACATGCCCAATGACATCCAGATGCTGGACTGGGCCGGGCACGGCTATGCGATGGCCTCCGGCCATGCCGCAGCCCGTGCGGCGGCGGACTTCACGGCCCCCGCTTTCAACGACGACGGCGTGGCGGTGATCCTGGAACGGCTTCTCGGCGACCGTGCAGGCGCCGCAGAAGCTGGTGTGCGGTAATCACCACCGCCAGCCAGGCCGCTCCAAGGGTCCAGGCAACCAGAACGTCCGTAAGCCAGTGGTGGCCCAAATAGACCCGGCTTAGCCCCACGGCCAGGGTAAACACGGCGGCCGCCAGCACCGCAGCGGCCTTCGCGCGGCGGGTGTGCACATGCAGGATCACCAAATAGGCAAGGATCCCGGCGATCACGATTGAGTTCAGGGTGTGTCCGCTCGGAAATGAGGCGGAGGACTCATACGGAGGAACGGCGTCGGCCAGGTCCGGGCGGGTGCGCCCGATGATCGCCTTCCCGGAAATCGTCATCAGGAGGGAGCCGGCCGCCGCCGCTGCAGTGAGCACCAGCGGTGTCCAGGACCGCCAGCGCAGGCACATCCCCAGCACTGTCAGCCCGGCGATGATCGGCATGCCGATGCTGCCGGCCAGGTTGGTGAACCCCGTGACGGCGGCGTCCAGGCCGGGGGACCGCAGCGTCAGGGCGTATTCCAGAACCGGCCGGTCCAGGCCTGCAATACCGTCGGATTCGGCCACTGATTCGTAAACCTCGGCGGAGACCAGGGTCAGGGCCAGTGCGGGCACCAAACCCACGGCCAGGATCAGCAGCAGGGTTACATGCGGGGAGGATACCCGGCTGATCCACTGCAGCAGGTCCCGGATCCGGCTGCCCGTTCCGCCGCCGGTCCGGCCGGTGCGGGTGTGTGGTCCAGGGTCGCGGGTCATGGTTCCAGTATCCCAAGCCGGGTGCACAACCAGTTCAGGTTGTTTTCCAATCCGGCACCCCACACCTGCCAGGAGTGCCCGCCCGGAAGCGTCTGGAACTGCACATTGGCACCGGCCGCCGTGGCGTCGTCGTACACCGTCTTTCCCTCCGGCGCGTAGACCTTGTCATCCTGGCCGACGACGACGATTCCGGCCGTATCCGGAAACCGCATTGCGGCAAACAGGTCCGCGGCGTTCTGTTTCCGGAATGCGTCCTCGTCACCGTTGAAGTAGGTGTCCAACAGTTCCTGGTGGCCGCCGGCGACGGTCGGCTCGTCCTCCCCGGCGATATCCAGGAAGGTGGGATAAACCCCCGGATAGTTTGCGGCGAGCTGGACGGCGCACGTGCCGCCGTAGGAATAACCGCCGATCGCCCACTGCTGCGGCCCCGCGGTACCGGTGCCCAGATTGTCCTGTACCCAGGCCGGCAGGTCCTGGGCCAAATAGGTGGCCGAGTTGCTGACCGTGGTATCCAGGCACAACGGCCAGTTGCTGTTCCCGGCATTGCTGAGGTCCGGAAGCACCACTACCGGGGCCAGGCCGTGGTGCCGCGCGGCAAATGAATCCATGATCTCCGCCAGTCCGCCGCTGACCAGCCAATCCTCCGGGGACCCCGGCTGCCCGTGGACCAGAACCAGGACCGGCAGGTTCACGTTGCCCGGATCGGCCAGATAAGCCGGCGGAAGGTAGATCAGCGCCGGATTGGAGGTATATCCGGACCGGCCCCCCGGGATCTGCTGGTGGAACACCTTGCCGGCGGCAGGCATGCCCGGTGGCGCAGTCCAGTTTTCCACCGACGCCGCAGGCAGGTCCCGGCGGACCTCCGCCGGCCGCGGCAGCGGATCATCCGTGACCGGTCGCGGGGTGAACAGTGCGGCTACCGTCGGGTACTGGTGGTAGGCGATATTCACCGTGCCGGCCAGGGCCAGCAGCACCAGGACACCCGCCGCGACGCCGGCTATCCGCCGGCGGATCCGGATGCCCGGCGCGAGCACGCGCAACACCGCCAACTGGACCCCGAGGATGGTCAGGGCGCTGAACAGGTAGAGCAGCCGCGGCAGGGAAGCATTCCACCAATGGAATACATTCTCCGCCAGCACGTAGATCAGTGCGGTAAGGGCGCATGCCGCCAGCACAACGGCCAGGGCGCGCTTCCAGCCCAGGCGCTGCCCGCTGACGCCGAGCCAGACCAGGGAGACAGCGCCCAGGATCAGCAGGACGATCGGAAGGATGCCGTCGACCAGTGACAGGGACATCATCCTGTCCGTTCCACGATCCGGCGGGCGAGGACAAGCCCCTGGCCCAGGGACAGATCCGGAAGGTAGGCCCGGGTCAGGGCGTTGGCGATGGCCGGCAGTGCGGCCGGATCCGGGTAGGTCATAAAAAGCGGCACGTACTGCGGGGCGAACTTGGACTTGAAGGCCAGAAGGGAACGGAAGCCGTAAACCGGCTCAAGGGTTGCGCCGAGCAGATCCAGCAGACGGTCCATCACCGGTGAACCGTCGACGCCCGGCTCCCGGGCCACCGCCCGGGCCAGGGGTGCTCCGGAAAGGCTCAGGAACCGGCTCCCTTCATCCTGCAGGGACAGGGCTGCGGACGCGATCAGAAAATCCATTCCCAGACGGAAACCGGTACCGCGCCGGCGCATGAAGTCCAACGTCCAGCCGGCCACAATCCCGTCCCGGTACACGGGCAGCCAGGATGTCACGGCATGGACCGTTCCGTCATTGTCGACGGCCACCAGGCAGCGGACTTCCGGATCATCCAACTCCTGCAGCCCGCCCAAAGTGAAGCCCATTTCCGGCATCTTCTTATCTGCCACCCATTCCTCGGAGATGGCCCGCAACTGGTCCAGCACGGCCAGGGGAGCGGTGGGATAGCTGATCCACTGCGCGCTGATGCCTTGTTTCCGGGCAGCGTTCATCGCGGTGCGGATGTCTTGGAATTTCTTGCCCTTGAAAGCCAGTGAGCCCAGCGGAAGCACGGTTTCCTCGGCCACCTGCAGGGATAAAAACCCCAGCGCAGCAGTCAACTCACGCACCTTCCCGCCCACCGAGTAGAAGCAGGGCGTGATGCCGTTGTCCGTGCAGGACTCAGCAAAGCCCGCCACCGTCTGCTGAAGTTCACCGGGCGGCCCCACGGGGTCTCCCACCGTGACCGCCACGCCGCTGTCCACCCGATAGGCCACATAGGAGTTGCCGGTGGGGGAAAACCAATAGGTGTTGCCCTGCCAGAGGGTCATCCAGGCCATGGTGCTTCCACCATGGGTCTTCAGCAGCGAACGGGCCCGCTCTTCATCCCGGGCTGTCAGGTTCCGTGGCGGGACCAGGAAGGAACGCAGCAGGAGCAGGCAGGTTAATACCCAGAACAACACGCCCACGCCTTCGTAGACCAGGACGGCGGGAAGACTCTCCGGGTCAAGGGCAGGCGTACTGTAGGCCACCTCGGCAATGGGAAGAAACCGCCCGGGCAGGTCCGCTGCGAGCAGCCCCAGGGTGGCAGCCGGGCTGAAACCGTCGCGGTTCAGCAGTCCGGCAACGAGATACAGAGAGGCCAGCACCGCCGCGGATGTCCCGACAGCCGCGGCCACCCGGCGGTAGGTTCCGTCGGGGGCGCGGGCCGGAAACAACCGGCGGGTGAAAAGCAGCAGCACAAAGACCGCCAATGGAACCACCATGGGCAGGACCAGCGCAATGACAAGGCCTGGTCCCGGCGGCAGGAGGGCAAGCTCACCTCGGGCGAGGGCCCGCCCGAGCCGGACGGTGGCCAGCACCGTCATGGTGCCCTGCAGCAGCAATGCTGCCAGCCAGGCAAACCGGCGGCCGCGCCGCAGCCCCTCGGAGAAGGTGGCCAACAGGACCTGGGGCAGGACGGCCAGGAAGAACCCGGCCGGTCCGGCGCGCAACTGGATGCGGGCCACGGCGCACTCGCGGGCGGCGGCAGATCCATTGCAGAGCTCCGCCAACTCGTTCGGAGTATTCACCTCGACGCTGGTGAACAGATACCGCAGCACTGCAAGCGGTCCCACTGCGGAGGTGCTGAGCGCGGCAATAACGGGTCCGACGGCGGAGGCAAGGACCACCAGCGCCACCAGGACTGCGGCCTCGCGCCGGCTGGTGACCAGCCGCTCCGGGACCGTGGGCCGCCGTCCGGCCAGGAACGGTCCCATGAACGCACCCGTAACGGCCGCGCCCAGGACCATCAGGTCTGTGAACCTCCCGGCGTAAAGGGCCAGCAATACCAGCAGGGTGAACATGGTGATCCGCAGGCGCCTGCGCCACAAAGTGCTGACCTGGGCGCTGGCTGCGGCCACAACCGCGGCGATGAAGGCAAGCGGACCAACATAGGATTCGGACACCAATGCGCGGGACCAGTCACCGATCGAGGCACTGGTGGCAGACGCGAAACCGATGGCAAGCAGCGCGCCAGCAATCTGCCCGGTGAAACCAACCATAAGGAACCGTCCGGTGCCCAGCAGCCGCTCGCAGGACAAACCGGCCATCAGGGCCAGCAGCGTACCGCCTATATAGCCTCCGATTCCGCTGGCCCAGAGACAGCACAGGAGCAGGGCCGCCGGGTTCCCGGTTAAGGTATGCGCGGAAAGGGTGGCCCAGTCCTGCAGGGGCCCTTCCGGGCCCGTAACCAGCGAGGAAGTGAGCGCTCCGAGCACCCAGAAGGAGGCAATAAAAACCAAGGTGGCCGGCGACCGCCGGACACTGCCCCGAAGCCACTGCAGCGGCCAGTGCACAAACCGCTCAAAGCGGCGTGGGGCGGGAAGAACGTCAGCCACGGAACCTCCATCAGCCCGGAGCCAGCCGGGGTCGGGGTCCTGCCATTCTAGGGCCGCGGAGTCCGGGAGCGGTGCTGCCCGGCCCAGTGCGTGCCGCAGGTTGGATAAAGTACGAGCGTGAACGCAATGCATGCGTACTTCCGTGCGCCCCGTGACAATCCGCCGTCCGGCGCAGCGGACCGGCCCGAGCCCATTGCCCTGGCGCACCGCGGCTTTTCTCCGGACGGGTACGAGAACACACTCGCCGCGTTCCGCGCCGCCGCCGACCTAGGCATCAGCTACCTGGAAACGGACGTGCGCACCAGCCGGGACGGCGTCCTGATGGCCTTCCACGACGAGACGGTGGACCGGATTTCCGGGGGAGTGGCGGGAAAGATCAGCCAACTCACCAGCCGTGAGCTCAACGAGGTCCTGGTGGCCGGCTCCGAACGGATCCCCACTTTCGAGGAACTGCTGACCGAATGGCCGGATATGCGGCTGAACGTGGATGTCAAGGACGCACCAGGCGCAAAACTGCTCGCCGCGCTGATCGAAAAACACTCGGCGCAGGACCGGGTGCTGGTGGCGTCCTTCTCGGACCGACGCCGCCTCCGCACACTGAAGCACCTGGGCCGGCCCGCGGCCAGCTCGGCGGGCACTGCCCTGACCGTCCTGTTGCGGCTGCTGGCGCCGCTAGGCGCCGCCGGCCTGGTATCCCGGCTGGGCCGGTTCCAATGCATCCAGGTGCCGGTGGCATTCGGACCGGTCCGCGTGGTCACCTCGTCCTTCCTGAGCCGCTGCCACCGTGCCGGATTGCAGGTCCATGTGTGGACCGTCAATGACGAAGAGACCATGAACCGGTTGCTGGACCTGGGTGTGGACGGCATCGTCTCGGACCGGTCAGACCTCCTGGTGAAGGTGCTCAAGGACCGCGGGCAGTGGCGGTAGGGGCGCGGCGGCGTCGAAGACAGGTAGCCGCCATGTCACCCCCGGCTGGCAGGATGAAGACATGCGCGTAGTTATTGCCCCGGACAAGTTCAAAGGCTCCCTCACCTCCGCAGAAGCCGCGGCAGCCATGGCTGAGGGAGTGCTCGCGGTGTACCCCGAGGCCACCGTGACGGTGGTTCCGGTGGCCGACGGCGGCGAGGGCACCTTGGATGCCGCGTTGGGCGCCGGTGCCGAACCCCGCACGGCCCGCGTCACGGGGCCGCTGGGCCGGGACACCACGGCCGTCTGGGCCCTGTCCGGCGACACGGCCCTGATCGAAACCGCACGCGCCTCGGGGCTGGTCCTGCTGGATCCTTCCCCGGAAACGGCACTGGCTGCAGGCAGCTACGGCAGCGGACAGCTGATCGCCCACGCGCTGGATGCGGGGGCGAAAACCATCATCCTGGGCATCGGCGGTTCGGCCATGACCGACGGCGGATCCGGGGCACTGTGCGCGCTGGGCCTGAAGATCCTGGACCGGGATGGAAATCCTGTGCCGCCCGGCGGCGCGGGGTTGCTGAACGCGGCATCAGTGGACGCGTCCGGACTGGATCCGCGGCTGGCGGGGGTGGACCTGCGGATTGCCGCCGACGTCCGGAACCCGCTCCTGGGTTATGAAGGAACGGCGGCGGTCTTCAGCGGCCAGAAAGGCGCGGGCGCAGCGGAGCAGCAGCTGCTCGAAGAGGCGCTGGACAACTGGGCGCGGCTCCTCAAGGAGGCCACCGGCGTCGACGTCGATGTCCCCGGGGCGGGTGCGGCCGGCGGCTTCCCCTCGGGGTTCCTGGCCTTCACCGGGGCATCCCTGCACCCGGGATTCGAACTGCTCTCGGCCTTCACCGGACTTGATGAATCATTGACCCGCTGCGATCTGGTCCTCACCGGCGAAGGCTCCCTGGACAACCAGTCCCGCTACGGGAAGGCTCCGCTGGAAGTTGCGGCCCGGGCCCGGGATGCCGGTATTCCCGTGGTTGCCGTGGCCGGGCAGATCACACTGACCCCGGACCAACTGCAGGAGTACGGGATTGTTGCGGCCGTCAGCCTGCTGGATGTGGTGCAGCGGCCGCAGGATGCAATGTCCCAGGCGGCAAAATACGTTGCCTGGGCAACCCGGCAGGTCCTCGAAGGCGCCTGAGCGCCCGCGGCCGCCGTTCCGCCGCCGTTAGCCCAGCCGGCTGGGGGTGGCCCCGGCGTCCTCCGCCGGCTCGTCGGGGTCGGTGCCCCGCCAGCGGGCGATGGCCTGCATGCCGTGGTAGGCCACCAGGGTCGCGCCGGTGCCCAGGGCAATGCCGCCGAAAGTCAGGTCCCCAATGACCCAGGTGAAGTCCGCGATGGCCACGATAAGGCCAAGGCCGGCGGCGGACAGGTTGATCGGGTTGGAGAAGTTCACCCGGTTATCCACCCAGATCCGCACACCCAGGATGCCGATCATGCCGTACAGCACGACGCCGGCGCCGCCGAGCACACCGGGCGGAACGGTGGCGATGAGCGCACCGAACTTCGGGAACAGGCTGAGCAGGACGGCCACAATGCCGGCCACCCAGTAGGCCGCGGTGGAGTACACCCGGGAGGCGGCCATCACGCCGATGTTCTCGGCATAGGTGGTGGTGGCCGAACCGCCGCCTGAACCGGCCAGCATGGTCGCCAGGCCATCGGCCATCAGCGCCCGGCCCGCGTACGGGTCCAGGTCCCGGCCGGTCATGGCGGCCACGGACTTCACATGCCCGACGTTCTCGGCCACAAGCACCAGCACCACCGGCACGAACAAGCCGATCACGGAGAAGTGGAAGCTCGGCGCGTGGAAGTCCGGCAGGCCGAACCAGGCCGCGGAACTGATCGCCTCGAAATCCACTTCGCCGCGCAGCATGGCCACCCCGTAGCCGGCCAGGACGCCGATCAGGATGGACAGCCGGCCGAAGAATCCGCGGAAGAGGACCGTGGCCAGCAGGATCACGGCCACCGTGACCACAGCCGTCACCGGCCCCTTTTCGAAGTTGGTCCGGGCCGAGCCGGCCAGGTTCAACCCGATCAGCGCCACGATGGTACCGGTGACCACCGGCGGCATCAGGAGCTGGATCCAGCGCGTGCCGGCCACCTGCGCGGCCAGGCCGATGAGGAACAGCGCCGCGCCGGCCATGATGATGCCGCCCAGCGCACCGCCGGGCCCGTGCTGGCTGGTGGCCGCGGTGATGGGGGCGATAAAGGCGAAGGAGGAACCGAGGTAGCTGGGCACTTTTCCGGCGGTGATGATCAGGAACAGGATCGTACCGATACCGGAGAACAGCAGGGTGGTGGCAGGCGGGAAGCCGGTCAGCAGCGGAACCAGGAACGTCGCGCCGAACATCGCCACAACGTGCTGGGAACCAATGCCGATGGTGCGCGGCCAGCTCAGGCGCTCCTCAGGGGCAACATAGGCGCCGGGCTTGATGGTCTTACCGTCTCCATGGAGGGTCCAGGCCGTACCGAATCTGCTCATGGTTGTGCCTTCCGAAGACAGGGGGTTTTACCAAAATTCTAACCGGCAACGATTGCCGGGATGTTACGTTGCAATAAGACCCGCGCGCCGCGCGGACCGGTCACAACGTTGAATCCGTACCGCTAGACGATGGAGCAGCATGAGCATTTCAGTTTCAGGACGGGTGGTCCTTATCACGGGCGCGGCAATGGGCATGGGCAGGCTTTATGCCGAACGCGCCGTCCGTGAAGGCGCGGCCGCGGTGGTGCTGTGGGACCTCAACGCCGAGGCCTTGGAAGGCACCGCCGCCGAACTGCGCGAGCAGGGCGCATCGGCTGTCTACCCCTATCCGGTGGACGTCAGTTCACTGCCGGACATTGAGGCTGCGGCGGAAAAGGTGATCCGCGACGCCGGCGTTCCGGACATCCTCATCAACAACGCGGGCATTGTGCGCGGCAAATACTTCTGGGAGCACGCCCCGAAGGCAGACATCAACGCCGTGATGGCCGTGAACACCCTGGCACCCATGCAGGTGACCCGGGCCTTCCTGCCCGGGATGATCGAACGCCGCACCCCGGCCCGGATCCTCAACGTTGCCTCCGCCTCAGGCACGCTGTCCGTGCCCAAGATGAGTGTGTACACGGCGTCGAAATGGGCCGTGATCGGCTGGAGCGACTCCATGCGCCTGGAGCTGAATGAATCCGGCAACGGCCACGTGGCCGTCACCACCCTGATCCCCAGCTACATCAAGACCGGGATGTTCGAAGGTGCCCGCGGGCCGCTGCTGACCCCGCTGATGGAACCGCAGCACGTGGTGGACCGGGCCTGGGGGGCGATGCTGGCCGGCAAGGCACGGATCCAGCTGCCGTGGACCGTGGCCCTGGGCAGTGCCCTGCGCAATGTGCTGCCGCAGCCGGCCTGGGACGTGGTGGCCGGCCGTGTTTTCAAGGTTTACCAGTCCATGGACCACTTCACCGGACGGAAACCGGCGGCGGATGGCGCAAAGGAAGAGGCCAAGGCATGAGCGAAATGGTTTCCGCCTTCCCGGACCCGGAATCCTCCCTTTCCGCCGAATCCCCGGCAGTGGTGCCGGCCGTCCTGGCGCGGGTCCGGAAGGCCTACGCATCCGGGCGCACCCGTCCGCCGGCGTGGCGGCGCGCCCAGCTCACGGGCCTCATCCGCCTGTTCCGGGAACGCGAACAGGAGCTGGCGGACGCACTGGCAGCGGACCTGGGCAAGAACCCGCTGGAAAGCTACGTCACGGAACTGTCTCTGGTCCGGGCCGAGGCCGAGCACGCGCTGAAGCACCTGGACAAGTGGACCCGCAGCCGCCGGGTTCCGGTGCCGCTGGGGCTGCTGCCTGCGTCGGCGAAAACAGAGCCGCAGCCGCTGGGTGTGGTGCTGATCATCGGGCCGTGGAACTATCCGGTGCAGCTGGTGCTGGCCCCGCTGGTGGGCGCCCTGGCGGCCGGTAACGCGGCCGTGCTCAAGCCCAGCGAACTGGCCCCGGCCACCTCTGCGGTACTCGCCGACCTGGTACCGCGTTACCTGGATTCCGACGCCGTCGCGGTGGTCGAGGGCGGGCAGGACATCAGCACCGCACTGCTCAAGGAACGCTTTGATTCCATCTTCTTCACCGGCGGGGAGCGTGTGGGACGGATTGTGCTGCAGGCAGCAGCCGAGCACCTGACTCCGGTCACCCTGGAGCTGGGCGGCAAATCCCCAGCCGTGGTGCTGGACGGCAACTGGGCCGGCGTCGCCCGGCGTCTGGTGTTCGGCAAGCTGCTCAACGCCGGACAGACCTGCGTGGCGCCGGACTACGTGCTGGTCACCGAGGAAGCCGCGCCCGCACTGCGCAAACACCTCGTCAAGGCCGTGGCGGAACTGTTCGGGAAGGACCCGGCCAAGAGCAGGGACTTCGGCCGGATCGTGAATGAACAGCACTGGGAGCGGCTGGTGGGGCTGCTGGACAGCGGGACAATCCTGGCCGGCGGCCGCAGCGACCGTGCCGGCCTGTATCTTGAACCGACCATCCTTACGGACGTGGATCCGCAGTCGCCGGTGATGCAGGAAGAGATTTTCGGACCCATCCTGCCCGTGCTG
Organism: Arthrobacter sp. zg-Y40; assembly: GCF_020731535.1. Classification (NCBI taxonomy): domain Bacteria; kingdom Bacillati; phylum Actinomycetota; class Actinomycetes; order Micrococcales; family Micrococcaceae; genus Arthrobacter; species Arthrobacter sp. zg-Y40. The sequence continues at coordinate 272,264 of NZ_JAJFZS010000004.1, forward strand.
ACTGTGAAGGACCTGGACGAGGCGATGGAGTTCATCAACGCCCGCCCGGTTCCGCTCTCCGCCTACCTGTACACCAATTCGGCAGCTGCGCGGCAGGCGTTCGAGGCCGGCGTGCGGGCAGGCAGCATCAACCACAACGCCAGCACCGTGCAGCTGGCCGTGCCGGGGCTGCCGTTCGGCGGCGCCGGGGCCAGCGGCACCGGCGCGTACCACGGGAAGTACTCCTTCGATACGTTCAGCCAGCTGCGCCCGGTCTTCAGCAAGGGGACCCTGCTGGATACGCTCCGGTTCGCGTACCCGCCGTACAACGGAGTGAAGAAACAGATCCTGCGCCGGCTGCTCTAGCGCCCGTTAACGGCAAAAGGGCGGACCTCCTGGTCCGCCCTTTGGCCGTTAACGCGGTATCGCTAGGAGATGACGCCGTCCACAATGGCCTTGGCTTCGGCCTGCACCTGGTGCAGGTGCTCCAAGCCCTTGAAGGACTCGGCATAAATTTTGTATACGTCCTCCGTGCCGGAGGGGCGTGCGGCGAACCAGGCGTTTTCCGTGGTCACTTTCAGTCCGCCAATGGGTGCGCCGTTGCCGGGGGCTTCAGTAAGGCGGGCAGTGATTTCCTCGCCGGCCAGGGTGGTGGCCGTGACGTCCGACGGCGAGAGCTTGGCCAGCGCCGCCTTCTGCTCGCGGGTAGCCGGGGCATCCACGCGGGCATACTCCGGGTCGCCGAACCTGTTGGTCAGTTCGCGGTACCGCTGGGACGGGGTCTTGCCGGTCACTGCGGTCATTTCCGAGGCGAGCAGGGCCAGCAGGAGACCGTCCTTGTCGGTGCTCCACGGGCTGGCATCCAGGCGCAGGAAGGAAGCGCCGGCGGATTCCTCGCCGCCGAAAGCGGTCTCGCCGGAGAGCAGGCCCGGGACAAACCACTTGAAGCCCACGGGAACCTCCATCAGCACCCGGCCCAGGTCCGCCGTCACGCGGTCGATCATGGAGGAGGACACCAGGGTCTTGCCCACCATGGCGTCTGCGCTCCAGCCTGAGCGGTTGCGGTAGAGGTAGTCAATGGCCGTGGCCAGGTAGTGGTTCGGGTTCATCAGCCCGCCGTCGGGGGTGACAATGCCGTGCCGGTCGGCGTCGGCGTCGTTGCCCGTGGCTATGTCGTATTCGTCGGCGCGGGCAATCAGGGAGGCCATGGCGTACGGGGAGGAGCAGTCCATGCGGATCTTCTCGTCCCAGTCCAGGGTCATGAATGCCCACTGCGGATCCACGTTGGGGTTCACTACGGTCAGGTTCAGCTGGTGCTGCTCCGCAATGGCGCCCCAGTAGTCCACAGAAGCACCGCCCAGCGGATCGGCGCCGATGTGCAGGCCGGCGCTGCGGATCGCATCCAGGTTCAGCACCGAGGGGAGGTCTTCGACGTAGTTCTGCAGGAAGTCGTACGTGCCCACGGAATCGGCCAGGCGTGCTTCGCCCAGCGGAATGCGCTTCACTCCGTTCAGGCCGGCTTCCAGCAGTTCGTTGGCGCGGTCGGCAATCCAGTTGGTGATGTCCGAACCGGCCGGCCCGCCCGTGGGCGGGTTGTACTTGAAGCCGCCGTCAGCGGGGGGATTGTGCGAGGGCGTCACCACAATGCCGTCGGACTGGTCCGTCCGTGAGGCGTTGTACTTCAGGATGGCGTGGCTGACGGCCGGGGTGGGGGTGAAGCCGTTCCGTGCATCAATGAGCACGTTCACGCCGTTGGCCGCCAGGACCTCCAATGCGGTGTTCTGCGCCGGTTCGGACAGGGCATGGGTATCTTTGCCCATGAACAGGGGTCCGGTGATGCCCGCAGAACGGCGGTACTCAACGATCGCCTGCGTGATGGCGGCAATATGCTGCTCGTTGAAGGCGCCGTTCAGCGATGATCCCCGGTGCCCGGAAGTACCGAACGCAACGCGCTGCGCCACGTTCGAAGGATCCGGTGCGACGTCGTAATAGGCGTCCAACAGCGCGGTGAGATCTACAAGGTCGGATGGTTCAGCGGGTTTTCCTGCACGATTAGACATACCCCTAAGCATGCCAAAGAAACGGCAGGTGCGGCAGACGCCTGCCTACGTGTAAAGCTGCCCGTCCGGCCGTATGCTCGATCGGACAGCCGCGAGGGCGCGGCGGAGAGGGGCACACCATGGCGGCCAGTGCGGTACCGGCGCAGCTTCAGCCCGGAATGCGCCGCGGCACCCGGGCAGCCATGGCGGTCCTGAACATCATCTACGTATGCGCCGCCCCGGTTTTCTGGTTTTTTTGGAGCCAGCGCCGGCAGTTCGAACTCCCGGCCTGGGCCGAGCAGGCCGCCGGATTCGCCGCCGGTGTCCTGCCGGTCCTGGTGTTCCTGGCGGCTTGGCTGAGCGCAGCGGTCCTGTTTAGCCGGGGCCTGCGCCAAGACGGCGGCCGCGCCTTTAACGCCCTGGGCGGCCTGGGCCTGCTGGCGGCGGCCAGCGGAATGCTGGCGCTGGCCGCCGCCGGGCTGGACAGCTAGGAAGCCCTCACTTGTCGTTGTGCTTGGCCTTGAAATTCTCGTTGTCGGAGTTCAGGCCCTGCGCAAGGTTGGAGTGGACCTCCGTGCGCGGGTCGGAGTGGTCCTGGCTGCCGCTGCCGTCGGGAACTTCCGCGGAGGTGGACATCAGGTTTTCCACCGCGTTCTCAATCGGATTCGCGGGCTCGTTCTTAGGGTCGTCGGCTTTCGGATCAGTCATCATCAGCTCCTTGAAGGTAATTCATCAGTAGCCTTACGAATCCCACTCTAGGGCACACCAAGCCTGCCCGCACCGGGTCACCATAGACGGCTGCTGGCCAGCCGCGCACCTTCGCCGAGGGCTTCGAGCTTGGCCGCCGCGATCTGCGGGTGCACGCGGCCGCCCAGCCCGCAGTCCGTAGACGCAATCACGTTTTCGCGGCCGACCAGCCGAGCGAAGCGCTCAATCCGGTCCGCCACCAACTCCGGATGCTCCACTACGTTCGTGGCATGGGAGACGACGCCGGGAATGATCACCTTGCCGCCCGGCAGCTTGGTGTCTTCCCAGACCCGCCATTCGTGCTCGTGCCGTACGTTGCCGGCTTCGAAGCTGTAACCGCCGGCGTTGATCTTCAGCAGGGTGTCCGCCAGGTGCCGAAACTCGATGTCCGTCGTGTGCGGTCCGTGCCAGGAGCCCCAGCACAGGTGGAAGCGGATCTGCTCCTCGGGAAGGCCGCGCAGTGCGTAATTCAGGGCCTCAACCCGGATTTCGGTGAAGCGCAGGTAGTCCTCGACGGACGGCTCGGGATTGATCTGGTCCCAGTTCTCCGCAATGGACGGATCGTCGATCTGCACAATCAGGCCGGCGTCGATAATCGCCTTGTATTCCTCCCGCATCGCGTCCGCGCAGGCGTAGATGAACTCCTCCTCGGTGGCGTAGTACTCGTTGGCGATGCGTGAACAGGAACCGGGGGAAAGCGAGGCGAGGAAACCTTCCTCCAGCCCCGCTGCCGCAAGCCCTGACTTGAGGTTTCGGATGTCGCCGGCAACGGCGTCGTACCCGGTGTATTCCACCTTGCCGGTGACCTTCGGGAAGACCTTCTGGGCGCCGGTGGTGATGCCCGACGACGGGTCGGTGTAGGCCTCGCGGAAGCGCCCGCGGTCGCGGCGGTCACCGAAGCTGGTGAGGACCGGTTTTCCCGGCTCGGAACGGACGGGCTCCATCTCCCAGATGCCGGTCTCCGCCACGGTCAGGCCGCTGAGCCGGGCAAAGGAATAGGACCACCAGGCCCCGTAGTCCACCTCCGCGGACATCGCGTGCCCGTACTCGCCGTCGTTGGGGATGTCGATGCCGGCCCGCTGCTGGCGCAGCACCAGGTCGGCGACGGCGTCGCTGAGCAGTTCGGCATAGCCCCCGGTGTCGGAGGGGTCCGCGTCCCGGGCTGCGTTGGCCGCGAGGAGTTCGGGGGTGCGGGGCAGGGAACCGGCATGGGTGGCCAGGATACGGTCGGTGCTTTTGCGCATGGAAATAATCCTTGGGATTCACGTGCTCTTGCCTGCACCGGATGCCTGGAAAAGGCGGTGCAGGCCGCTTCGTCATCCGAACCACCCGCGAAGCATGGGGTTGGTGCACGGCCAAGTCGGAGCTTGGCGGCCGTGTCTCCTGAAGCTGGTGCCCATCCTAACCACGACGCCGGGCGCAGGCCAAGCATGTGACGGCAGGCAAAAAGAACGGCGGCCCCGGGGTTGCCCGGTGCCGCCGTCCTGGTGGAACTGAAACTGTTGTGCCGGTTAGCGCACGCCGCTCATCAGCTTCTTGATGGCCGGGGTCGCCGCTGCCAGGGCGATGCCCAGGACAATGGCGGTTCCGCCGCTGAACAGGAAGTAGCTGACCTCGGTTTCGGGGTCGTAGAACTGTGCCAGCCAGCCGGCCAGCGTGGTGCCCAGTGAGACCGAAAGGAAGAACAGCGCCACCATCTGGGTCCGGAAAATTTCCGGCGCCAGCTTGGTTGCCACGGACAGGCCGATCGGGGAGATAAACAGCTCCGCGAAGGTGAACAGCAGCAGGATGCCGACGATCGCCAGCAGCGGGGTGCTGTTGGGGCCGCCGCCCGAGAACGGGATGAAGGCCAGGAAGGCCAGGCCCATTACGGCAAGTCCCAGGGAGAACTTCAGCGGCGAGGACGGCTGCCGGTCGCCCAGCTTGGTCCAGACCGCGGCGAAGACGGCCGCGAAGATGATGATGAAGATCGGGTTGATGGACTGCACCCAGGCCGCCGGCATGGTGAAGCCGAAGATGGACCGGTCCAGCGAGGTGTCCGCGTACAGCGCCACCACGGTGAACTGCTGCTGGAACAGGGCCCAGAAAGCGGCGCTGGCGATGAACAGCGGCATGAAGGAGTACACGCGGCGGCGTTCGACGGCGCCCACCTTCGGGCTGCGCAGGATGATCACGAAGTATGCGATCGAGGCAAGGATGGCCACGGTCGCCATGACCACTGCGAGGTTCTCCGCCTTGAGCAGGCCGAAGACCACGGCCAGGGCAACGATGACCACAACGCCGGCGGCAACGCCGCCCATGGTGGCGTACTTGCGGCGCGGCAGCGGGTTGGTCACCTGGTGGGCAGCCTCGGGCAGGTACTTGCGGGTCAGGCCGTACTGGACGAGGCCGATGGCCATGCCAATGGCAGCCAGGCCGAAGCCGTAGTGGAAGCCGAGCTTCACCTGGAGCAGGCCGGTGAGGAGGGGGCCGACCAGGGCGCCGAGGTTGATGCCCATGTAGAAGAGGGAGAAACCGGCGTCGCGCCGTTCATCCTTTTCGTCGTACAGGGTCCCCACCAGCGAAGTGGCGTTGGCTTTGACGCCGCCGGAACCCAGGGCAATCAGGATCAGGCCGGCGGCCAGTCCCACTGCGCCCGGGAGCACGGCCAGCGAAATGTGGCCGAGCACAACAATCGCGGCGGAGTAGAAGAGCACGCGTTCGGATCCGAGGACCCGGTCCGCAAGCCACGCACCAATGATGGTGGACAGGTACACACCACCGCCGTATGCGCCCACCAGTGAGGTGGCGACGGCTTTATCGATGCCAAGGCCGCCCTCGGTGACGCTGTAGTACATGTAGTACAGCAGGATGCCCTGCATGCCGTAGAACGAGAAGCGTTCCCACAACTCGACACTGAAAAGATTGGCCAACATCCGGGGATGGCCGAAGAAGGTTTTACGCGCTTCTTGGACGCCTGGGTTACTGGGGGTATGGCTCACGGATTAATGGTCCCACTCCCCGCGGGGGTAAGCGCCGGGAAAACCGGCGTATTCCGCCCCGAACCGGGCAGGTTTCCCTTAACCATGTGCTGAAGGTCACCCGTTTGCAGGTCGATTTCCGCGAGATTACGTGCAATAGGGCCCCCGTTACGCCCGGATTTTGCGCAAACCCGGGGCGCTGCCTACAAGCAGCCGGAATTCCGGGGGAGTGTGCAGGGTTGCCACCGGTATGCCCACCCGCGTCCCCCTCTCGATCCTTGACCGCGCCAACTCACGGCTGGGCTTTTCCGAGGCCCATGCCCTGCAGGCAGTCCTCGAGCGTGCCGAAGCCGCTGAAGCGCTGGGGTACCGGCGCTTCTGGGTGGCCGAACACCATGCCGTGGCCGGTGTTGCCGGTTCAGCACCGGCGGTGCTGATGGCCGCCCTTGCCGCCCGGACCAGCAGCATCCGCATCGGTTCCGGCGGCATCATGCTGCCCAACCATCCGCCGCTGCTGGTCGCCGAGCAGGCCGCCACCCTGTCCGCCCTCTACCCGGACCGCATTGACCTGGGGCTGGGCCGTTCGGTGGGTTTCACGCAGGCGGTGCGGCGGGCACTAAAGGCAGGAAAGGCTGAGGCCGAACGGTTCGAAGCGGACCTGGCGGAACTGCTGGCCTACCTCGACGGCACGGCACCGATCACGGCGCGGCCGCGGGACTCCGGCCAAACCCCGGTTTTTGTGCTGGCCACCGGAGCGGGTGCCGATATTGCTGCGCGTGCGGGCCTGGGCCTGGTCTTCGGCGGGCCGGGCCTGTTCCGAAACAACCCCGGGCAGGTGCTGGAACGGTACCGGACATCCTTCCGCCCCTCGGACCGGTTCCCGCGCCCCTACGTGCTGGCCGCGGTGAACGTGGCGGTTGCCGGCACGGAAAGGGCCGCCGTTGAACTGCTCCTCCCCGAGGCCGCGGCCCTGGCCGATTCACGTACCAAGGGTGTGTTCCCCGCCCTGGCCGGGAGCGGCAGCGCTGCGGAAGGCCCGGAACGCCGGCAGGAACTTATCCGGGAATCACTGGCCAATTCCATCCACGGCACCCCGGACCAGGTCCGCGAGAGGCTGGGCGGGCTCGTGGCCGCAACCGGTGCCGATGAACTCCTGGCCACCGGGGGAGCCTATGACCTCGCGGGCCAACGGGAGTCCGACCGGCTGCTCGCCGGCCTGTTCACGGATTAGCGGCCCCGCCTGGATGGGGAACCGGGGTCAGTAGCCAAGCTGCGCGGCGACGGCGAGCAGGTCGGCTTCGGCCCCCGGACGGCCGATGAGCTGGATACCCATCGGCAGTCCGGCCTCCGTGTTGTACACGGGGACGGAGATGGCGGGAAGTCCGCACACATTAACCATGGACGTGAACGGCGAGTAGAGGCATTGCCGTACATAGTCTTCCTCCCCGCCGCCGTCCGTGTACCAGCCGATGGGCCGCGGCGTCATGCCCAGGGACGGCGTGAGGATCATGTCATAGGCACCGAACTGCCGGATGGTGTCGGTTTCGAAGGTGCGCAGGATGTCAATGGCCGTGACCAGGTCCGCGGCGCTTCGGCCCAGTGCCCGCTGCCGCTTGGACGCTGCAATGCCGGTGAGTTCCGATTCGGCCCCCGGCTCCAGCACAGCCGTAGCCAGGAACGCCGTCCACACCGCCTCGAACGCATCCGGATACCGTTCGTCGTAGCGCAGGTCCGTGTCCACCAGGTCGTGGCCTGCCGCAGTTAGCGCGGCCGACCCGGCGTCGAGCGCCTGAAGCGCCTCGGGATCAAGGCGGATCTCCAGCCTGGACTCGAAGGGTGAGCGGGTGCTGACGCCTATCCGGAATGTGCCTTCGGCTCGCTGCGCAGCGGCCAGGAAGCCGTCCGTGGACGGCGGTGCGCTGGTGGCGCGGTGGTTCGGCCCGGCAACCATGGCGTCCAGCAGCAGTCCGGCGTCGGCCGCGGTTCGGGCCAGTGGACCGGCCACCACAAACTGGCCCAAATCCTGCTGGGCGGAGCCGGAGGGGACCCTGCCGCGGTTGGGCTTAAGCCCTACCAGCCCGGTGGCGGCGGCGGGGATGCGTACCGAACCGCCGCCGTCGGTGCCCGGTGCGAAGGGAATCAGCCCGGCAGCTACGGCCGCTGCGCTGCCACCGGAGGATCCGCCGGGGCTCAACCGCAGATCCCGCGGGTTCCGCGCCGGCGGGCCCACCAGGTTTTCGCTGTAGCTGCTCAGCCCGAATTCCGGCACCTGGGTTTTGCCGAGGCTGATGGCTCCGGCCCGGCGCAGTACGGCCGGGAGCGGGCCGTCGGTGTCCGCCGTCCACGGCTTCAACGCAGCGCTGCCCATGGTGGTACGGACGCCGGCCACATCGGTCAGGTCTTTGTGGGCCAGCGGCATGCCGTGCAGCATGCCCAGCTTTTCTCCCCGGGCGCGCCGCGCATCAGCGGCCCGCGCCTCGGCCACGGCAAGCTCAGGGGTGGGCGTGAGGAAGGCGCCCAGCGCGGGGTTGAGCTCTTCGATCCGCTGCAGGTAGTGGGTGGTCACCTCTTCGGCGCCGAGCCTGCCGGCTGCCAGTTCATCCCGCAGCTCGACGGCGGTCATCTCGTGGGGAGCGGGCAATTTGTACCTCCGGTGCATGGGACCTGGACGTTTATTTCTTCGGGCCGCGTCCCACTATAGGCTGGACAAAACGAACGCCGCGGCCCCGGAAGCCCGGGTGCGGCGGCGGCGCGGAACAACCCGGTTCAACAGTGAGGGCAGCAATGAGTGAGATGCAGAGCGTATCCGTAGACAGCATTCCGGAGGGCGCAAAAATCCTCGATGTGCGGGAGGACTATGAATGGGAGGCCGGCCACGTGGACGGCGCCGTCCATATCCCGCTGGACCAGCTGCCCGAAAGCCTTGACAGCCTGGACCCCGACCAGGATCTGGCCGTTATCTGCCGCACCGGCGGCCGCAGCGCCCGCGCCACTGCGTGGCTGGACGCACAGGGCTACTCGGCCGTTAATGTCAACGGCGGAATGGGCGCCTGGCTGGAAGCGGGCAAGCCCATGGTTTCGGACAATGGCCAGGAGCCGACCGTTCGATGACGCACACGGCGCACGCCCAAGCTGCTCCGCACCATTCCGGCCCGTTGGGCGAGACCGTGGTGTACACCTATCTCGGCCCGGAAGGAACGTTCACGGAAGCGGCCCTGCTGCAGGTGCCCGGCGCGAAGGATGCCGTCCGTGTTCCGTCCGCCAGCGTGAACACCGCATTGGAAATGGTCCGCTCCGGTCAGGCCAATGCCGCCGTGGTTCCGATCGAGAACTCGGTGGAGGGCGGCGTCAGCGCCACCCTCGATGCGCTTTCGGCCGGCGCCACTCTGCGGATCCTGCGCGAAATCCTGGTACCTATTACCTTTGTGCTGGCAGCCCGGCCGGGAGTGGCGCTTGAGGATGTCCGCACCGTGTCCACCCACTCGCATGCCTGGGCCCAGTGCCGCGAATGGGCAGCGGCGAATATTCCCGAAGCGGAATATCTCCCTGCTTCCTCCACCGCCGCAGCCGCCGTGGAACTTAGCGGCGCGGAGCCCTCCTTCGACGCTGCTATCTGCGCGCCGCTGGTCGCCGAACGGCTGGGGCTGACGGTGCTGCGGGAAGACATCGGAGACGTGCGCGACGCCGTGACCCGGTTCGTGATGATCAGCCAGCCTGGCCTGCTGCCCGAGCCCACCGGATCGGACAAGACCACCCTGGTGATCCCGCTGCCGGAGGACCACCCGGGTGCCCTGATGGAAATCCTGGAGCAGTTCTCCACCCGCGGGGTGAACCTGAGCCGGATCGAGTCCCGCCCCACCGGCATGTTCCTCGGCGACTACTTCTTCAGCATTGACGCCGACGGGCACGTGGCCGATGCCCGGATGGCGGATGCGTTGAAGGGCCTGCACCGGATCAGCCCGGAAATGCGTTTCCTCGGCTCCTACCCCCGGGCGGACCGCCGGGAGCCCGAGGTCTCCCGGCACACCAGCGACGAAGCTTTCCGGGACGCGGATATTTGGCTCGAATCCCTGCTGAACGGATACTAGGGCTGGAAGCATGCCGCGGCCGGACCGGCAGCGGCGCCGGGTGAAAGGGAAGCACCATGGCTCGACTGAGGCGCAGCAACTGCGAGCATCCCGGCTACTCCCGGCGGCGCTGGGGAAAAGGCTTCAGCTACCGGGACATCCGCGGCGGGGTGATCACTGACCGGCAAGTGCTGGCACGCATCCGTTCGCTGGCGATCCCGCCGGCGTGGACCAGCGTCTGGATCAGCCCCTACGCCAACGGCCACATCCAGGCCACCGGCACCGACGGGGCCGGGCGGAAGCAGTACATCTACCATCCGCACTGGCGGGAAATGAAGGACCGGGAAAAGTTCGACCGCGCCTTGGCCTTTGCGCAGTCCCTTCCGCCGGCCCGCCGCCTGATTACCAAGCATTTGCGTGCCGAAGGGGTGGGTCCCGAACGTGCCCTCGCCGCCGCGCTGCGCATTGTCGACGCCGGTGCCCTGCGGGTGGGCGGCACCCGGTATGCCGAGGCCAACGGTTCCTACGGCACGACCACCCTGCGCATTGAGCACGTGAATCTGGCCGGCACCGAGGTCCGCTTCGATTTCCCGGGCAAGAGCGGCCAGGAATGGCACACGTCCATCAATGACGAGGACCTCGCCGCAGCGCTGGAGCCCATGCTCGAACGGCCCGGCGCCGACACGGCCCTGGCCTACATCGGTTCGGACGGCAGCTGGCACAGTGTGGACGCCGCAGCGCTGAACGCTTTCCTGAAGGAAGTAACCGGCGGGGATTTCAGCGCCAAGGACTTCCGCACCTGGCAGGCCACGGTAGTTGCCGCAATGTCCCTGGCCCGGCTTGCGCCCGAAGCCGTCACCAAACGGGCCAAGCTGAAGGCCGTGGCTGCAACCGCCCGGGACGTCGCGGACCACCTGGGCAACACGCCGGCTATCGCCCGCAAGTCCTACATTGATCCCCGCGTGGTGGACCGGTTCTTTGACGGCGACGTCATCCCGGTTACCGGGTTTTCGGCGTCGGAGACCGCGGTGCGCCTGATGCTCGAGGATTAACCGGGTTTCCGCAGCGCCCGGCAATAAGTATGCTGATGGAAGGCGCGCGCAGTATTGGCGCACTGGACAACCACCCCAAGAAGGAAGGTGCCGGCATGAGCGAGTACCCCAATGAAGAAGAACAGCTCAAGGACCCGAAGCCCAGCGGTGTTTCCACCAATGATGACAACTACCGCGGCGATGTCGGCGACCAGGGCAACGACATCCGCTTTGCCGAGGAAGAGGCACTGATCCGGGAACAGTCCTCCGGATCCTCCCTGCCTAAGGAAGAAGGCGAGTACACCGACGCCGACGGCGCCCGGACGGACCGCAACCGCGAAGGCGGCTACACCGATTCCGAGGGAACCCAGGACGGGAAGTAGTCCGTCCCGGTTCCTCCGCCGGCATCAACTCCGGTAACAACGGGGCCGCATCCGAAAGGGTGCGGCCCCGTTGCATATTCCCTGGCTAGGCCGTTGCGGCGGCGTTGCTGCGGTTCTTCGGTACAGGCAGCGCGGGGGCCTGCGGTACCCGCACGAGCAAGGCCCCGGGATCCACCTGGACGGTGATGGACGTGGCCGCCCCGGTCAGGTCCCCGTCGAGCTGGGTCTGCGTGGGTTCGGCCACCGACACGGTCACTTTCCGGGCCCGGTGGTGGTGGATGACCGGCAGGTCCTTGGGGTAGCGCGTCATCACCTTGCCGGCCACCCAGGCCCAGCCCAGGACGCTGCGCGGACTCATGATGATGATGTCCAGCAACCCGTCATCCACCACGGCATCCGGGATGAAGTCGATTCCAGCCGGCAGCCGTCCGGTATTGGCCACCAGCACGCTGTGCACTTTCTGCGAATGGACCGGGGCGTCGTCAATGCTGATGTTCATGCGGGTGCGGCGCCCCGGCAGCAGGCGCACACCGGCTTCGCTGTAGGCCAGCCAGCCGACCCGCTTTTTCAGCTCGTCGCGCGTCGCGGCAATGACTTCGGCATCCAAGCCGATGCCGCCCATCACCAGGAAAGCGTTGCGGGAGGCCGTTCCGGCGGTTGAATCCTCCAGTTGGATGGTGGCCATGTCGATCCGGCGGGTATCCCCGTGCAGTGCGTTGCGGACATTGCCCGTCAGGTCGGCCACCGAAATGTCGAGGTTCCGCGCCAGCAGGTTGCCGGTGCCCAGCGGCACCAGCCCCAGCGAAGCGTTGGAATGCGCCGCAGCCCGGGAGACCTCGCGGATGGTGCCGTCCCCGCCTGCCGCCACAACGACGTCGGCACCGGCTTCCAGTGCCCGCACCGCCTGCAGGTAGCCGGGAGAATCCACGGTGGTCTCCAGGATCAGGGGAGCGTCCCAGCCGGCCAGCTCGCAGGCCGCTTCCAGCAGTGCCCGGGCCTCGTCTGCCTGCGCCTTGATCGGGTTAATGACCATCGCCACCCGCTGGTGGGCTGCCCCGCGCGGGGCGAAGACGGCCGCCTCGGCCGCAAGCCGCCGTCGGCTTCGCTTTGCAAGGATGGCCCAGGTTGCCGCGGAGGCCAGCAGGGCCGCGAACAGCACAAGGAGGAGGGTAATTTCTACGGGCATGATGCTTCCCAGAATAGTCCCCGCCCGGCGAACCAAAGGCCCGGCCGCTTTTCGGTACTCTTGAGACGTGATCGATGTAAATGAGCTCCGCGAAAACCCCGAAAAATTCCGAGCCTCGCAGCGCGCCCGGCTGGCCGACGAGAGCATTGTGGACGCGATCATTTCCGCCGACGCTGCCCGCCGTGACGCCCGGACCCGCTACGAAACCCTGCGCGCCGAGCAGAACGCCTTCGGCAAGCGCGTGGCGCAGGCCAAGGGCGAGGAAAAGCAGGCCCTGCTGGCCGAGGTGAAGGAACTGGCCGCAGCCGTCAAGGCTGCCGGCGCCGAAGCCGACACCATCCAGGCCGAATCCGATGCCCTCCTGCGCCGGATCCCGAACCTGGTGTCCGACGGCGTTCCCACCGGCGGCGAAGACGACTTCGAGGTTGTCAAGACGGTCGGCACGCCGCGGAACTTCGAGGCCGAGGGTTTTGCGCCCCGCGACCACCTGGAACTGGGCGAGATGCTGGGCGCCATCGACATGGAGCGCGGCGCCAAGGTCTCCGGCTCCCGCTTCTACTTCCTGCGCGGCGTCGGAGCCCGCCTGGAACTGGCCCTGCTGAACATGGCCATGGACCAGGCCGTGAAGGCCGGCTTCGTTCCCATGATCACCCCCACCCTGGTCCGCCCGGAAACCATGCAGGGCACCGGCTTCGACGTGGCCCACGACGCCGAGATCTACCGCCTGGCTGAAGACGACCTGTACCTGGTGGGCACGTCCGAGGTGCCGCTGGCCGGCTACCACGCCGATGAAATCCTTGAGCTCGACGGCGGCCCTGTCCGTTACGCCGGCTGGTCCTCCTGCTACCGCCGGGAAGCCGGCTCGCACGGCAAGGACACCCGCGGCATTATCCGCGTCCACCAGTTCAACAAAGTGGAAATGTTCGTCTACACCCGCCCCGAGGATGCTGCTGAAGAGCACAAGCGGCTGCTCGCCTGGGAAGAGGAAATGCTGGCCAAGGTGGAACTGCCGTACCGGGTCATCGACACGGCCGCGGGTGATCTGGGCATGTCCGCCGCCCGGAAGTTCGACTGCGAAGCCTGGGTTCCCACCCAGAACGCGTACCGCGAGCTGACCTCAACCTCCAACTGCACCACGTTCCAGGCCCGGCGCCTGAACATCCGCGAACGCCAGGCCGAAGGCAAGGGAACCCGCGCCGTCGCTACCCTGAACGGAACGCTGGCCACCACCCGCTGGATCGTGGCCATCCTGGAGCACAATCAGAACCCGGACGGCTCCGTCAACGTGCCGGCTGCGCTGCAGCCCTACCTTGGCGGCTTGGAAGTCCTGCCGGTTCTGTAAGGGGTCTTCTGTGCGGCCTGAGAACCGCGCGTGGTCTGCGTCCTAGCCGCCTTTGCCCGGAATCTGCTTAGATAAAACGATGACAACTCTGAGTACTGCTGGCATCGAAGACCAGCAAATTCCTGACAAAAGACACCTTGTTGCACTGGACGTTGACGGGACCCTCGTGGACCACGACGGACACATGTCCCCGGGCGTGCGCCGTGCCGCGCGGGACGCCATCGCCGCCGGGCACCACTTGGTCATTGCCACCGGACGGTCCTACGGGGCGGCCCTGCCCATCCTTGAGCTGCTCGGACTGACCGAGGGCTACTGCGTCTGCTCCAACGGCGCTGTGACCCTGCGCCTGGATCCGGCGCTGGAGGACGGCTACGAAGTGGTGGACCGCGTGGTGTTCGATCCGAAACCTGCGCTGGCCGCGCTGCGCGACAAACTCCCCACGGCCAAGTTCGCCCTGGAAGATGCGGAGGGGCGTTTCCTGTCCACTGAACGCTTCCAGGACGCGAGTTTCGGGGCCGAAGCCCACGCCGTGGATTTCGAGTCCCTGCTGGATGCCCGCGCTGTGCGCGTGGTGGTTTTCAGCACCGACAGCACGGCGGAGCAGTTTGGCTCCGCAGTGGCTTCAATCGGCTTGCACGGGGTGACGTATTCCGTGGGCTGGACGGCGTGGCTGGATATCGCCGCCGCCGGCGTTACCAAGGCCAGCGCGCTGGAGCAGGTCCGCTCCCGGCTTGAGGTGGATCCCGCCCTGACTGTTGCCCTTGGCGACGGGCGGAATGACATTGAGATGCTGGGCTGGGCCGGGCGCGGGGTCGCCATGGGCCAGGCGCCGGACGAAGTGCTCGCTGTGGCTGCCGAGGTAACCGGAACGGTTTACGAAGACGGCGCCGCGAGCGTGCTCAACAGTGTGCTGGAACGCGGCGTCTAGTCCGCTCAGGCACGGTAGGGCAGCACGGCCGGCGGCAGCGACGCCGGGCCGTAGGCCAGTCCCAGCAACCGGGCGGCCGCGGGGCGCGTGGCCCATTCCTCGTTCCAATGCGAGCGGACCACCGCCTTGCTCACCGCCTGGGCGGTGATGCCCAGTTCCTGGGCCACGAATTTCTGCTGCCCGCGGGCGCCGGGGGTCATCAGGTCCAGTACCTTCCATTCCGCTTCGGTCCGTGCCGCCACGATCAGGCCCAGCAGCCGGAGCACCGCTTCGGCTTCTGCGGCCAGTTCCGCGTCCGGTCCCTCGACGGCCAGCGGAACCCGGTCGCCGCTGCTCTGGGCCCGTTCTACGGCGCGCCGGGCATAAACCAGTCCGTAGCCGCGGGCGTCCGTGAGGTCGGCGGGCAATGGAACATGCAGTTCCCCGACGCCGATGCCCACGTGCCAGCGGCGTTCCCTAACTGCGGACAGCGCGGCAGCCACCGCCGCGGACGCGTCGTTCAGCACCCCGGAAGCCTCGTCGCCCACTGTGCGCTGGAAGGGGAGGGCCGCCGGCAGGTGCCGCAGTGAGCGGATCAGCTGCGGGACCAAGTCCCCTGCCTCGCGGGAGTCCCGCTGGTTGATGGTCAGCACAAAATGCATGGCATCAGCATCGCAGACCCCGTGCATAAACAACCGAATGCGGTTGCGGCGCGCCCGAGCCGTGCCGCTGTCCGCCGGACTTCCCACACTTCGTTACAGATGGGACTGGTGGGGTCCCATCAGCCCCATGCGTACCGGAGGCTGGGAAGCCTGGTTCCTGCAGCCCGGCCCGGTCAGGAACCGGACGCGGGTAGAGTCTGCCGCATGACCAGCACCCCGCCGGAGCACACCGGACCGAACCGCCCTGGATCGAACCGCCCCCCGCTGCTGCCCCTGCTGTTTGCCTGCGGGGTCATCCTGTTGGGTTTGTGGGCGGCGTGGTTGACTTCGAGCTGGGTGGTCCTTGCGGTTGCGGTTGCCGTGGCCCTTTTCCCTGCACGGACCCACGCCTCGGATGTGCGTGCCTGGGCCCGGCGGCAGGACCGCCGGGGGTAAGGCCTCTTTCGGGGATCCGCTGCCGTATTGAACATCTGCTGCCCGTTCCATGCGGCAGCAGAAACCGGAGGCGGCAGCAGAAGCCGGGTTAAACGCCGACGGCGGCCGCCCCCGGAAGGGAACAGCCGCCGTCGTACCGGCCGGGCCGGTGGAAGGAAACGCTAGTTGTTGACCGGGTTGGCGTCGACGTCGCGGCCCTGGGACTGGTCCTCTTCGTGGCCTTCGCCAAGCGCCTTGAAGCGGGCGAGGGAAGCCTCAACCTCAGCTTCGGCTGCTTCGCGGCCGGCCCAGTCAGCGGCTTCAACCCACTTGCCGGGCTCCAGGTCCTTGTACTTGGTGAAGAAGTGCTTGATTTCGTCCAGCAGGAAGTCGGACACGTCGGAGAGGTCCTGGATGTGGTCGAAGCGCGGATCCACCGGCACGCAGAGGACCTTGGCGTCTCCGCCGCCGTCATCCACCATATTGAATACACCGATGGGGCGGGATTCCACCAGGACGCCGGGCATCAGGTCGAAGTCCTGCAGCATCACCAGGGCGTCCAGCGGATCGCCGTCTTCACCCAGGGTGTTCTCGAAGAACCCGTAGTGCGTGGGGTAGGCCATGGACGTGAACAGGACCCGGTCCAGGCGCAGGCGGTGGGTTTCGTGGTCAATTTCGTACTTGACCCGGGATCCCTTGGGGATCTCGATGGTTACGTCGAGCTTCATCATTGCGACTCCTCACTGGCGTGGCCCGCGGAGGAACCACTGGAAAGACTTGCTAAAGGATCATGCGCCGACGCGTCCGTGGACGGCCCGCAGGGCGGGGTCAGGGAAGACGCCGGCGTCGGTCTAGTCTTAAAGATATATGTCCTGTGCGCTGAACGGTGCATGGGGGCGGACGGGCCGGGGAAACCGGCGGACGGAAAGAGTCGGTGAGGACATGTCTCGGGTGTTCTCCGGCGCGCTGCTGGCGCTTGCCTTTGCGGTGTTGCTGGTTCCTCTGGCCTGCTATGCCCTGCCTCCCGTTGCCGAGTCCATGGCCGGGTCCGGGGTGGAGCGGGCCGAGGCGGTGCCGGACTACCAGGAGCCGCCGTCGGAGCTCGAAGGCACCGGCCCGGTGTCCGCACCGCGCCCCGAAGACCCGATGCCGGACGCAGTGCGGCTGGGCCAGCTGCTGGACGAGGAGCTGTCCATCGAGGGCAGCGGCAGTTTTCATGCCGTGGTTTCGGATGCGCTGACCGGCACGGTGCTATATGAGCGCGGGGGGAGCACGGGTCTCGCACCGGCGTCGAACCTGAAGGTCCTCACCGCTGCGGCCGCACTGTCCGCCATGGATGCCGACACCCGCTTTGCCACCACCGTGCTGGCCGGGGAAGAGCCCGGCACCGTGGTGCTGCGCGGCGGCGGCGACGTGCTGCTGACGGCCGGGGCCTCCAGCCCGGACACGGTGGCCGGCCGCGCCGGCCTGGCGACCCTGGCGCAGCGGACCGCTGCTGCCCTCACCGCAGACGGCACCGGTTCGCCGGTGCGGGTCCGCGTTGATGACACGCTGTTCACCGGCCCCGCACTGTCCGACGCGTGGGGAGCCGCTGACGTGGAAGCCGGCGAGATTGCCCCCGTCCATGCTCTTGCCGTCAGCTCCGCGTGGGCAGAGGAAGGCACCGGTCCAGGGCCGCGGGTGGACGACGCCGCGCTGGCCGCCGCACAGTCCTACCGGGACGCCCTCGCCGAGGCCCTGGCCCCGGCCGGCATCGACGTGGAACCCGTGGCGGAACGCGGCACCGCCCCCGCCGACGCCGCAGCCCTGGCAGAGGTCCGCTCGGCACCGCTCGCCGAGCAGGTGGATTACATGCTGCTGAACTCCGACAACTACCTGGCCGAAGCACTGGCCCGGCTGACCGCTTCCGCCACCGGCAGGGACGCCTCCTTTGCCGGGGGCATCGAGGCCGTCCAAGCGGAAATAGCCGAACTGGGAGTGGACACTTCGGCCATGGTGCTCGGCGACACCAACGGACTGTCCGCCGAAACCTCCGTTTCGGCGGCCCAGCTGACCTCACTGATGCGGATCCTGCTGACCACTTCGGATCCGGATCTGCGCTCGGTGGCCGGCGGCCTGCCCGTTGCCGCGCTGAGCGGGACGCTGGCAGGACGCTACGACGAGGCCGCCGACTCCGGTGCCGCCGGTATTGTCCGGGCCAAGACCGGCACCCTGCTGGCCGTCACGGCGCTGAGCGGCTACGCCACTGACGCGGACGGAAGGGTCCTGGTCTTCACCTTCGTTGCCACCGGGCTGGACGGGAACACCATGGCGGCCCGTAATGCCGTGGATGCGGCCGCCGCGGTCCTCGCCGGCTGCGGCTGCCGCTGACCCGCATCAGCTTCCGCCCGCCTGCGGAGGAGGTGTGGACATTGTCCTCATGTGGTCGAATGGACCAATGGAGAGCAACGATCGAAGCCTGGCACCTGACCATAGTCCGTCCACCGAGAAGTCTCCGTCCGCATCCTCCGTTCCGTCCCTGGTGAACTGGGACCTTGCCGCGTCCACCGCAGCAGCCATGGTGGCGCCCGGCCCGAAGATGTCCGCCCGTGAAATCCGCGATGCCGTGGCCGACCTGCGTGCCGCCGCCGACGCATCAGTGGCCCACGTGCACCGGATTACCGGCCTCGAAGCAGCACGGGACCTGCGCGACTCCGACGTGCTGATTGTGGACCGTGCGTCCTGGGCCCGCGCGAACTCGCAGAGTTTCTCCGTGCTGATGGGTCCGGCCCTGGAGCACCTGGCCACCACACGTCCGGAGCAGCTGGAAGCAGCCAATACAGCCCTGGGCGGCACCCTGACCGGCGCGCAGCTCGGTGCTGTCCTGGCTTTCCTTTCGAGCAAGGTCCTGGGCCAGTATGATCCGTTTGCCGCGCTGGGCGGCGTGGGCAAGCCCGGCGGGCGCCTGCTGCTCGTGGCACCGAACATCATCACCCTGGAGCGGGAACTCAACGTAGACCCGGACGACTTCCGGCTGTGGGTCTGCCTGCACGAGCAGACCCACCGGGTTCAGTTTGCCGCTGCCCCCTGGCTGCGCGAACACATGCTGGAGCAGATCAGCCAGCTTTCCAACGGCATGATGGACAAGGCGGAAACCCTCTCCGAACGCCTGGGCACCGCAGTCAAGGCCCTGACTGCCCGCAAGGACGGAAAGGACGGCAACGACGGCGACGGCGTGCCGCAGAAGCCGGCGGACCTGCTGTCCCTGCTGCAGGACCCGGAGGACAAGGAACGGCTATCGCACCTGACCGCGGTGATGTCCCTGCTGGAGGGCCATGCCAACGTTGTGATGGACGCCGTCGACTCGAGCATTGTGCCCAGCGTCAAGACCATCCGGCAGCGGTTCAACAACCGCGGCGCCAAGCGCGGCTGGATCGACCGGTTCCTCCGCCAGGTCCTGGGCCTGGACGCCAAGATGCGCCAGTACAGCGACGGCGCCCGCTTTGTCCGCGCCGTCACCGACCAGGTGGGCATGGAGGGCTTCAACCGGGTATGGGAACGCGCAGAAAACCTGCCGTCCGAGGCGGAGATCCACTCGGCCGACCTGTGGATCACTCGGATGGGACTGTAACCGAACGTGCTGGAAGAGAATAAAACCGGAAACCTGTCCGGCATGTCCCAGCGTGCCCCGAGGGTCCGCAAGCGGCTCCTGCCCACCCTGGGCAACGCCCGGAACGCGGTCCGTGATGCACTGCGCGACGCGGGCCTGGCCCCGGGCGGGGAGCGCCCGCCGCTGATCCTGGTCGCCTGCAGCGGCGGACCCGATTCCCTGGCACTGGCCGAAGCCGCCTCCTTCTTCGCCCGGCGCGGGGACTACCGCGTGGGCGCCGTCGTTGTGGACCACGGACTGCAGGAAGGCAGCGCCGAGGTGGCAGCGCAGGCCCGTGGCAAGCTCGAGCGGATGGGGCTGGACCCCGTGCTGGTCCGCCGGGTTACCGTGCCCGCCTCCGGGATGGGACCGGAAGCGGCCGCCCGCACGGTCCGGTACGCCGCCCTGGATGCCGCCGCAGCCGAGCTGGGCGCCTCCGCCGTCCTGCTGGGGCACACGCTGGATGACCAGGCCGAGCAGGTGCTGCTGGGGCTGATGCGGGGCTCCGGCACCCGTTCCCTGGCCGGGATGCCCGCGGTGCGCGGCATCTACCTGCGGCCCTTCCTGGGGCTGCGCCGGGAACAGACCCTGGAAATCTGCGCGCACACCGGGCTGGACCCGTGGCAGGATCCCAGCAACAGCGACCCGGCCTACGCCCGGTCGCGGGTACGCACCGAGGTGCTGCCGTTCCTAGAGGAGAAACTCGGGCCCGGCATCGCCGAGGCGCTGTTCCGTTCCTCACGTATCCTCTCCGCCGACGCCGACTATATGGATGCCGTGGCTGCGCGTACCTTCGAGGAACTGCGGGCCGCTCCGCCGGCCGGCGAGGGGGCCGGAGCCGAAGAGCTGCTGCTGCCCGAAGCACAGCTTCGCGGGCTCGCTCCTGCCGTGCGGCAGCGCGTCCTGGCGCTCGCCGCGCTCGCCCTGGGCGGTGCGCAGCCCAGCTATGAGCGGCTCGCCGCCGTGGAGTCGCTGCTGCGCCGGACCGGCTCGGCCGGGCCCGTGCAGCTGGTGGGCAAAGTCAGTGTGTACCGCCAGCCCCGCTCTACATCGGTTCACCACGGCACCGCAAGCTATGGCAATCTTGTTTTTAGGAAAAAGAGCAGCACCTAACATCCAAAGCTGCAACACTGCGCACCCGGGAGTCATTCGTGGATTCACACGACGTCCAGTCAGACCTCAAGCACGTTCTCTACACCAAGGAACAGATCCAAACCCGGATCACGGAACTGGCGGCCGAAATTGACCGCGACTACGCCGGCCGCGACGTCCTCCTTGTGGGTGTCCTCAAGGGCGCCGTCATGGTGATGGCCGATCTCTCCCGGGCCCTGCACAGCCACGTCACCATGGACTGGATGGCAGTGTCCTCGTACGGCTCCGGCACCCAGTCCTCCGGCGTCGTCCGCATCCTCAAGGACCTGGAAACGGACCTGCTGGGCAAGCACGTGCTCATTGTCGAAGACATCATCGACTCCGGCCTCACGCTGTCCTGGCTGCGCACGAACCTGGAATCCCGCGGCCCAGCCAGCGTGGAAATCTGCACCCTGCTGCGCAAGCCGGACGCTGCGAAGGTGGAAATCGACGTCAAGTACGTCGGCTACGAGATCCCCAACGAATTCGTGGTGGGCTTCGGCCTGGACTTTGCCGAGCGCTACCGCAACCTGGACTTCATCGGCACGCTGGCACCGCACGTCTACGAGTAAACGCCGGACTCCCCGTCCCGCGGCCTCGCAAAAGCGATGACCGTCACGGAAATACCGCTACGCCCACAGGGAACTAAACCCCGCCTTGGACCGTGTTCTTCTGGGGGACGGTGTATAGCTAGTAGGTAAATTCCGCGCAAAGCAGCGTTGTTGATCAGGAGGGACGGGGCACAAGCCCTGACGACGAATGAAATCCAAGAACTTCTTCAAGGGTCCGCTGATATGGATCGTGCTGGCCTTGGCCGCTCTTTTGATCATCCTGCCCAGCCTTTCTGCAGGGAACACCAAACAGGTGGATACCAAGGAGGGCCTGGATCTGCTCAGGGGTCCGGACGTGTCCCAGGCCAAGATTTACGACGGCGAGCAGCGGGTCGATCTGACCCTCAAGGACGACGCCGTCAAGGAACAGGGCACCAGCGACGTCCAGTTCTACTTCAGCACTGCGCGCGGCGAGGAAATAGTCCAGGCCGTCAATAATTCCGGTGCGAACTACACGGACCAGCCGGTGCAGACCAACTGGTTCACCAGTTTCCTGGGCCTGTTCCTGCCGTTCATCATCATTGGCCTGATTTTCTGGTTCCTGATGTCCCGCATGCAGGGCGGCGGTTCCCAGGTCATGAAGTTCGGCAAGTCCAAGGCCAAGCTGACCAATAAGGACATGCCGCAGGTGACGTTCGACGACGT
Source organism: Arthrobacter sp. zg-Y40 (assembly GCF_020731535.1). NCBI lineage: Bacteria > Bacillati > Actinomycetota > Actinomycetes > Micrococcales > Micrococcaceae > Arthrobacter > Arthrobacter sp. zg-Y40. Next base: position 293,996 of record NZ_JAJFZS010000004.1, read on the forward strand.
CGCCGGTGCCGATGAGGCCGTGGAGGAACTGCACGAAATCAAGGAGTTCCTGCAGGACCCGGGCAAGTTCCAGGCCGTGGGCGCCAAGATTCCCAAGGGCGTGCTGCTGTACGGCCCGCCCGGCACCGGCAAGACCCTGCTGGCGCGCGCCGTTGCCGGTGAGGCCGGCGTGCCGTTCTACTCGATTTCCGGTTCCGACTTCGTGGAAATGTTCGTTGGCGTGGGCGCCTCCCGTGTCCGCGACCTCTTTGAGCAGGCCAAGTCCAACTCCCCGGCCATTATCTTCGTGGACGAAATCGACGCCGTCGGCCGCCACCGCGGTGCCGGCGTGGGCGGCGGCAATGACGAACGCGAGCAGACGCTGAACCAGCTGCTGGTGGAAATGGACGGTTTTGACGGCAACACCAACGTCATCCTGATTGCCGCCACCAACCGGCCCGACGTCCTGGACCCGGCCCTGCTGCGCCCGGGCCGTTTCGACCGGCAGATCGGCGTCGAGGCGCCGGACATGCAGGGGCGCCTGCGCATCCTGCAGGTCCATGCCAAGGGCAAGCCCATGGCCGACGGCGTGGATCTGGAGACCGTGGCCCGCAAGACCCCGGGCTTCACCGGCGCGGACCTGGCCAACGTACTCAACGAAGCCGCGCTGCTGACCGCCCGCTCCAACGCGGACCTCATTGACGACCGCGCCCTGGACGAAGCGATCGACCGCGTGGTTGCCGGGCCGCAGAAGCGCAGCCGCGTGATGAAGGAACTGGAACGCAAGATCACCGCGTACCACGAGGGTGGACACGCCCTGGTGGCGGCGGCGCTGCGGAACACGGACCCGGTCACCAAGGTGACCATCCTGCCGCGCGGCCGGGCCCTGGGTTACACCATGGTGCTGCCGCAGGACGACAAGTACTCGGTCACGCGCAACGAACTGCTGGACCAGCTGGCCTACGCCATGGGTGGCCGGGTAGCCGAGGAGATCGTTTTCCACGATCCTTCCACCGGTGCCTCCAACGACATCGAAAAGGCCACCTCCACGGCCCGCAAGATGGTCACCCAGTACGGCATGAGCGAACGGATCGGCTCCGTCAAGCTGGGCTCCGGCGGCGGCGAACCGTTCCTGGGCCGCGACATGAGCCAGGAACGGAACTACTCCGACCAGGTGGCCTACGTGGTGGATGAAGAAGTCCGGCGCCTGCTGGACAACGCCCATGACGAGGCGTACCAGATCCTCACGGAGAACCGCGACGTGCTGGACCGGCTGGCCCTGGAACTGCTGGAACGCGAGACGCTGAACCAGCAGGAAATCGCCGAGGTCTTCTCCGACGTGCGCAAGCGCGACGTCCGCGAGGTCTGGCTGTCCAAGCCCACCCGCCCGGTGCACAGCATGCCGCCCGTGGTGTCCCCGAAGGAACGGCGCGAAGCCAAGGAGCTCGGCGCTCCGGACCCTGCATCGGTTGCTCCGCAGGACCAGATTGCCGACGCCGACCTGCCGCAGGACTTCGATGTCTCCGGCAACGGCCTGCCGCAGCCCGAAAGCAGCGGCCAGGGCAGCCATTCCGGCCGCGGCGGAAGCTCCGGCAGCTCGGCACCGGAAGCGTAGGCACCGGGAAATACCACAGTGCGGGCGGTCCTTCGGGGCCGCCCGCTTTCGTCTGCCGTCCGCCGGGACGCATGCCCGGGCGCGATAGGATCGACCAGTGACGGATTTCGACGACGAACTACTGCCCGCGGCAGAAGACTCCCCGGTGGACCAGCCCCGAATCGAACGGGCGGTCCGGGAGATACTCATCGCCATCGGGGAGGACCCGGACCGGGACGGACTGAAGGACACCCCCAGCCGGGTGGCGAAGTCCTACACAGAAATCTTCGCCGGGCTGCACGAGAGTCCCTCGGACCTGCTGGCCACCACCTTTGACCTGGACCATGAGGAAATGGTCCTGGTGAAGGACATTGCCTTCTACTCCACGTGCGAGCACCATCTGGTGCCTTTCCACGGCACGGCGCATATTGGCTACATCCCCTCCCACGAGGGCAAGGTGACGGGCCTGTCCAAGCTGGCCCGCCTGGTGGAGGTCTACGCCCGCCGTCCGCAGGTGCAGGAGCGGCTGACTACCCAGATCGTGGACGCGCTGATGACTAATCTTTCCCCCCGCGGTGCCATAGTGGTTATTGAATGCGAGCACCTGTGCATGTCGATGCGCGGGGTCCGCAAGCCGGGCGCCAAAACCGTGACTTCGGCGGTGCGCGGCCAGCTGCGCGAGACCGCGACCCGCGCCGAAGCAATGAGCCTGATACTCGGACGATAGGACCACCATGGATTCACTCGCTGCCGCGCCCGGCACCGGACCGGCCACGTCGCCGCTGCCCGTACTGCGCCCCGCCCGTTCACCGCGGAAGCTGGCGGACCTGCCGACGGACCGCACCCTGGTGATGGGCATCCTGAACGTCACGCCCGATTCCTTCAGCGACGGCGGACAGTTCGCCGATACTGACGCGGCCATCCGCGCCGGACTCAAAATGCACTACGAGGGTGCGGACATCATCGACGTCGGCGGCGAATCCACCAGGCCGGACGCCGTCCGGGTTCCGCCCGAAGAAGAGCAGGCACGCGTGCTGCCCGTGGTTCAGGCCCTGGTCCGGGCCGGCGCCCTGGTCAGCGTTGACACCATGAACGCCTCCACTGCCCAGCAGGCCATCGATGCCGGCGCGGCGATAGTCAATGACGTGTCCGGCACTGAAATCGATTCTGACATGCCCGCACTGGTGGCCCGCACAGGCGTGTCCTATGTGCTGATGCACAGCCGCGGCAGTGTACGCAGCGATGATCCCAATGCCAGCTACGACGACGTCGTCGAGGAAGTGGCCGCTGAACTGGCGAAGGTGCGTGACCGGTTCTATGCCGCAGGGGTAGCCCCCGAGCAGATCATTGTTGACCCCGGGCTGGGCTTCTCCAAGAATGCTGAGCATGACTGGCAGCTGCTGCGCGGCCTCGACCGGCTGGGGTCCCTCGGCCACCGTGTCCTGGTGGGTGCCTCCCGCAAGCGTTTCCTGGGTTCGCTGCTCACATCTTTCGGCAAGGCTGCCCCGCCGCTGGAACGCGACAACGCAACGGCCGCTGTATCCGCCCTGGCCGCCCGCTCCGGCGCCTGGGCGGTGCGCGTGCACAACGTGCCCGCCAATCTGGACGCGGTCAAAGTCACCGCTGCCTGGAAAGGCTAAGGGATGACCGGCACGGCTCCGGGGCGGCCCGCACTGCGGCAAACACCGGAAACCACGGGTTTGGACCGGATCTCACTGCGCGGGATCACGGCCACCGGCTACCACGGCGTCTTCCCTGAGGAACGGCGTGACGGCCAGCCGTTTGTGGTGGACCTGGTGCTGTTCACCGACCTTGCCCCGGCAGCCCAAAGCGATGACCTGACCAAGACCGCGCATTACGGCGAGGTGGCCGAACTGGTGGTCCAGGTCATTACGGGCGAACCCCTGAACCTCATCGAGGCCCTGGCCGGCCGCATCGCCGGTGCCGTTCTCACGTCCTTCAGTGTCCTCGCAGCCGTGGAAGTCACCGTACACAAACCGAAGGCGCCCATCGCCGTGGAGTTCGGCGACGTCGCTGTCACCATCTACCGGGAGCGCCCATGAGCACCGTGCACGCCATCCTGGCCATGGGCAGCAATTTGGGCGAAAGCCGGGACACCCTTTCCAGCGCCGTCGCCGAGCTGGCCGACCATCCGCAGGTAGTACTGACCGCCGTTTCACCGGTGGTCCGCACCCGCCCGGTGGGCGGGCCCGAACAGCCGGACTACCTGAACCTGGTGGTGGCGGTGGAAACCGGCCTGGAACCGCACGCCCTGCTGGCACACTGCCAAGCGGTTGAGGCACGCCATCACCGCGAACGGATAGTACGGTGGGGCCCGCGCACGCTCGACGTCGACATCATTGCCTACGGCGACCTGCGCCTTGAGGATGAAGATCTCACCATTCCGCACCCGCGCGCGGCCTCACGCGCTTTTGTCCTGCAGCCCTGGGCCTGGATGGAGCCGGACGCCGTGCTGAACGGGGTGCCGGTGGCCGAACTGGCCGCCAAAGCCGAGGATCTCCCCGGACTGGAAATCTTCGAAGGAGAATGAGCCCGTGATCACCATCCGCTACCGGTGGCTGGCCGTGATTGCCCTTGCCGCCGGGATTGTGGGCTGGGCCGTGAACATCTTCCTCGCGGACAACGGTTACCCCTCGCCCGTCCTCAACCCGGTGGCGCTGGTGGCCATCATCCTGGTGACGGCTGCCACGCTTGTCCTGGGACTGCGGGTGCGGCGGTGGCGCAACGGCCGGCGGGATCGTGAACTGGACCCGCTGGCCGCTGCCCGGACAGTGGTCCTGGCGCAGGCCGTGGCCTACGCCGGTGCCCTGCTGCTGGGTTGGCACGCGGGCGTTTTCCTGGACCTGCTGCCGCTGTGGCAGCTGCGGCCGGGCCATGCCGCCACCTTGGCTTCCCTGGCCGTCACCGCGGGCGGGATCCTGATGGTGGCGACCGGGCTGACCGTGGAGCGGTTCTGCAAATTGCCGCCCGATGACCGGAACGGCACCGGACCGGCGTCCGGGAGCGGCACCGGGGAAGACGGCGGCTCAGAAGGCGGAGGACAACTTGCCTAGCGAAGCCATTGACCCGCCGGCACTTCAATGGCAGCGGGTCTCGCCCCGGTACCTGCGGCTGCGGCTGCTGGGCTGGGGCCTGGAAACCGTTATCACCCTCTTGGTGACCGGCGTGCCGCTGGTGCTGTTGCTGACCGGGATCTGGCCTGGATACCCGGCCTGGCTGGCCTGGGCCCTGCCGGTCTTTTTCGCCGTGACCCTGCTGTGGCGCGGACTGCTGCTGCCGCGCCAGGTCCGGGCCATCGGCTATGCCGAACGCAACGAGGACCTGCTGCTGCGCCGCGGCATCTTTTTCCAGCGCACCCTGGTGGTCCCGTACGGCCGCATGCAGTACGTGGATGTGGCGGTGGGTCCGCTGGAGCGGGCGTTCGGCCTGTGTACCCTCAAACTGCACACCGCCTCACCGGGCACCAACGCCTCCATCGCCGGACTGCCCGCCGCCGAGGGCGCTCGCCTGCGTGAGCACCTGTCCGCGCGCGGCGAAGCGCAGCTGGCCGGACTGTGACCGGGGGAGAAGCAGCTCCCGTCCCGGACGGGCCGCCGGACGTCCCTGAACCGGCGGGTGCCGCCGCGGAACCGGCCTGGAACCGGGTGCATCCGGTATCCCCGCTGGTCCACGGCTGGATAGCACTGGCCGCCGTGGCCTACTTCGTGGGCCGCGACCAGGCCGAAGGCTGGTTCTCGGGCGGCGGCATGCGGCTCCCGCATGGCGAAGCACTGTTCTGGGCCCTGCTGATCCTGGGCGCGGTGCTGGTCCTGATTGCCGGCGCTTTTTTCCTGTCCTGGTGGTTCACGCGCTACCAGCTCGCTTCCGAACACATCCGGGTACATTCGGGCGTGCTTTTCCGCCAGCAGCGCCAGGCCCGGCTGGACCGCGTCCAGGCCATAGACATTGTCCAGCCGCTGTTGGCGCGCATCTTCGGCCTGGCCGAACTGCGTTTCGAGGTGGCCGACGCCGGCGAATCCGCAGTGCGCCTGGCTTACCTCCGGCTTCCGGATGCGCAGGCACTGCGGGAACGGATCCTCCGGGGGGCGTCCGGCGCCGGTGAAGATCCGGAGGAGGCCGCCGCCGGCGGCAGTGCGCCCACAGTGCCCGGTGAGCAGGAGGTGCTGTCCCTTTCCGCCGGGCGGGTCATCGGCTCGGCCGTGCTCTCCAGCACCACGGTGCTGCTGCTGCTGGCCGTGGCCGCCGTGGTTATCCTGACCAAAGTCACCGGCGAGCTCGGCTCAGTGGCCGCGATGGTCCCGATCATCTTCGGTTTTGGCAGTGCCTACTGGGGCATGTTCAGTTCTTCCTTCAACTTCCGGGCCTCCGTGTCCCGTGACGGGCTCCGGATCCGCTCGGGCCTGCTGGACACGCGGGCCCAAACGGTTCCCCCGGGCCGCATCCAGGCTGTGGCCGTGCGGCAGTCACCGCTGTGGCGGCTCGCCGGCTGGTACTCGGTGTCAGTGAACGTGGCCGGTTACGGTGCAGGTTCCTCCACCGGGGACAGCGCCGCCCGTACCCGGCTCCTGCCGGTGGGCACCGCCGAGGAGGTGTTCCGCATGCTCGCCCTGGTGCTTCCCGATCCCGGGACCAAGGACCCCGTGGAAGTTTTCACGGCCGGAATGAACGGCAGCGGGGAACGTGCCGGATATACCGTCTCTCCGCGGCGGGCACGCTGGCTGTCCCCTTTGTCCCGCCGCCGGAACGGTTTCCTGGTGACCGGTTCCGCGCTGCTGGCGCGCCGCGGCTATTTCTGGCGCTCCCTGGACGTGGTGCCGCACAGCCGCACCCAGTCCCTGGCGCTGGAGCAGGGTCCGGTGCAGCGCCGGCTGCGGCTGGCCAGCCTGGTGCTGCATTCCACGCCCGGCCCGGTGTCCCCCAAAGTGGTGGAGCTCGACGCCGGCACCGCCCTGGCGCTGCTGGACGAACAGGCGGCCCGGGCCCGTGCGGCCCGGCACCGCGACCTGCCCGAACAGTGGCTGCGGCACAACCCCAACTACCCGCTATCCCTCTCCAAGGAGGAGCATGAACACCCCTGAGTCCCACAGCGCAGAAGAACGACGGCGCCGCGGCCGGCTGGGTATCGGGGTGATCGGCGCGGGCCGCGTCGGTGCCGTGCTCGGTGCCGCCCTGCGCGCTGCCGAACACGCCGTCGTCGGCGTCTCCGCCGTGTCCGAAGCCAGCCGGGAGCGGGCCGAGAACCTGCTGCCCGGGGTGCCGATCCTGGACATTCCCGACATTGTGGAACGGTCCGAGCTCGTGCTCCTGGCCGTCCCGGACGACGCCCTGGGCGCGCTTGTTTCCGGGCTGGCCAAAACCGGTGCATGGCAGCCCGGCCAGCTGGTGGCCCACACGTCCGGCCGGTTCGGCACCGAGATCCTGGCGCCTGCCCGGGCGGCCGGGGCCATCCCGCTGGCCCTGCACCCCGCCATGACCTTCACCGGCATGAGCCTGGACCTGACCCGGCTGGCGGACTGCTCCTTCGGCATCAGCGCCCCGGCGGCCGTCCTGCCCATTGCCCAGGCGCTGGTGGTGGAAATGGGCGCCGAGCCGGTGGTCATCGACGACGAAGACCGGGTGCTCTACCACGCGGCCCTGGCCCATGCTTCAAACCACCTGGTCACGCTCGCCGCCCAGTCCACCCAGCTGCTGGCGTCCCTCGGCGTCGAACACCCGGACCGCCTGCTGGGACCGCTGATGCGCGCGTCGCTGGAAAATGCCCTCGCCTCCGGTGAAGGTGCACTGACCGGGCCGGTGGCCCGCGGCGATGTCGGCACCGTTGAGGCGCACACCCGTGCCCTTGCCGATGCCGGCACCGAAGACTTCCGCGCCGCATACGGCGCGCTTTCAGCGGCCACCGCCTCCCGGGCTGCGGACCGAGGCCTGCTCAGTACCGAACAGCGTGATGCGATCCTCAAGGCATTGCAGCCGGAACTGCCGGGCCCGGAAGAATAAGTCCGGAAGAATAAGTTCCAGAAGACCAAACCCACAAGAACCAAACCAAGAAGGACAGCGTTGAACACCCCCCGCCTCGTCACCACTGCTGCAGAACTGCGCCCCGCCACTGCGGAGCTGCTCACCCGGGCGGCGGCCGCGAATCCCGCCCGTCTGCCCAGCCTCGCCCTGGTGCCCACCATGGGTGCCCTGCACGAAGGCCACGCCTCTCTGATGTCCGCCGCCCGGGCGGACAACGACGTCGTCACCGCCTCGGTCTTCGTCAACCCGCTCCAGTTCGACGACCCCGCCGACCTTGAGCGCTACCCCCGCACCCTCGACGCGGACCTGGAACTACTGGGCCGGGCCGGGGTGGACCTGGTGTTCGCCCCTTCCGTGGAGGAGGTGTATCCCGACGGGGTGCCGCAGGTGCGGCTCAGCGCCGGCACCATGGGCACCCGCTGGGAGGGAGCATCCCGGCCCGGACACTTCGACGGAGTGCTCACCGTGGTGGCCAAGCTCTTTCACTACGCCGCCCCGCCGGTGCCCGCCCGCTTCCGGGCCTACTTTGGGCAGAAGGACGCCCAGCAGGTTGCCCTGATTCGCCGGATGGTCGCCGACCTGGACTTCCCGGTCGAAATCACCGCGGTGCCCATTGTCCGGGCCGCGGACGGCCTGGCCGAGTCCAGCCGCAACCGGTTCCTGGACGCCGGCCAGCGGCAGGCAGCCCTGGTGCTGTCCAAGGCCCTGACCATGCTGAAGGACCGGGCTGCCGCCGGCGAAGGGCTGGACCTGGCAGCCGCCGTCGACCTGGTCCGCTCCCAGCCCGGCGTGGACCTGGACTATTTCGAAGTAGTGGATCCGCGCACGCTGGAACCGCTCGCCGCGGGCGAACCCCTGGCCGGGCCGGCCCTGGCCCTGCTGGCCGCACGGGTGGGCCCGGTCCGGCTGATCGACAATGCCGTCCTGGCCTGAGCAGGGCCCGCGGGCCGTGGTCCTGGAGGAATACCCGGGCATTTCTCCCGTGCTCCGCACGCATCCCGACGGGGTGCCCGGAGTGCGGGAGAGGCAGCGGCGCTTTGCTCTGTAAACTTAATAACCGTGACCACATCTAACTCCGTTCCCGAAGCCGCTGATACCTCCGAGCAGATGCGCATCCGCGCCGAAAAGCGTTCGCGGCTCATTGACCGCGGAGACGAGGCATACCCGGTAGGGGTGGAACGCACGTCCTCACTCAAAGAGGTCCGGGAAAAGTTCGGACACCTGCAGGCCGATGAAGCCAGCGGGGAGACGGTGGGAGTCACCGGCCGCGTTGTGTTTATCCGCAACACCGGCAAGCTCTGCTTTGCAACGCTCCAGGAGGGCAACGGCACCCGGCTGCAGGCCATGCTCAGCCTCGCGGTGGTGGGCGAGGAGTCCCTGGCGGACTGGAAGTCCCTGGTGGATCTGGGCGACATTGTTTTCATCCGCGGCGAAGTTATTTCCTCCCGCCGAGGTGAACTCTCCGTGATGGCCCAGTCCTGGTCCATGGCCTCCAAGGCCTTGCGGCCGCTGCCCGTGCTGCATGCCGGATTGAATGAGGAAACCCGCGTCCGGCAGCGCTACGTGGACCTGATGGTCCGCGATGAGGCGCGGGACATGGTCTACAACCGCGCCGCCATCATCCGCGGGGTCCGCGACACCCTGCACGGCCACGGCTACGTGGAAGTGGAAACCCCCATGCTGCAGCTGGTGCACGGCGGTGCCGCTGCCAGGCCGTTCGAGACGCACCTGAATGCCTTTGACCAGAAAATGACCCTGCGCATCGCCACCGAGCTGTACCTCAAGCGTGCAGTGGTGGGCGGTATCGAGCGCGTCTTCGAAATCGGGCGCATATTCCGCAACGAGGGCGTTGACTCCACCCATTCCCCGGAATTCACAACGCTTGAATGCTACGAGGCCTATGCCGACCAGTACGTGATGGCCGACCGGATGAAGGAAATCATCCTGCACTGCGCCGACCTGATGGGCAGCAGGCAGATCGAGACCGCTGCGGGAACCATCGACCTCGACGGCGAATGGCGCTGGCTGAGCGTCTACCCCGGCCTGTCCGAAGCCGTAGGCACCGAAATCACCCCTGACACCGACGCTGAGCAGCTGCGGGAGATTGCCGATAAGCACGGCGTGAAGGTGGATCCCAAGTGGGATGCGGAAAAGCTTGTCATTGAGCTGTTCGGCGAAATTGTTGAACCGACGCTGCTCCAGCCCACCTTCGTTTATGACTACCCGCCCTCAGCCCAGCCGCTGGCCCGTCCCAACCGGGACGATCCCCGGCTGATTGAAGCTTGGGACCTGATCATCGGGGGCATGGAACGGGGTACGGCGTTCTCGGAGCTGATTGACCCGGTAATCCAGCGGGAGCGCCTCACCGAGCAGTCACGTCTTGCCGCCAACGGCGATGACGAGGCCATGGCATTGGACGAGGACTTCCTGCGGGCACTGGAATACGGCGCTCCTCCCATGGGTGGCATTGGCCTGGGAATTGACCGCCTTGTGATGCTTTTCACGAATACCGGAATCAGGGAAACAATTCTGTTTCCCCTCCTTAAGCCGGAAATGGGTTAGACATGGAATATGTAGAAGTACTCTTGCCGTCAGTTTGTGTTGCAGCTCTCTTTTATTTCGTGATGAAGGCTCTCCTGAACTCGGACCGCGCCGAACGGAAGGCGCTGGCGGAGGCGGAACGCGAAGTTGACCAGAGTGTAGACCAGCAACCTTTGAAGAAAACAGGTGAAGAAGAGAATTAATACCCGAGTGCTTTGACGGGGCTTTGCTAATTGCGCCATACTCTAAGTGGTCTCATATTAAGTCTTCCCGTTTTTAGCTGCTTAGGAGCCTGTCATGGCACAAAAGGTAAAAATCATTCTCGTGGACGACCTCGACGGTGGAAGTGCGGATGAGACCGTTCGGTTCGCCCTCGACGGGTCACAGTACGAGATTGATCTGTCGAAGGACAATGCGAAAAGTCTCCGCGATGCGCTGAAGACCTATGTAGATGCAGGCCGCAAGGTGGGTGGCCGCACTGGCCGTCCGCGCAGCGCCGGCTCCGCCCGCAGCAACGAAGCGGCGCAGATCCGCGAATGGGCCCGCAAGAACGGATACAACGTTTCCGAGCGCGGCCGCGTCAACAGCGAGATCATCGACGCCTACCGCGCCGCCCAGGGCTAGGCCTGCACAGGCGGGTTTCCGCGCAGGTCTCACGCCGACGGCGAACAAGCCCCTATTGCACCCCTCAGGCACGTAGCATCGAATTACGCGTTAGCTAGGAGTGTGCCTCATGTTTGAAAGATTTACCGACCGTGCCCGTCGCGTTGTCGTGCTTGCCCAAGAAGAGGCCCGCATGCTCAACCACAACTACATCGGCACCGAGCATATTTTGCTTGGCCTCATTCATGAGGGCGAAGGTGTTGCAGCTAAGGCCCTTGAATCCCTGGGCATCTCGCTTGGTGCTGTCCGTGAGCAGGTGCAGGAGATCATCGGTCAGGGCCAGCAGGCCCCGACCGGCCACATCCCCTTCACCCCGCGGGCCAAGAAGGTGCTGGAGCTCTCGCTCCGTGAAGCCCTGCAGCTCGGCCACAACTACATCGGTACCGAACACATCCTGCTCGGCCTGATCCGCGAAGGTGAAGGTGTTGCCGCGCAGGTCCTGGTCAAGCTCGGTGCCGACCTGAACCGTGTGCGCCAGCAGGTTATCCAGCTGCTGTCCGGCTACCAGGGCAAGGAGCCCGTCTCCACCGGCGGCCAGCAGCAGGAAGGCCAGCCCGCCGGATCCGTGGTGCTGGACCAGTTCGGCCGCAACCTCACACAGGCGGCGCGCGAAGCCAAGCTCGACCCGGTTATCGGGCGCGAGCACGAAATGGAACGCGTGATGCAGGTGCTCTCGCGCCGGACCAAGAACAACCCGGTCCTGATCGGTGAGCCCGGCGTCGGCAAGACCGCCGTCGTTGAAGGGCTCGCCCAGGCGATCGTGCGCGGCGACGTGCCCGAGACCCTGAAGGACAAGCAGCTTTACACCCTGGACCTGGGTTCCCTCGTTGCCGGCTCGCGTTACCGCGGCGACTTCGAGGAACGCCTGAAGAAGGTCCTCAAGGAAATCCGCACCCGCGGCGACATCATCCTGTTCATCGACGAAATCCACACCCTTGTAGGTGCCGGTGCCGCCGAGGGCGCAATCGATGCCGCTTCCATCCTGAAGCCAATGCTGGCCCGCGGCGAGCTGCAGACCATCGGTGCGACCACGCTGGACGAATACCGCAAGCACATCGAAAAGGATGCAGCCCTCGAGCGCCGCTTCCAGCCGATCCAGGTTGCCGAGCCCTCGGTGGCACACGCCATCGAGATCCTCAAGGGCCTGCGTGACCGCTACGAAGCGCACCACCGGGTATCCATCACCGACGCTGCGCTGGCCTCGGCCGCAACCCTGGCGGAACGGTACATCAGTGACCGCTTCCTCCCGGACAAGGCGATCGACCTGATCGATGAAGCCGGTGCCCGCCTGCGCATCCGCCGGATGACTGCGCCGCCGGAGCTGAAGGAAATCGATGAGCGGATCTCCGCCCTGAAGATGGAGAAGGAGTCGGCAATCGACTCCCAGGACTTCGAAGGTGCCGCCTCGCTGCGCGACAAGGAGCAGAAGCTCCAGGACCAGCGCGCCGAGAAGGAACGCCAGTGGAAGTCCGGCGGCCTGGATGACATTGCCGAGGTGGATGAAGAACTCATTGCCGAGGTGCTTGCCAACTCCACCGGCATCCCCGTCGTCAAGCTGAACGAGGAAGAGTCCACCCGCCTGCTGCGGATGGAAGACGAACTGCACAAGCGCGTCATCGGCCAGGACCAGGCCATCAAGTCCATCTCGCAGGCCATGCGCCGCACGCGGGCCGGGCTGAAGGACCCCAAGCGTCCGGGCGGCTCGTTCATCTTCGCCGGCCCCACCGGCGTCGGCAAGACCGAGCTGGCCAAGGCACTCGCGGAGTTCCTGTTCGGAGACGAAGACGCCCTGATCACCCTGGATATGTCCGAGTACGCGGAGAAGCACACTGTTTCCCGCCTGTTCGGTGCCCCTCCGGGATATGTGGGCTACGAAGAGGGTGGCCAGCTGACCGAAAAGGTCCGCCGCAAGCCCTTCTCCGTGGTGCTGTTCGACGAAGTTGAAAAGGCCCACTCGGACCTGTTCAACTCGTTGCTGCAGATCCTCGAAGACGGCCGCCTGACGGATGCACAGGGCCGGATGGTGGACTTCAAGAACACCATCATCATCATGACGACCAACCTTGGCACCAAGGACATTTCCAAGGGCGTCATGACCGGCTTCCAGTCCGGCACGGACACCAAGACCGGTTACGACCGGATGCGGGCCCGGGTCACGGAAGAGCTGCGCCAGCACTTCCGCCCCGAGTTCCTCAACCGTGTGGATGACACCGTGGTGTTCCCGCAGCTGACCCAGGACGAGATTGTCCAGATTGTGGACCTCTTCCTGGACCGCCTGGGCAAGCGCCTGGCCGAGAAGGGCATGAGCATCGAGCTCACCCCGGCGGCCAAGGTGCTGTTGGCCACCCGCGGCTACGATCCCGCCATGGGTGCCCGTCCGTTGCGCCGGACCATCCAGCGCGAAATCGAGGACCAGCTGTCCGAGAAGATCCTCTTCGGGGAGATCAAGCCCGGCGAGCTGATTTCGGTGGACGTCGAGGGTGAAGGTGACGAAGCACAGTTCACCTTTGTTGGCCACGGCGTGCCGAAGGCCATCGAGGAAGCTAATCCTGCCATCGAGGCCGGCGTCGGGGAGTAACCCCTAAGCCCGCCCTGCAGGCGCAAGGTTCCACCAAAGGGAGCCCCGGAGCAATCCGGGGCTCCCTTTGTGTTCCCGGCAGGCTCCCGACCCGGAACCCGGTCCACCGCCGCGAGTCCGCCTGTTACGGCCGCGCGGCGGCAGGCTCGGTTGGAAGTCCTAGACTGGTCCGATGATGTCCGCTTCGCAGATCACCGTCCGCCGTGCCCGAACCGCAGATGTCCATGACATCCGACGGCTCGTGGCGCCGCTGGCCCGCGAGCGGGTCCTGATTGCGAAGGAAGCGGTCGCCTACTACGAAGGGCTGCAGGAATTCCGGATCGCGGAGGACGGCGACGGCAACGTCATCGGCTGCGGAGCGTTGCACGTGATGTGGGAAGACCTTGCCGAGGTGCGCACACTGGCGACCGATCCCGCGGCCCGCGGACAAGGGGTGGGGCATGCCCTGCTGGAGACCTTGCTGGGGGATGCCCTGGATATTGGAGTGGCGCGCGTCTTCTGCCTGACCTTCGAGGTGGAGTTCTTCGAGCGGCACGGTTTCAAGGTCATGGAGAACCAGAATGCGGTGGATCCAGTGGTGTACTCCGAGCTGCTGCGCTCCCATGACGAGGGTGTTGCGGAGTTCCTGGATTTGGCCCGGGTGAAGCCCAACACCCTTGGAAATACGCGGATGATCCGCTCGCTCTAGTGTCCGCTGCCGTAAGTCCCGGCCGGCCTCCGGTGGCGATTGGGCGGCTTACGCGATAGTGTAAGGGTACTTAGCATCATCCGATGCCGACGGAAAGCCAGCCGCACTATGGACCTTCGCGGCAGGTAATTCCGGAAGCCGATCAGAAAGCGAGTTCAGTAATGGGCGCAGATGACAAGATGCAGAATAAGGCTGAGAACCTTGGCGGCAAGGTGAAGGAAGGCGTTGGCAAGGCCACCGGCAACGAGCGCATGGAGGCCGAGGGCCACGGCGACCAGGCCAAGTCCAAGCTCAAGGATGCCGGCGAAAACGTGAAGGACGCCTTCAAGGGCAAGTAGCGTAGCCGGCCCGCTGAAGCGGGCGCCAAGGCATGGAAAGCGGGAGGGGTAACCCCTCCCGCTTTTTGTTGTCCGGATGTTTTTGCTGTCCGGACGCCCGGGCGGGCTGTCCGCGCTGCCCCTGTTGCACCGCGCCCGGCGCGGGTAGGGTCGAGACCGGACGTGGGGGTCGTTCTGTGCCGGAGGAAGTTCTACGAAGGAGTTCCAGCGCCATGAAGAAACTGATCAACAACCCCCGATCCGTGGTTGCGGAATCGCTGGAGGGGTTCGGGCAGGCCCACCGGGACCTGGTGGAAGTCCACCTGGATCCCGACTATGTGGTGCGGCGGGACGCGCCGGTGCAGGGCAAGGTGGCCCTGGTCTCGGGCGGCGGCAGCGGCCACGAACCGCTGCACAGCGGATACGTTGGGGCGGGCATGCTCACAGCGGCGGTTCCCGGCGCTGTGTTTACCTCACCCACACCGGATCAGATCCTTCCCGCCATCGTGAAGAGTGACTCGGGTTCGGGTGTGCTGCTCGTGGTCAAGAATTACACCGGGGACATCCTGAACTTCGAAACCGCCGCCGAACTGGCCGGCGTGGAAGGCATAGACGTACGTACCGTGGTGGTGAACGACGACGTCGCAGTGGAGGACTCCACCTACACCGCCGGACGGCGCGGGGTGGCCGGCACCGTGCTGCTGGAGCGGATAGCCGGCGGGTCGGCGGACCGCGGGGATGATTTGGCGAAGGTGGCGGAGGTTGCCGAACGGGTCAACGCGAATGTCCGGTCCATGGGTGTGGCCCTTGCCCCGTGCACGGTGCCCCATGCCGGTGAGCCGAGTTTCACCCTCGCCGAGGACGAGATCGAGATGGGGGTGGGCATTCACGGGGAACCGGGCCGGCACCGGGTGCCCATGACCAATGCGGATTCGATTACCGACCAGCTGATGGAACCCGTGCTGAGCGACCTGGGCATCACCGGTTCGGACAAGGTGCTGCTCTTTGTGAACGGGATGGGCGGAACACCCCTGAGCGAGCTCTACATCGTGTACCGCCGCGCCGCCCAGATCCTGGCAGAACGCGGGGTGGACATTCAACGGTCCCTGGTGGGCAACTACATCACCGCCCTGGAAATGGAGGGGGCCTCAGTCACTGTCCTGCGTTTGGATGATGAGCTGACGGAGCTGTGGGACTCGCCGGTCAACACGCCGGCCATGCGGTGGGGAGTGTAGGGGATGGAACTGGACGCAGCATGGGCAGACCGCTGGATGCGTTTGAGCGCGCAGGCCATGACCGAAAACCGTCAGCGCCTGACCACCCTGGACCGGGAAATCGGAGACGCGGACCACGGGGAGAACATGGAACGCGGCTTCACCGCCATTGTGGAGAAGATGGATACCGACGGCACGCCGGACACTCCGGGGGAGGTGTTCAAGACCGCTGCCATGACGCTGATGTCGAAGGTGGGCGGGGCGGCGGGGCCGCTGTACGGAACTGCCTTCCTGCGAGCCTCCACGGCCGCGGGAAGCTCTGCTGCCCTGGGGCCGCAGGAGCTGGTGGCCGTCCTGACTGCCGCCCGCGATGGCATTGTGGCACGCGGGAAGGCGGAAACCGGCGATAAAACGATGATCGATGCCTGGACGCCCGCGGTGGATGCCGCGGCCACGGCGCAAGCGGCCGATGCCACGCCTGTTGGGATCCTGATTGCCGCCGCCAATGCCGCCGAGGCCGGCCTGGCCGGAACCGAGCCGTTGGTTGCCCGCAAGGGCAGGGCCAGCTATCTGGGTGAGCGGAGCGCCGGGCACCTGGATCCGGGGGCGGCATCCACGGCCCTGATCCTGCAGGCGGCCGTGCAAGCGGCGGAGGCCGCGGCATGAGCGTGGGGCTGGTGGTTGTTTCGCACAGCCGGAAATTGGCCGAAGGAGTGTGCGAATTGGCAGCGCAAATGGCGGCGGACGTGCATCTTGCGGCCGCCGGCGGTACCGACGACGACGGCATCGGCACCAGCCTGGAGAAAATCCAGGCCGGCATCGCCTCGGCCGACACCGGCGACGGGGTGCTCCTGCTGACGGACCTGGGTTCGGCAGTGATGACCGCGGAGATGGCGTTGGAGTTCCTCGACCCGGATCAGCAGCAGCGGGTGCGGATGGCCGACGCCGCGTTGGTGGAAGGTACCGTGGCCGCCGCCGTCGCCGCGCAGACCGGAAAGCGATTGCCCGAGGTGCTGGCTGCCGCCGAAGCAGCTGTGCAGCCTGCGGCGCCCGGCACTGACGCCGGGCAGGCAGCCGGGACTGACTCCGGGACCGAGGCGGCCGGGACTGACGCCGGAACCGCTGCGGCGGATGAAGCCAGCGGTTCGTGGACGCTGGTGAACCCGATGGGCCTGCATGCGCGCCCGGCCGCTGCGGTGGCGCAGCTGCTGGCGGATCTCGATGCGGAAATTACCATCAACGGCGTAGATGGAAAATCCGTCATGATGCTGATGACCCTCGGGCTGAAACCGGGTGAAACGCTCAGTGCCACCGCAACGGGACCGGACGCTGACCGGGCCATTGAACTGCTCGGTGCAGAGGTCCGCAACGGTTTCGGAGAAATGTAGCGCGGGGCCGGTCGCCGCAGCCGGCATTACAGCGGAAGCGACACTCCGTGGTCATCTTCGGCGGCGAGCCGGTCCTTGATCAACCCTGCCAAGGCACGTTCCAGCTGCTCCTGGGGTGCCTGCAGCCGGTGCAGGGCCTGAAGCGGAGACAGTTCCGCTGCCGCCCGCGGCTCCGTTGCCAGGTCAACGGGAGCGTGCAGCAGCAGTTCCCGGCGTACCGGTCCCGTCGCGTGCCGCAGCACGGCCAGCATGGCGCCGCGTACCTGCCGGTCCGTTCCCGCCCAGGCCTGGCCTTTGGCCGTATAGTGCGGTTCGGGACGGCCGGCGGCCACCCATGCGCAGCGGTCCAGGACCGGACATTCGGCGCACCGCGGGCTGCGGGCGGTGCAGATCAGCGCGCCCAGTTCCATCACCGCCGCGTTCCAGGCTACTGATTCGACGCGGTCGGCGGGCAGGAGGGAACGGGCCAGCCGCATTTCCGCAGCAGTGAGGGAAGGCGAGGGCAGGGCGTCGCCGGTCACGGCGCGGGCATGCACCCGTCGGATATTGGTGTCCACCACGCACTCGCGCCTGCCGAAGGCGAAAGCCGCCACCGCCGCCGCGGTGTAGTCCCCGACGCCGGGGAGGGCCAGCAGTGCGGCGTGCGTGGAGGGAACCTCGCCGGCGGAATCCGCGGTAATGGCGGTGGCCGCGGCATGCAGCCGCAGCGCGCGGCGCGGATAGCCGAGCCGGCCCCAGGCCCGCACGGCCTCACCGCTGGGCTCGGCGGCCAGAGCTGCGGGGGTGGGCCAGCGCCGCATCCATTCCTCCCAGACGGGCAGGACACGGACCACAGGTGTCTGCTGGAGCATGATTTCGCTGGCCAATACGCCCCAAGGGCTGCATTCGGGATCCCGCCACGGCAGCGTGCGGGCATTGGCCGAGAACCACTCAGTAATACTGCGGTGCAGCGTTTCTGCCTGCGGATCCATCCGGCGCTCCCTTGTTATGACCAGCAATACTCTACTGATCGGCGTGGTGTGCCCAGTAATCGCACCCCTAATACCTAGCCTTGAAGCATGGACGGGAAAGGAACTGAGCAGCTGCAGCGCCCGGGTGCGCCCAGGCGGCCAAGCCCGGCGGTCTACCGCCGGCGCAGGCTGGTGGCCGGCGTTCTTGCCGTGCTGGTCCTGGTCGGGCTGATCCTCGCCGTGACCTCGGTGGTCAGGGCCCTGTCCCCGGATGAACAGTCCGTCCCTGCAACCGTTCCCGGACCAACCCAGAGTCCGGCAGGCAGCGTACCCGCCGGAACACCCGTTGCCGCGGCGCCCGCCCCGGCAACGCCCTCTGCCACCCCGACGGCCGCGAAGCCGGCGGGGTCCGCCTGCCCGGCCGACAAGGTGAAGGTGAGCGCCTCCACCGACGCGGTGGTCTATCCGGCCGGCTCCAGCCCGTTGCTGACCATGACCGTGACCAACACCAGTGACACGGCGTGCGAGATCAACGTCGGCACCACGCAGATGGAGTTCATCGTTGCCAGCGGATCCGACCGGATCTTCTCGTCAATGGACTGCCAGGACGGGGCCCAGGACTACGTCAAGAAGGTGGAGCCGGGCGCTTCGGAGACGGCCAACTTCCCGTGGGAGCGCAACCGGTCCGCACCGGGCTGTGCCGCCGTGGCCTCCAACCCCAACCCGGGGTACTACATCTTCACCGCCCGGCTGGGGCAGACCAGCAGCGAAAACGCCGTTTTCCAGCTGGAGTAGCCCGGCGGCCGGCTACATGAACCGGTCCAGCAGGCTGGTCTCGGCGATCCGGGACAGACCCTCGCGTACGGTGCGCGCCCGCTGCTCACCGATGCCGTCGACGGTCATCAGGTCATCAATGTTGGCGGCCATCAGGTTCTGGAGACCGCCGAAGTGGTCCACAAGGCGGTTGGACACTGCCGGCGGCACGGATTTGATGTTGCTCAGCAGGCGGTAACCGCGCGGCTGAACCACTGCTTCCAGGGAGTCCTGGCCGGGATGGAAACCAACCACCGAGGCGATCTTGCCCAGATCAACCATTTCCGAGGAACTCATGTTCTGCAGAGTGGCGATCTGCTCCTCGATGTTCCGCTGGCCGTTGTTGAGGTCGGCATAGTCCCGCAGGATCATTTCGCTGCCGGGGCCGAGCCCGGTGGTCAGTTCCTCGAGCTGGAGGGAGAGCAACCGGCCATCCAGGCCGAGTTCCAGGACGTACTGGGAAATTTCCTCGGAGATCCGGCGGACCATTTCCTGGCGCTGGAGCGTAACCGCGACGTCGCGGACGGTGACCATGGCTTCGATTTCCAGTGCGGAGAGGGAATTGGTGACCTGGTCCAGCCTTGCCCGGTAGCGTTCCAGGGTGGCCAGCGCCTGGTTGGCCCGAGCCAGGACCGGTTCCGAACCCTCCAGGACGTGCCGGAGCCCGCCCACATAAAGCTGGATGATCTGCATTGACTGGCTGACCGAAATCACGGGGAATCCGGTCTGGATGGCCACCCGTTCGGCGGTCCGGTGCCTGGTGCCGGACTCATGCGTTTCGATGGTGTGGTCCGGGACCAGCTGCACTGCCGCCCGGAGGATGTTCTTGGCATCGCGGTCGCATACAATCGCGCCGTCCATCTTGGCGAGCTCACGAAGCCGGGTGGGGGAGAAGTCAATGCCGATGTCGAAGCCGCCGGAGCAGATGGAATCCACGGTCCGGTCAAAGCCGAGCACAATCAGGGCGCCGGTGCGACCGCGCAGGATGCGTTCCAGCCCGTCGCGCAGTTCGGTTCCGGGTGCAACCCGCGCCAGTGTTGCTTTCAGCGCGTCTTCCGGGCTGCGGGCCATGGTCACTTCCTTCCGGCCCGGGGGCCCTGGACGATCCTGGGCAAGGCTTGCCCGTCCCTATACTAGTGCGAGTTGGCAAGGGTCAGCCGCACCGGCACCGCCACCGGCAGGTCCGGTCACGTCCGGTCGCTTCAGTCAGGTCCGGCCAGGGGCTAGAACAGCAACTCCAGTGCCTCGGCGAGGGTGGAGACCTCGCGGACCTTGAACCCGGCGGGCACGTTTCCCGGTCCGTTGGGGGAAGCGGGAACCACGGCGTGCGTAAACCCAAGGCGCTCGGCCTCGTTGATGCGGCGTCCGATGCCCGGGACGGGGCGGACCTCTCCGGCCAGGCCGACCTCGCCGAAGGCTATGAGCTGCGCCGGCAGCGGTTTGTTCATTTTTGCCGAGGCAACGGCCAGGGCCACCGCGAGGTCCGTGGCGGGCTCGCCCAGTTTCACGCCGCCCACGGTGGACACGTAACTGTCATCCTTGGCCAAGCTCATGGAAGCCCGCTGCTGCAGGACGGCCAGGAGCATGGCCACCCGGGAGGCGTCCACGCCGCTGGTGGCACGCCGGGCCTGGGCGTTCCCGGTTTCAGCCACGAGGGACTGCACCTCGGCGACCAGAGGCCGCTTGCCCTCGAGGGTAACGGTGATGCAGGTGCCGGACACGGGGTCCTTGGTGCGCGATACGAACAGGCCGCTGGGATCGGCCAGCCCCTCGATGCCGTCTTCGGTCAGGTCGAAGCAGCCGACCTCGTCGGTGGGTCCGTACCGGTTCTTGACCGCCCGCAGCAGGCGGAGCCGGGAGTGCCGGTCACCGTCGAACTGGCATACAACGTCCACGAGGTGTTCCAGCAGCCGCGGGCCGGCAATGGAACCATCCTTGGTGACGTGCCCAACCAGCAGGGTTGTCATGTTGCGGGTCTTGGCGGCATTGATAAGTGACGCGGCAACTTCACGGACCTGGCTGACGCCGCCGGCGCTGCCGTCCACCGCGGTGCTGCTCAGGGTCTGGACCGAGTCCACGATCAGCAGCCCCGGAGCCACCTGCTCCACCTGCCCCAGCGCCTGGCCCAGGTCTGTTTCGGCACTGAGGTAGAGGTTGTCCGATACCGCACCGATGCGCTCGGCGCGCAGCTTCACCTGCGCCGTGGATTCCTCGCCCGTCACGTACAGGACGTCGCGGCCGGCGCCTGCCACGCGCGAGGCCACATCCAGGAGCAGTGTGGACTTGCCCACCCCCGGCTCGCCGGCCAGGAGGATGACGGCGCCGGGCACCAGACCGCCGCCCAGCACCCGGTCCAGTTCGCCCACACCGGTGGCCTGGTAGGCAGCGGTGGTGGCATCCACCTCGCCGATCCGCTGCGCCGGACGGGCCACCACGGTGGCGGCTGTGGTGCGGGCCAGGACCTCGCCGGATTCCTCCACCGTTCCCCACGCCTGGCACTCGCCGCAGCGTCCCACCCATTTGGCCGTGGTCCAGCCGCATTCCGAGCAGCGGAAATTGGCGGTCTTCGACCGTGCAGTCTTTGTTGCCATAACCTCAGGCTATCCCGGGGCACTGACAGTCCTGCCTGCGGGCAGAAGCGGGCATGGCCGGCCACCAGCGCGGGTCAGACCTCGGAAAGGTAGCCGATGGCTTCTTCGTGGGTGAGGCCGGTGGACTCGAGCAGGTCCACCACCAACGGCCGGAACAGCATGATCAGCGCATCGCCCTGCAGGTCAGTAATACCCAGGGCCGCGGGGTGCAGCCGCGATCCGACGACGGCCAGTTCGTTGCGTGCCTGCCGCAGGTGCCGCAGCCGTGCGTCTCCGCTTTCCCCGCCGCCCAGTGCCCGGGCAAGGATGTCGACGGCGTCGGCCGTGTCGGTCAGTATCTCCGCCACGTTCTCGATCGCGTCGTCGTTGAGCGAGGCATGGTTGATGGCCGACGTCGTGCGGCGGGCGAAGACCCGGCTGTTGCGGACCGCCAGGTCCAGGTAGCCGATGGATCCGCGCAGATCTCCCAGTTCCGCCAAGTACCTCCGGTAAGCCGGCGAAATCCGTGCCACTTCGCGGGCGTCCCGGACGCTGCGGGCCAAGGTGTCCAGCTGCGGCTGGGTGTTGCGGGCCCGGACCAGCGCATGCCAGGCAATGGTGGAATCGCTCTTGGCGATCGCTTCGGAACACTGGCGCAGCACGGCGGATAGCTCGTTCAGCAGTTCGCGGATATTGGATTTGGGTTCGCGGCGCGGATCCCGCGGCGCCAGCATGGTTACCAGCAGGGCAAACACCCCGCCCACAATGGCATCAACACTGCGGGTGAAAACGCCGCCGTCCGGTGCAGGCAGCAGAACCACCAGCAGGGACTGCAGGCCAAGCTGCGTGGTGAAGATGACGCCCCGGTCCAGGAAGCGCGCCAGCATCACGGATACAAACAGGACCACTGCGGCCTGAATCAGCCCGTTGCCCAGCAGCGTCAGCAGGATTTCCCCCACCGTGATGCCCAAGGTGCAGCCCACCCCGACTTCCAGGACGCGGCGGGTGCGCGGTTCCCGGGAAAAGCCGAGCGAGATCAGGGCGGCTGTGGCCGCGAAGAGCGGGCCCTGGTGGCCCAGGACGTATTCCGCGAAGGCATACGCACCCACGGCGCAGACCGTCATCTGCAGGGCCGGAACCACGGAGTTTCGGCTGCGCTGCAGACCTACCCGGGCCCGGTTCCGCAGGAAACCCCGGCTTTTGGCGAAGGAGCTGCGTTGGGGCATGGATCCAGTCTAGGGGGAGGGACAGGCAAGCTGTATCCGGCGTCACCTCCGACAGGCAATGGGATGTTCCCCGGATGCCCTGACGGCGTTAACTTTCCGTTCACCTTGCTTCGCCACGCTGGGACAGGAACGTGTTCGTGGTTCCAGCAAGTCCATGCGAACAGCTTCCGGCACATCGGTGCCGGACAACCCCTTGAAAGGGACACGATGGTGAAGGTTTCACATCCACGCCGCTATGCCTCCGTACTGAGTATTTCCCTTGCGGCCGTGCTGGGCCTGGCCGCCTGCGGCACGGATACCGCGGCGCCGGCCGCCACACCCTCCGGTGGCACCGAAAGCACCGTTGCCGGCACGCTCTCGGGTGCCGGCGCCACCTCCCAGGATTCAGCCATGCAGGCATGGATTGCCGGTTTCAGTGCCGCCAACCCGCAGGCATCAGTGCAGTACTCCCCGGACGGCTCCGGTGCCGGCCGGGAAGCGCTGCTGGCCGGCGGTGTGCAGTTCGCCGGCACCGACGCGTATCTCGACGATGAAGAAGCCGCCGCCGCTGCAGAGGTCTGCGGCCCGGAGGGCGCCATCCACGTGCCCGTCTACATTTCTCCCATCGCGGTGGCCTTCCGGCTGGACGGCGTCAAGGAGTTGAACCTGGACGCGGCCACCATCGCGGGAATCTTCCGCGGCGAAATCACGGTTTGGAACGATCCGGCCATCACGGCCCAGAACCCGGGCGTCGACCTGCCCGCCACCCCCATCACGGCCGTGCACCGGGGCGATGAATCCGGCACCACCAAGAACTTCACCGACTACCTGGCCAAGGCGGCACCGGATGCCTGGCCGGACAAGGCCTCGGGCGAATGGCCCGCAGAGGTGCCGGCAGGTGAAAATGCGTCGGGGACCGGCGGCGTCATTTCCACCGTCACCGCAACCGAAGGCGCCGTGACCTACGCCGATGCCTCCGCCGTCGGGGACCTGGGAGTGGTGCACGTCCAAGTGGGCGGGGACTACGTTCCCGTCAGCGCCGAGGCGGCTGCGCTCGCCGTCGAATCCTCCACCGACGTCACCGGGCCGGGGCGGCCGGAAGCGGACATGGCCATGGACCTGGAGCGGGACACCGCGCAGTCCGGTGCCTACCCGGTGGTGCTGGTGAGCTACCACGTCTTCTGCACGGCTTACCCGGACCAGGGCACGGTGGACCTGGTGAAGGCCTTCGGAAACTATGTCATCAGTACCGAAGGCCAGGACGCGGCGGCTGACGCTGCCGGCAGCGCACCCCTGTCCGAGGACCTGCGCGGCCGGGCTCGAGCAGCGCTGGAGACCATCAAGGTCGGTCCCTAGCAACGCAGGCACGCCTGCCTTCCTCCTATGCGGGCGGGGAGGGCAGGCACCCTCCGCTTCCGCGGTGCAGTACTTAAACTGATAGAAGAAGCCCCGCCATCACGTCGAAGGGTTTGAGCAGTGTCGAGCAAGTCAATAACAGGTGAAAGCGGCACCGGCCGTGCAGGAGACAAGGTTTTCTCCGGCGTAACCGTTGCCGCCGGCTGCCTGATCCTTTTTGTGCTCTTCTGCGTGGCCGTGTTCCTGCTGTGGCAGGCCCTGCCGACTTTCGCCGCCGACCCCGCCGAGATCTCTGGCGGCGGGTTCGGCAAATACATCCTGCCGCTGGTCATCGGAACAGTGATTGCCGCCGCCATCGCCCTGCTGATCGCCACCCCCGTGGGGATCGGCGTCGCCCTGTTCATCTCCCACTACGCTCCGCGCCGGCTCGCGCAGGGGCTTGGCTACCTGGTGGACCTGCTCGCCGCGATCCCGTCCGTGGTTTACGGCGCCTGGGGCATGACGGTGCTGGCCCCGGCGCTGGTAGGGCCGTACAACTGGCTGGCGGAGAACGCCGGCTGGATCCCGATATTTGCCGGGCCCGCCAGCCAGACGGGCAAGACCATGCTCACCGCCGGCATAGTGCTATCCGTGATGGTGCTGCCGATCATCACCTCGCTGACCCGCGAGATCTTCCTGCAGACCCCCAAGCTCCACGAAGAGGCAGCGCTGGCCATGGGCGCCACCCGCTGGGAAATGATCCGCATGGCGGTCTTCCCGTTCGCGCGTCCCGGCGTGATCAGTGCGGTGATGCTCGGCCTGGGGCGGGCGCTGGGCGAGACCATGGCAGTGGCCCTGGTGCTCTCCTCCGGCAGCCTGATCGCCAGCCTGATACGGCCCGGCAACCAGACCATCGCCGCCGAAATTGCCCTGAACTTCCCCGAAGCCTACGGGCTCCGGCTTTCGGAGCTGATTGCCGCAGGACTCGTGCTGTTCCTGATCACGCTGGCAGTGAATATGGTTGCCCGCTGGATCATCAGCCGCCACAAAGAATTTTCGGGAGCCAACTGATGATTGATACACCGCCCGTCCTCAACCGTCCCGGATCCATGCTGACCAAAAACCGGCTGCCCCGGTACACGCCCTGGCTGGTCCTCGCTGCGGCGCTGGTGCTGGGAGCGGCACTGTCGGCCCTGATTGGGTTCTCCGTTGCCTCCTTCGCGGTCTTTTCCGCCGTGCTGTTTGCCCTGGGCGGCACCGCCGTCACGTGGCTGGTGGAGGGCCGCCGGCACGCCGTGGACAGGCTCGCGACGAACCTGGTCTGCGGCGCGTTCCTGCTGGCCCTGGTGCCGCTGGTCTCGGTGATCTTCACCGTCCTGGTCCGCGGACTGCCCGGCCTCAGCCCGGATTTCCTGCTGACCTCCATGGGCGGGATGACCGGCGCCGTGGACAATGCCTCGGCGGAGAACGGCACAGCGGTGCTCGGCGGCGTCTACCACGGCATTGTGGGCACCTTGCTGATCACTTTCTGGGCCACTGTGATCTCGGTGCCGGTAGGCCTGCTGGCCGCCGTTTACTTGGTGGAATACAGCCGCGGCGGCGCCCTTTCACGGGCCATCACCTTCTTTGTGGACGTGATGACGGGCATTCCCTCAATTGTGGCCGGCCTGTTTGCCGCGGCCTTCTTTGGCCTGGTGTTCGGGCCGGGTACCCGGACCGGCTTTGTAGCCGCCGTCGCCCTGTCCGTGCTGATGATCCCGGTGGTGGTGCGGTCCACCGAGGAAATGCTGAAGATTGTGCCCAATGAACTGCGGGAAGCCTCCTACGCCTTGGGAGTACGCAAGTGGCGGACCATCCTGAAGGTGGTTGTCCCCACCGCCATCTCCGGCATTGCCTCCGGCGTTACCCTGGCCATTGCCCGCGTCATCGGCGAAACAGCGCCGCTGCTGGTGACGGCAGGATTTGTGAACACGATCAACTTCAACGCGTTTGCGGGCTGGATGAGCACACTGCCCACCTACATCTACCGGCAGCTGATGAGCCCCACCTCGCCGACAAATACGGATCCCAGTACCCAGCGGGCCTGGGCGGCGGCCCTGATCCTGATCGTTATGGTCATGCTGCTGAACCTTGCTGCACGCCTTATCGCACGCATCTTCGCCCCCCGCACCTCCCGCTAGACGCGAAACAACCCTGAAGGAACCCATGTCCAAGCGCATCGACGTCAAAGACCTGAATGTCTATTACGGCAATTTCCTTGCCGTCCAGGACGTCAACATCAACATTGAACCCCGCTCGGTTACTGCCTTCATCGGCCCCTCAGGCTGCGGCAAGTCAACCTTCCTGCGCACCCTGAACCGGATGCACGAAGTCCTGCCCGGCGCCCGCGTGGAGGGCGAAGTGCTGCTGGACGGGGAGAACCTTTACGCCCCGGGCGTTGATCCGGTCACGGTGCGCAGCCATGTGGGCATGGTCTTCCAGCGGCCCAACCCGTTCCCCACCATGTCCATCCGGGACAACGTGCTGGCCGGCGTGAAGCTGAACAACAAACGGATTTCCAAGTCCGACGCCGATGACCTGGTGGAACGCTCCCTCACCGGAGCCAACCTGTGGAAGGAAGTACGGGACCGCTTGGACAAGCCCGGCTCCGGACTGTCCGGCGGCCAGCAGCAGCGCCTGTGTATTGCCCGGGCCATTGCCGTATCCCCGGAGGTGATCCTCATGGACGAGCCCTGCTCGGCCCTGGACCCCATCTCCACGCTGGCGATTGAGGACCTGATCGAGGAACTCAAGAGCGACTACACCGTGGTGATCGTGACCCACAACATGCAGCAGGCGGCACGGGTGTCGGATAAAACGGCTTTCTTCAACATTGCCGGCACCGGCCAGCCGGGACGCCTCATCGAGTATGCGGACACGCCCGTCATCTTCAGCAACCCGGCCGAGAAAGCCACGGAAGATTACGTCTCCGGGCGCTTCGGGTAAGCGGACGGGCCCAGAGAAGCGGGCCTAGAGCAGCGGGCTCAGTGCCAGCAGCAGGATGCCGCCCAGCAGGGCCGTCACCGGGGCGGTGGTCAGCCAGGTCACCAGGATTTCGCGCAGCGGAATGAACCGCACCGTGGAAAAACGCTGGTTGGCGCCGGCCCCGACGATGGCCGACGTCATGGTCTGCGTACTGGACAGCGGGATGTGCAGCCACAGTGCGCCGAGGAAGAGCATGGCCGAACTGACGGCCTGGGCGCTCATGCCCCGCAGCGGGTCCATCCGTACCAGCCGGTAGCCAAGCGTGTGGGTGATCCGCCAGCCGCCGAACAGGGTGCCGGCAGCCAGGGCCAGCGCTGCGAACAGCTGCACCCACAACGGTATGCCGGTGTCCGTTGTTTGGCCGGCAGCAAGCAGTGCCAGCACCAGCACGGCCATGGTCCGCTGCCCGTCCTGGATGCCGTGCCCCAAGGAGAAAGCGGACGTGAAGACCGACTGGGCAATCCGGTTTCCGGCGTCCCCGCGGCGCGGAGAGCTGTACCGCATCAGCCAGGTCGCCGGAAACACCAGCAGGTAGGCCAGCACAAAGGCGATGACGGGGGAGAGCAGCAGGGGCAGGGCAATCTGCTCCCAGATCAGGCGGTAGGACTCGGCAATGTTCTGCCCGCCCACCAGGGTTGAGGCGGCACCGGAACCCACCAGCCCGCCAACCAGGGCGTGGGTGGACGACGACGGCATCCGCCGCCACCAGGTCCAGACGCCCCACGCGCAGGCCGCTCCGAGGCTGGCAATCAGGATGCCCAGCCCCTCGGGGCCCGGCGGCAGGTCCACAAAGCGGACCGTCAGGGCTACGGCCAGTGCCGTGCTGACGAGTGCGCCGAGCATATTGAAGCCAGCAGCCAGCAGGACCGCCACGGTGGGAGTGAGCGCCCTGGTCCGGACCGACGTCGCCACGGAGTTGGAGGCGTCGTGGAAGCCGTTGAGGAAGGCGTAGGCGCCGGCCAGCAGGACAACGCCCGCCAGGAGGACGGCGGCCACCTAGGATTCCCGCACGAGGACGCCGCCCACAAATGTGGCGGCGCGCCGCAGCTGCGCCGTCGTGCCGGAAAGCTGGTCAGCCAGGTCCCGGTGCCTGGCATAGGCCATCGGCTTGTGCTCGCGCATCAGCTCCGCCACCCAGATCCGGCGGGTGCGCTCGGCACGCCGGGCCAGGCGGAGCATTTCGATCCAGTACTCCTCAAGATCGTCCAGGGATGCCAGCCGGCGCATGGCCGAGGCCGTCAGCTCAGCCTGCCGGCCGATGACTTCAAGTTGTTCGGATGCCCGGCGGGACACGCCCGCCAGCTTGTACAGCGAGATGGTTTCAGCGGAAGCATCCAGGCAGTCCATGGCGGACATCAGGATCAGGGACAGCTCGTACAGGTCCTCACGCGGGAGCGGATTGACGAAACTGGTCCGCATCTGCGTCATCAGGGCGAAGTGCAGATCAGTGGTATCGGCATCGATCTGGTGCAGTTGTTCGGTGAGGCGGTCGAATTCCTCAGGGTCCGCGCCCAGGATTTCGGCCAGCACGCCGGTTCCGCGCAGCAACTGCGCGGCCATCCGGGCGAGCAGCTCAAGTCCGGCGTTTTCCTGCGGGAAGAGTCTAAGTTTCACGCCGGCTGCCGCACATTGGCGGGGGGCGGGACAGAAATTCTCACAGGCCCAAGAGTATCCGATTGGCCCGTGCGGGCTACGGAAGGCTGCGGGGGAAAAGTAACGGTGCCGGACCGGGAGCGCCTCTCGGCGGAAGGCCGCTCGAAGCGGCTCAGAGTTGAAGCCCGGGGGTTCCGCAGTCCGACACCAATTTCAGTTTTCTACGCTCAGCCGGGGATGTCAACACGGCCGCCCGCGCAGCGGCTGGACCGTGATGGCCGCCACACCGGCACGGTGCTGCGCGGCCGTTTCCCCCTCAGTCGAGTTCACCCCGCCGCCACGCCGCCGCGGAATGTTCCAGGTCCTCTGCAGTGCGGACAAGCTGGCGGGCGTTGCGGGTCAGCATGGTGGCACGGTTGGCGTCGGAAGCCTCCGAGGAATCGGCGTGGTTCGTCTGGCCGAGGGCGACCACCCGGCAGAACGCGGCGAAGCGTTCCAGCGCGACGTCGAAATCCCCCTCAAAGGCGCCGGAGAGGATGGTGTCAGCCATGGTTCGTACTTCGTCTGCGCCCAGCGGTTCCGCCACTCCGGCGACAACCTTGGAGACCTGGGCAACGTCCTTGCCTGCGGCGTAGAAGGAGGCCACCCGCTCCGGGTTCTGCTGGATGGAGGTGCGCAGGGCATAGAGCCGCCACAGCGCGCCGGGCAGCGACCGGGCAGGGCTTTCGGCCCACATCTCGGCCACGGCTTCCAACCCCTGCTGGTCCGCCAGTTCCACCAGGCGGCGGGTTACCTCGGGATCGGTGCTCTCCCGGCCGTGGTGGACCAGGGCCTGCGCGGCCAGGTGGGCCGCTTCCGAGACGCGGGCCGGATCGGCGCCGCCGGGGAAATTGGCGAAGTCCACAGGTGCAAGAGGCTTTGGCTTGTGATGGCGCGGCGTTGAATTGGACTCACTCATAATCCGAGAATACTCCCGCCCTTGGGCAGAATCGAGGCGGGTTCCGGGACGGTGGACAGCCCTCGGCAAGGCCGCTCCGCGGAACCGATTTCCCCTGCCCGGGGGTACTTCCGGACGGCCGGCGGCACGGGTTTTCCGCGATTGTGCGGTGTGCGATAAAGTGGGACAGTCGGTCTGCACAGCAGCCCGGCGTGCGCCTATAGCTCAGTTGGTAGAGCAACGTCCTTTTAAGTCGTGGGTCGCAGGTTCGAGCCCTGCTGGGCGCACCCAAAACAAATGGCCTGCCTTCTTCGGAAGGCAGGCCATTCTTGTTGGTTGGCAGCGGTTGGTTGGCAGCGGTTGGTGCAGCGGGTAAAACGGGAAGCCGTCCTATTCCGCTGCCGCGTCCTGCCCCGCCTTGCGTGCAGGTCCGGGGACCGGACGACGCCGGGCGGTATCGAACTTGATCAGTTTGTGCGTGCCGTCGCAATAAGGCTTTATGGCGGAGGCCCCGCACCGGCACAGCGCCACGGTTTCCCGGTCCCTGGGCACGGGGACACCGTCCGGAGTGACTATCTCGAAGTTGCCGCGGACCAGGAGCGGGCCGTTGGGGCAGGCAACGATCGACGCCGGAGCGCCCGGAGCCGGGGTGCCTTCGCCGTCGGGAACGGGAGCGCCGGATTCGGTGCTCACGGGGTTACACCGCCGGCGATGGCCGCCGCAGCCAAGGCGGATCCTGCAGGGCCCGCCTCTTCCGGGCCGCCGTCGGGCAGGGGCGCAAGCAGCGCCGGGCTGCCGGCCTGCCAGGCCAGCAGCTGGTCTTCGCCCAGCATGGCATCAATGGCCAGGACGGTTGCTGCCCCGAAAATGATGTCTTCAAGCAGGGCGGGCTCGGCTTCGGCCAGGCCGCCGGCCAGGTCCCTGGCGGCGATCTGTTCGTGCACGGCGTCGGCTTCCACATGCTCGTCGAAGTAATAGGTGACTTCGTCGCTGAATCCGTGCCGCCGAAAACCCCGGGCGTAGAACGAATTAGGAATTGAGGACGTCATCTCAAAGGCGGCAAGGTGCCCGGCGATCGCGCCCCGGAGCCGGCGGTTGAGGCCAAAGAGGGACATGGCGTTGGATGACGCCAGGGTCAGGGCCGGCACCAGGTCGATATAGTGCCCGTAGCCGGCATCCAGTCCCAGACCCTCCATGGTGTTGGCGAACAGCTTGGAGTGCATACGCTCCTGGCGGCCGCCGCCGTACTCGTCCGCCTGGATCTCCACCAGGGCGGCCTTGGCGCGGCCCACCGGCAGCCGCGGAATGGCCCAGCTGTGCGGGTCGGCTTCCTTGAGCTGGTAAACCGAGCGCAGGACAAGGAATTCGCGCAGCTGCTCGACGCTTGCCTTGCTGGCGATAAAACGGGACACGCTGGGTCCGTCGTCCTTGGCGGCCAGGGCAAAGAGGGTTTCGGCAACGTCTTCGCTGCGCGGTGCGGGCAGCTCGGGAAGGGATACGGTGCGGCGGAGCACCTCTTCGAACGCGGCCTCCAGCCGGGCACGGATGCGGATCAGGTCCGGCTCCCATTCGGCGTCGTCCGCTACGCCGTCCAGGCCGCTGTAGTGCAGCTCGTACAGGCAGAACAGGGCCAGCTGCAGGTCTTCATCGCGCAGCAGGTCACCGCCGGCCGACAGGGCCTCGGTTACTGCGGAGTCCAGGGCAGCGTAACCGGCAGTGCTGCGGCCGGCGTGGAGCAGGTCGATCAGGGTGGCGCTGACGCGCCCTCTCGGGGCGGGAATCTTCATTGCTTTCCTTACGTCTGAAGGCGCGTTTGACGGCAGTAGTCATCGGGACGGCTGGGACAAATCCACAGGTCAGCATACTTGGTATGGGCTCAAGGCACCCTGTCCGCAACGGCAGTTGCGGCATTGACCTTTGCCGCCCCGTTGGATGCAATGGAGGAAAGAGCCGGCCCCGGGCCAGCGGGAAGGAGCATTTGATGTCCGGTATGGTGTGGTCCGTCATCCCTCCGCTGCTCCTGCTCGCACTGGTCCTGGTGACCGGTGCCGCCGGCGTTGACCGTGCGCTTCGTGCCCGCGACGGGGAGCGGTTGTTCTGGGTGGGATTCACGGCGTTTCTGGGTGTGCTCATGACCGCGGCCTGGGCGGTGGCCGCTTCCCCGGATTACACCCCTGTGGCGGGATGGGCGGTCGCGGCGGGCAGTACGGCGGCGGCAGCGTGGGTGGTGTGGCGGAACCGCCGCCGCGCGGTGGAGCAGGAACGGAACCGCACCGCGGTTCAGGTGCACGGCACCACGCTGCGGCACCGGGATGTTCTTTCCCGCTGGAGTGCTTATGAGCTGGACCCGTGGCTCGCCGCAGAGTATCCCCGTCTGCAGGACGTACGCAGCCCGGAGACCAGGGACTTCATCCGGGCCCTGAAAACAGCGGACCAGCTGCGTGCAGGGGTGCGGACACCGGAGGACGCAGCAGCATACAGCCAAGCGGTGGATCGGCTGGCCGGGTGCCTGGAAGCGGCGGAAAGGGCTGCCGGGGGAGGCCGGGCAGCGTAGATGCGGCCGCGCCGGGAACGGGGTGGACCGCGGGGGATTGACGTGGCAGTCTCGGCCTATGACAACCAAAGACATCAGTGTCTCGCGCAATGACGGGCAGGACCGGTACGAACTGCGGCTGGACGGAGAACTGGTGGGTATTGCCGACTACCGGATTGAACCTGATGCGGTGGCGCTGACCCACACGGTGGTGGAGCCGGCCTTCCGGCATCAGGGCTACTCGTCCCGGCTGGCGAAATATGCCGTGGATGACATCATCGGCGACGGCCGGCGGATCAAGCCCTACTGCTCCTATATGGCCGCCTACCTCGGCAAACACCCGGAGTACAGCCATCACGTGTCCTGGCCGCAGGGCTGAGGACCATCCGCAAAGTGTGCGTTAATTGGAGCTGGCTTCCCGCTCTGCATATGGGGGGAACGCAGAAGGGGAAGCCAGTTCCAACAGTATACTTCCAGTTGTCGGAGTAAATCCAATTGAGGGGGACGGGATGGCGCTGCCTGCCAGGTCTTTCCAGAGTTGGCGGGCTGCAGTTGCTCCGGGTGAGTCCAATGCCGCCCTCTGCCGCCGGACCGGCATCAAGCGCTCCACGCTTGCCCAGCAGATTGTCCGCGGCAAGGTCTCCGAAATCACCGTGGTCCGCGTGGCCCGCGCCTACGGTAAGAACCCGGTGGAAGCCCTCTCTGACTTTGAGGAATACGCCGATCTGCTCAGCGGACCGTGGCGTCCCACCACCGCCGAACTG
Source organism: Arthrobacter sp. zg-Y40 (assembly GCF_020731535.1). Classification (NCBI taxonomy): domain Bacteria; kingdom Bacillati; phylum Actinomycetota; class Actinomycetes; order Micrococcales; family Micrococcaceae; genus Arthrobacter; species Arthrobacter sp. zg-Y40. The sequence goes on from NZ_JAJFZS010000004.1 coordinate 326,718, forward strand.
ATCAGCCAGGTGTCCTACGTCTGCATCCTGAAGATGATTTTGGCCCGGGCTACCCAGGAAGGACCGGCTGGGCCGGAGGGGCCCGATCTCGCCGGGTTCGGACACGGGAACGCCATCCGCTCCTGGTTCGAGGCGGTGGATCCGGGGGACCTGCGCCAACGCCTCAGCGCCAAGTCCGGGGTTGCGCCGCAGAACATTTCGGCGCAGCTCTCTGCAGGCCGCCTCGCACCCGAGCTTGCCGTGGAAGCGGCACGGATCGCCGGCGTGTCCCTGCCCGGCGGATTGGTCGCCATCGGTTTGGTCACCCCGGATGAGGCCGGATGGCCCCAGGGCGGACAAGAGCAGGCGCTGGCGTCCCTCAGCGATTCCGAACTGGTCCTGCTGGCCCGGGACCGGCTGGATTATTTGGGGAAGATGATGAAAAAGCTTGAACACGATAATGAAAATGAACTGACGTTGTTGGAGAACCTGGGATGAGCATTGCCACCGCGTTTCAGGTTGGTGCGCTCGCCGTATCCGGCCTTTTCGCATTGACCCGCCTGCCCTCGGCGGTGAAGGGGCGGAACCCGCTGCTCTTTTGGGCACTCCTGATGCTCTGCATTGCCATTGCACTGGGGATCTCGCCAGTCTATTTGGCGGTCGACAACGCGTTGGGCGGCGTCAACATTGCAAATGTGATTATCCGTTTCGCGATGTACGGCTTCTTCCTGATCCTTGGTGTGAAGGCTGCTGTTGCCTTCCGTGCCCCCGGAGCAGGCCGCCTGATCGCCGGCCCGGCCGGTGTCGCCGTCGTAATCGCGGTGGGGATTGCCACCGTGGTGCTGTTTATCCTGGCGGACCTGCCGGTATCCTCGCCGGGCCTGCGGAACTACGGAGGGCAGCTGCCGGTGATGCTCTACGGGATTCTTGGGCGGGTCTATCCGGGATATGTAGCTGCCTGTCTCGTTGGCCCTGCCCTGCACATAGCCGCGCACCGCCGGCGTCCGTCCCTGATGCGGGCCGGAGCCGGACTGCTGGGTGTCGGTCTGATCGGCGTCGTGCTTTATGCAATCCAGGACGTTACGCCCCTGGACGTGAATCCCTGGGACCACTTGGTGCCGTATTCCTCGATCATTCTCACGACCGTGGGCCTGGCCTTGCTGGGCAGCCAACGGATCGCCTCAAAGAAGCGAATTAAGCAAACGCCCCTGATGCAAACATACGTAAAGTGACGATTAGATAAACTTGTTCACATTTTCATGCGCATGTGTCAGAATAATGAATATGTAACATCCGCTGCCTGTGGGGGGTCAGCGTGAGGTTGCAACGAAGCCAGCGGCAGCGCCGCTGGCTTCGTCACTTTAAGGCGGAAGGCCGGGTCGCCAGCCCCGGGATCATTGTGCGTCCAGGTCCGTTTCCAGCACCCGGGCCAGATCCTCCAAGGCATTTTCAGCGCCGGGGCCGTCCGAGCGGAGCACCACCACGTCTCCGTGCGAGGCACCCAGGCTCATCAGCGAAAGCATGCTGGAGGCGTCCATCGCCTCCTCAGCCGGAGTCCCTTCCATCGCTATGGTCACGTCCACCGGCGAGGCTGCGGCAGCTTCGGCGAATATTGATGCCGGACGGGCATGGAGCCCCACCCGGCTGGCCACTGTGGCTTTGCGTTCTGCCATTGTTTTTCCTTCCGTGGTTGTGCCGGATGTCCGGCCGCGCTTACAAGCCCAGCTGTTCAAGGACGGGCAGCCTGCTGCGCACAATGGTGCGGGCCTCGGCTGCGGAATGCGCCGCCAGTGCGCGGGCGGAGAGCTCCTGCGCCTGCTCCAGGGTCACCGAGCCCAGGACCGCACCAACGCTGGACAAGGCCCGCGGCGTCATGGAGAGCGTGTTTACCCCCATGCCGGCCAGGACGACGGCGAGGGCCGGATCTGCGGCTGCCTCGCCGCACACCCCAACGGTCTTGGCTCCGGCAGCGGCCGTCGCGGTGCCCGGTTCCGCCGGCAGTGCCGCCGTCGCGCGGGCCGCACCGGCAACGGTGGCGGAGATCAGCTGCAGGACCGCCGGTTGCCAAGGGTCGTTGAGGGTCGCCAGGGAGCCCAGCTGGCGGTCAGCGGCCATGGTGTACTGCGTCAGGTCATTGGTGCCCAGGGACGCGAACCGGACCCGGGACAGGATGGCTTCAGACATCACGGCCGCGGCAGGTACTTCCACCATCACACCGGGCATGCCCAGCCCGGCTGCCGTGCAGAGCACCGCGAAGTCCGCTGCTTCTTCGGCGGTTGAAATCATGGGGGCCATGACCCAGACGTCGGCCTCGTGCGCCCCGGACGCTACGGCAATGGCTTCCAACTGGCGGGCCAGCACGCCGGGAGAGGTCCGGTCGGTGCGGAAACCCCGCACCCCGAGGGCCGGGTTGGGTTCCGATGCGTCCGTGAGGAAAGGCAGGGGCTTGTCCGCGCCGGCGTCGAGGGTCCGGATCACCACCTTCCGGCCCGGGAAGGCCGCGAACACGGCGCCGTAGGCATCCACCTGCTCCTCCACGCTGGGCTCGGAATCCCTGCCCAGGAAGCAGAATTCCGTGCGGAGCAGGCCAACGCCTTCGGCGCCCGCTTCTGCGGCGGCGCGGGCGTCCTTGCCGGAGCCCACATTGGCCAGCAGCGGTACCCGGTGTCCGTCGGAGGTGGTTCCGGTGCCGTTGAAGGCCGGAAGTGCGGACCGGGAGGCGTATTTCTGCGCGGCCTCACGCTCGGCCGCGCCGGGGTCCTCCACCACCGTCCCGGAGGCGCCGTCCAGGTAGATTTCCGCCCCGTCCGCAATACCGTCCGCACCCGGAGCGCCGACGACGGCGGGCAGTCCCAGCGAGCGGGCCAGGATGGCGGTGTGGGACTGCGGTCCGCCCTCGCTGGTCACCAGGCCCACCACTTTGGCCGGGTCCAGCGTGGCGGTATCCGCCGGCGCCAGTTCCACAGCGGTCAGGATGAAGGGCGCGTCGGAGCCGGGGATTCCCGGGGCCGGCAGCCCGTTGAGTTCAGCCACAATCCGGCCGCGCACATCCAGCACGTCCTGGGTCCGTTCGGCCATGTACCCGCCCAGGCTTTGGAGCATCGCGGCCACTTCCATGCCCGCCTCCCAGACGGCCCGGTCGGGAGCCATGCCGGCGTTGATGTGTTTGCCGGCGGCTTTGAGCAGCATGGGATCCGTGGCCATCATGGCGGTGGCATCCAGCACCGCCTTAGCGTCTCCGGACGCGGTTTCGGCGCGGTGCTTCAGATCCTCCCGGACGGTTTCCGCAGCGTCCTTCAGCCGGGCCTTCTCACCGTCCACCGTTGCCTCCGGACCGAACTTCGCGTCTGCGTCGGGCTCGGGCACCGGAGGGGGCATCCGGCGCGAAGGACCCAGGACCCGCCCGGCGCTGACTCCGATTCCCTTGATGGTCCGCATCATCCATGCCTTCCTGTTTGAGTCGGTGCCTTACGCAGCAACGGGTTCCTCCACTTTCCTGCGGGGAGCGACAAACCGTTTCAGGCCCACGTAGACGAAGCCTGTGACCGCCGCCCCGGCCAGGATCGCCACCACGAACATCAGGAGGTTGCCGATAGCGAAGAAGACAAATATCCCACCGTGGGGTGCCTGTGAGGTTACGCCGGTTGCCATGCAGATGGCACCGGCCACGGCGCCTCCGAGCATCGTGGAGGGAATAACGCGGAAGAAATCGGCCGCCGCGAACGGGATGGCGCCCTCCGAAATGAAGGCCGCACCCAACAGCCAGGCGGCCTTCCCGTTTTCCCGCAGGGCCATGCTGAACCGGTTCTTGGCCAGCACCGTTGAAGCAAAGGCCATGCCCAGCGGGGGAACCATGCCCGCCGCCATCACTGCGGCCATGATCTCCCACGGCACCTGGTTCTCGAAGCTGCCTTCACCCAGGCCGGCCACAGCGAAGGCGTAGGCCACCTTATTGATGGGGCCGCCCAGATCCGAGCCCATCATCAGCCCCAGGATGACACCCAGCCCAATGGCCGCCACACCGGTGAGGCTGGTGAGCCAGTTGTTCAGCCCAAGGGTCAGCGCGGCAATGGGGCCGCCAAGGACCAGGATCATCAGGCCGGAGGCGATGAGAGAGGCCAGAAGGGGGATGATGACCACCGGCATCAGTCCCCGCATCCAGGAAGGTACGTTCCAGTTGCCGATCCACCGGGCCATGTACCCGGCAAGCAGGCCGCCGATGATGCCGCCAATGAACCCGGCATCCATGAACAGGGCCACGGAACCGGCGGTGAAGCCCGGGGCAATGCCGGGGCGGTCCGCCAGTGCGTAGGCAATGTAGCCGGCCAGTGCGGGCACCAGGAATGCCAGGGACAGGTTGCCGATCTTCCAGAACACCGCACCCAGGTACGGGATCAGCCCCTCGGGCGGCAAGCTGAAGAGCGACGTCCCGTCCAGCATCACATCGCCGTTGGCGACACCGTCCCCGCCGTCCGAGGCCAGGGCCAGTTCATAACCACCCAGCAGGTACCCGAGGGCAATCAGCAGCCCGCCGCCGGCGACGAACGGGATCATGTAACTGACGCCGGTCAGCAGGGCGCGCTTGAGCTGGCCGCCGAAGCTCTCCCTTCCGGAGGCGGCCCCTTCGCGTTCCTCGCCGCCGCCTCCGCCGCCGGACACCCGCCGCGCGTTGGGGTTGTTGATCGATTCAAGGGCTTCATCGATCATCACCCCCGGCTCGTCGATGCCGCGCTTCACCGGCCCGCTGATCACGGGTTTGCCCGCGAAGCGGCCCTTGTCCCGGACGTCCACGTCGGTGGCAAAAATCACCGCGTCGGCGTTGCGGATCACGGTGGGGTCCAATGGAGTGGACTTGGCCGAGCCCTGGGTTTCCACCTGCAGGTCGATGCCGCGTTCGGCGGCCGCTGCGGCCAGGGAATCCGCCGCCATATAGGTATGGGCAATGCCAGTGGGGCAGGCGGTCACCGCAACAATGTGCGGGGACTTGGAGGTGTCCGACGTCGTGGCCCCCGTACCGCCCTCTGATGCCGGGGCATCTGCTCCGTGACCACCTCCACGGTCTCCGCCGGATCCCCCCGTACCGGCGGCCTGCCCGCCGCCGCGGGAGCCGGCGTCGGTGCCCGCAGCCGTGGCCCCGGTGGCCGTGCCGGCCGCTGCCGCCCCGCCCGCACCGGCAGCGGACCCCGCCTCCGCCGGGGCAGGGCCAAGGCCCAGCGCGCCGTCCACCAGCTCCACAATCTGCTGCGGGGAGCCTGCGGAACGGAGCGCACCGGTGAAGTCCTTGCGGATCAGGGAGCGCGCGAGCTTGGCCAGCAGCTGGAGGTGCTCCTGATCCGCACCTTCGGGAGCGGCAATGAAAAAGACGATGTCCGCCGGCCCGTCCTTCGCGCCCCAGTCCACTGCGGGACGAAGCCGGGCCATTGCCAGGGTGGCCTTGGTGACGGCAGCTGACCGGCAGTGCGGGATGGCAATGCCGCCGGGAACACCGGTGGCTGTTTTGCCTTCCCTGGCCATGGCGTCGGCATACAGCTCGTCATAGCTGGTTGCACGGCCGGCGGAGACCACGTTGCGGGCCAGATGCTCAATGACCCCGCCTTTGTCCGCGCCCAGATCCGAGTCCAGGGTGACCAGATCCGGGGTGATGAGGTCCGACATTAGCTTTCCTCCTTTTGAGGCGCAGCGGCGGCCCTCCCGGCAATCGGGCCTTGTGGCTCAATGCTGAGTGCGGTAACGGTCACTTCACCGGGATCCGTTTGGGCCAGGGTGGGAACTGCCGTTCCCGGCAGGGCAGCCGCGGCTGCTCCGTGGGCCACGGCTTGGCGCAGGCACTCCGCCGGGGGGACGCCGGCCACTTCGGCGAGCAGGTAACCGGCAAGGGCCGAATCGCCGGCACCGACCGTGGAACGTGCCTGCACCGGCGGGCGGGTTGCCAACCAGCTCCCGTCGGCAGTCACCAGCAGTGCGCCCTTGGCGCCGAGCGTGACGAGGGCGGCACCGACGCCGCGTTCGCGCAGGACGCCGGCGGCCCGGGCGGCGAGAAGCGGGTCCGCCTCGAGTGCCGCCTCGTTGGAGAAACCGGCCGCCTCGGCCAGTTCTTCGGCATTGGGCTTCAGCAGGTCCGGTGCTGCACCGTGCATCAATGCACCCGTCAGCGGCGGGCCGGAGGAGTCCATCGCGATGAGCGGGGCTTCAGTGCCCAGCCGCTCCCGCACCGCCTGCGCCACCAGGGCATAGAAGTTCGGCGGCACTCCGGGCGGAAGCGATCCGGCCAGCACCAACCAGGACACCGGTCCGCTGCCCTCTTTCGGCGTGCAGGCCCCCACCACCAATGCGATCAGGGCTTCCTGCTCCACCGGGCTGAGCGAGGGGCCCGGGGCATTGACCTTGGTGGTGGTGCCGTCCGGTTCCGTCAGCGTGATGTTGCTCCGCAACGGAGCGGTGATGGGCATATTCAGGTAGGGAATTCCGGCCTGCCGCAGGCCGGCGGTCACCGGATCCTCGTCAGCCCCCGGCAGGACTGCAAGCGAGGCGACCCCGGACGCCGTCAGTGCCCGGCACACGTTGACGCCCTTGCCTCCGGATTCTTCTGTGGTTCCCGCCGCACGCTGGACGGCGCCCCGCACCAGCGCGCCCGGGAGCTCGACAGTGCGGTCCAGGCTGGGATTGGCGGTAAGGGTAACGATCATAAATGAGATCCATCCAGGCCGTGGTTCCCGTGGAAACGGCCGGTATTCGGGCGGAACTCGGGATGCTTCCCGGTCCTGGGGCGGCCGCTGTACGGATACCTGCACAGATACCTGCACACCTGCGATCCGTGGCGACTGCCACTGCTTCTTCGCTGATGCGACTTTACTTTTGGTCCGCTGCCCGTGGCAATGGGATACGGACCGCCCGGCCCCCGCCGCCCGGAAACGGCGTGCCCCGGCTAGGCTGGGCCGATGAAAAACGTGCCGGCGGGAAACGTCATCTGGTCACTGCCCGCGGACCGGCGCCATGGACGCTCCCTGGTGGTCCTCCTGCACGGGTACGGATCCGGGGAACAGGCAATGGAGCGGCTTTTTGCCGCGCTGCCGGACACCGCTGTGGGGGCGGCAGTGCGCGGACCGCTGCCGGTCGGCGAGGGCAGCGGCTGGTTCCTGCTGGATCCGCTGTTGAACTCTGACACCTCGGAGGTGCTGGAGGCGGCGCTGTCCGTGCTGGCCTGGATTGACCGGGTCCGGACCGAATACGGCTTCACTGCGGTCTCGCTCGTCGGTTTTTCCCAGGGCATGGCCATGGCCGCGACGCTGCTGCGCCTGCGTCCCCGGGACTTCCGCGCCGTCGTCGGGCTGTCCGGCTTTGTAGCGCCGAACGAGCTCTTGGCCGTCGCCGAACCGCTGCCTGTGCGCGTGCCGTTCTTCTGGGGACGGGACCGGCAGGACTGGGTAATCAATGGCGATGCGCTCCAGTACACCGGCCAGTGGCTCGAGGAGAATACGGCCCTCACCGCCCGTACCTACGAGGGAATGGGCCACGCGCTTTCCGCCGCGGAGATTTCCGACGTGTCCGTATTTCTGTCCGCGTATCTGCGCTCCGACACGCCGTAGCCATGCCGTATCTCAGCCGCAGGCCACACGCCCGCGGTAACTAACACACATTCACCCAGATGAAAATTCTCGGAAAAACTACGCCTAAGCATGCTTATCAAGTAGGCTGGAGGAAAGCGCTGCCCACAAAGCAGTGCTGAAATCACTGTCACTCACACAGCAAGGAGAATCAAATGGGTTTCATTGCGTTCCTTATTCTGGGTCTCATCGCAGGTGCAATTGCAAAGATGATCCTCCCGGGTCGTCAGGGCGGCGGCTGGATCGCCACCCTGGTCCTGGGTGTCATTGGCGCCCTTCTGGGCGGCTGGATCGGTAGCGCCGTCTTCGGCGTCGGTCTCGAAGAGTTCTGGTCCATCCAGACCTGGCTCGTAGCCATCGTTGGCGCGATCATCGTTCTGGTGATCTACGGCTTCGTAACCCGCAAGAGCAGCAACCGCGCTTAAGTAGTGCGTGAGCGCCGCTAACCCGGCGTGTTGATTAGTAAGGGCGGGGCCCGCGCGGAATTTTCCGCCGGACCCCGCCCTTTGCTTTAAGCAACCAGGTGCAGGGGGACCCCCGGCTCCGGGCGCGCCCCGTAGAGTTGAAGCCTGCACCGGATTTCCCCAAGGAGAGTTCTTGTGAAGCGACGTAAGTTCAACCCCGCAGCCAAGTTGGCCGGGAAGGCCACCTTCGGACCCGACGGGCAACCCAAGCCGCACGTAGTGAAGGCGATCGAGCGGGCCGTGGAGGTCCAGCGCCCACTGGTCCTGGCGAACATCCGCCGGATGCAGCGCAAGCACCCCAAAGCGTCCGCCGCAGAGCTGATTGCCATCCTCGACCGCCACTACCTGAACGCGGTGATGGGCGGCGGCGCGGCCGTGGGTGCCACGGCGGTGGTTCCCGCCGTCGGAACCGTGGCCGCCCTCGGACTCTCCGCCGCAGCGACGGTCGGTTTCCTGGAAGCCACCGCCCTGTACGCGCAGTCAGTGGCTGAACTGCATGGTGTACGGCTCGCCGATCCGGAGAAGTCCCGGACGATGGTGATGGCCATCATGCTGGGTGAAGAAGGAACCTCCATGATGCAGTCCCTTGCCGGCCGCGGCAGCGCGCAGTCCTGGGGCAGCACCATCGGCGCCATGCCCTCGGGCCTGATGGGGTCGGTCGGCTCAAGCATCCGCAAGCAGTTCCTGAAGCGGGTCATGGCACGCCAGGGCACCGCCATGCTGGGACGTGCCCTGCCGCTCGGTGTGGGCGCCGTCGTTGGCGGATTCGGCAACCGGGCAATGGGCAAGGGTGTCATCAAGGCCACCCGTGCAGCCTTCGGTGAACCGCCGGCCACTATTCCGGGCGAGCTGGCCGGTGAGTTGGAGCGGCTGGAGAACCAGCCCAAGACCGCCTAGCCGAAGACCGCCGTGGCGACCGTAAAGATCGCCAGACCGGCGAGGGATCCCACCACGGTGCCGTTAATCCGGATGAACTGCAGGTCCTTGCCGACCTGCAGTTCAATCTTTTCCGAGGTCTCCTTGGCGTCCCAGCGTTCCACCGTTTCAGTGATGACACCGGCGATGTCGCTGCGGTAGGTCCGGACCAGGTACCCGGCGGCGTCGGCAACGTAACCGTTGATCTTGGCAGCAAGCTCCGGTTCTTCCACCAGCCGCGTACCGAAGTCCTGCAGTGCTGACTTGAAGTTGCGGGTCAGTTCACTGTCCGGGTCCTCGGCCGCGGTCATCAGGGCGTTCTTGATGGTGGTCCAGGTCTGCGTCATCAGCTCGCGCACGCGCGGATCGTCCAGCACCTGCTCCTTCACGGCGTCGGCCTTGGCCATGGTTGCCGGATCCTCCTGGAGGTCCTTGGCCACCCCGGTGAGGTAGTTATCCAGTGCCACGCGCAGCTGGTGGTTGGGGTTTTCCTGCACGTCGATCAGGAACCGCTCGGCCTGGATCTGCACCCGTTCACCCACCAGGTCATCCACGAACGCGGGAACCCACGACGGCGAACGTTCGGCCACCAGGCGTCCGATCACCTCGGGGTTGGCCAGCACCCAGTCGGCCAGGCTGTCCACGATCAGGTTCACCAGCTGGTGGTGGTGGCCCTCCTCGAAGATGCGCTGCGCCATTCGTCCGGCCGGCGGTCCCCACTGCGGGTCCACCACGTGCCGGCGGAACATGGATTCGAGGACGTCGCGGACGGCGTCGTCGTCCAGTACCCGCAGTGCGCCCCGGATGGCCGCGGCGCCTTCGGTGGCCACCCGCTCCGCCCCCTCGGGGCGGGACAGCCAGATGCCGGCCTTGCGAGCGACCTGCATAGAGTCCAGCTTCGTCCGGATGATCTCCTCGGAGAGGAAATTCTGTTCCACGAACTGGCCCAGCGATGCGCCGATCTGGTCCTTTTTCTCCGGGATGATCGCGGTGTGGGGGATTTTGATCCCCATGGGGTGCTTGAACAGGGCGGTGACGGCAAACCAGTCCGCCAGAGCGCCCACCATCCCGCCTTCCGCCGCGGCGCGGACGTACTCGAGCCAGGGATAGCGGTCCTGCAGGGCGAAGGAAAACAGGAAGATCACCGCGAGCAGGATCAGCAGGCCCGTGGCCAGCATCTTCATCCGCCGCAGGGCGTAGGCACGTTCTTCATCGGTGGGGACCGCTTGGGTGCTCACGCGTGCACCTCCCCGGCCTGCATGGACATGGCTGACGCGTCTTTCAATACCGCTCCCTCATCTTCCAGTGCGGGCCCGGCAAGTCAACTTCCCGAGCCGGACCACCTCTTCCCAATCTAATCAGTGATTTGGGCACCCGCGCTACGAGGGCGGTGTGGTTGAGTAGTGCCATGGCATCCCCCGTGGACTTCCCTGCCGAGCCGGCGCCCGCACCGCCGCAGCTTCCCTGTCCCATCGAGGACTATGCGCTGATCTCCGACCTGCACACCGGAGCGCTGATTTCCCGCACCGGGAGCATGGACTGGCTGTGCCTGCCGCGGTTCGATTCGCCGTCGGTGTTCGGCGCCCTGCTCGGCGACAGTGACCACGGCCGGTGGCGCCTGGCGCCGGACGATCCGGCTGCCGTGGTCACCCACCGGGCCTACCTGGAATCCACCTTTGTGCTGCGCACCCACTGGCAGACCCCCACGGGGACGGTACGGGTCACGGACTACATGCCCACCGGAGACCGCCGCGCCTCCCTGGTGCGCCGGATCGAGGGCATCAGCGGCACCGTCCCCATGCAGCAGGAACTGAAGATCCGGTTCGGCTACGGTTTGGTGCTGCCGTGGGTCTTCCGCGGCACCGACAGCGCCGGGGAGCACCTCTCCGCGATCGCCGGCCCCGGAGCGCTGGTGCTGCGCGGCACCAACCTGCCGGTGGCCAGCAACCACAGCCACATTGGCCGGTTCGACGTCGCGGCGGGGGAGTGTTTCGACCTTGAACTGACCTGGTACCCCTCTCACCGCCCTGTCCCTGCGCCTCAGGACCTGGATGCGGCCCTGGCCCGCACCACCGCGTACTGGCAGAACTGGGGGAACCGCTGCCTGGAGTCAAGCGGCTACGAGCATGCGGTGCGGCGCTCGCTGCTGGTGCTGCGGGCCCTGACGCACGAAGACACGGGGGGTATTGTGGCCGCTCCCACCACTTCCCTGCCGGAGGTGGCCGGCGGGGAACGGAATTGGGACTACCGCTACTGCTGGCTGCGGGATGCCGCCCTGACCCTGGTGGCCATGATGACCCACGGCTACCAGGACGAAGCGCTGCAATGGCGCAGTTGGCTGCTCCGGGCCGTGGCCGGGGACCCGGAGGACCTGCAGATCCTTTACGCCGTGGACGGCGGGCGGGACCTGCCCGAACAGATCCTGCCGCAGTTTCCGGGCTACGGCGGCGCGGCACCGGTTCGGCTGGGCAACGGGGCCGTGGGGCAGTACCAGGCGGACGTGGTGGGACACGTGATGGTGGCGCTGGCCCGGCTGCGGGACCGCGGCGTGCCGGAGGACCACTTTTCCTGGCCGCTGCAGCGTGCACTGCTGAACTTCCTCGAAAAGCACCTGGAGGAGCCGGACCACGGAATTTGGGAGATGCGCGGTGAGCCGCAGCACTTCACGCACTCGCGGGTGATGATGTGGGCTGCGTTTGACCGGGCCGCGGATGCCGCCCGGAAATACGGGTTGGAAGGCCCGGTGGAGGTCTGGGAGGGGCTCCGGGACGGACTGCGCCGGGAGGTGATGGAACGGGGCTTTGATCCGGAGCTGAACTCTTTCACCCAGTACTACGGCAGCACCACGGTGGACGCGGCGCTGCTGCAGCTGCCGCAGGTGGGGTTCATCGACTACGACGACGAACGGATGCTGGGCACCGTGGCCCGGTTGGAGAAGGAACTGCTGGACCCCTCCGGACTGCTGCTGCGCTACGCCACCGAAACCGGTGCGGACGGGCTCCCGGCGGGTGAGAACCCGTTCCTGGCGTGCAGCTTCTGGCTGGTGGAACAGTATGCGTTCACCGGCAGGCTGCCGGAGGCGCGCAGGCTCATGGACCAGCTGGTGGGCTATTCGAATGAGCTGGGCCTGCTCAGCGAAGAATATGATGCAGCCAGTGGACACATGGCCGGGAACTTCCCGCAGGCCTTCTCGCATCTGGCATTGGTCCGGGCTGCGGACGCCCTCGCGGGTGCCGAATCCCGGCCGCCGTCCCCTGCCCGCTCCCGGACAGCAGCCCCAACCGAAGGAACCCGATGAACCGCAAGACGCTCTCCGCCGCGGCCATGGCAGCGCTGCTGACCACCAGCGCCGTCAACCACTTCCGCAACCCGCGTTTCTACAACGCGGTGGTGCCGCGCAGCATCAGCACCGATACGGAGGGCAGGTACGGCGTGATGACCCGCCGGCAGTGGACCCATGCCAGCGGTGTGCTGGAGTTCGCTGCGGCACTGGGCCTGCTCCTGCCCGCAACGCGGCGGCTGGCGGCCACCGGCACCGCCGCCATGTACGTGGCCTTTATCGCCGGCCACATCAGCGCCCTCCAGCGCGCCTTCGGTCCGCGCGGCGGGGACAAGGAAAAGCTGGTCCACAGCCTGCGGCTGCCGCTCCAGGTCCCGTTGATCCTCTGGGCGTGGAACCTGCGGAAATAGCACGTGGCCACTCAGCTGCTGGTCCTTTCGGACACCCATCTGCCCACCCGTGCCAAGGTACTTCCCGAGGTGCTCTGGCAGGACATTGAAGCCGCAGACCTCGTGGTGCATGCCGGGGACTGGGTGAACGTTGAACTGCTGGAGGAGATCCAGGCCCGTTCCCGCAGCCTCCTGGCCTGCTACGGAAACAACGACGGCGCCGGGCTGCGGTCCCGCCTGCCGCTGGTGGCGACGGCGGTGGTCGAGGAGGTGCGGCTCGCCGTCGTGCATGAAACCGGTCCCGCACGGCTGCGGGAAGAACGCATGGACGCGCAGTTCCCGGATACCGACCTGCTGATTTTCGGGCACAGCCACATCCCCTGGGATTCCACCGCCCCGTCCGGGATGCGCCTGCTGAACCCCGGCTCGCCCACCGACCGGCGTCGGCAGCCCTTCTGCACCTATTTGCGCCTGGACCTCGACGGGAAGAGCATCACACCCGACCTCCGGCGGCTTCCGTCGCGGAGGGCCGCTTAACGTGGGTAGCGCTTAAACGGCAAAGGCCGGGGTGCCTTGCGGCTGCCCCGGCCTTTGCCGGTGGTGCTTGGTACTGCTGGTGCCCTAGTTGCTGGCGCCCGGCTGGAAGACAACCTTGATGCAGCCGTCTTCCTTCTTCTGGAACTTCTCGTACAGCTCCGGTGCATCCTCAAGGGAGGCCTGGTGGGTAACCAGGTTGGTGACGCCCAGCGGATCGGCGGGATCCTCGACCAGCGGCATCAGGTCCTCGGTCCAGCGCTTGACGTTGCACTGGCCCATCCGCAGGTTCAGCTGCTTGTCGAACATGGCCATCAGGTTCATCGGGTCGGCTGTGCCGCCGTAAACGCCGCTCAGGGACACCGTGCCGCCGCGGCGGACCGCGTCAATGGCACCGTGCAGGGCGGACAGGCGGTCCGTTCCGGCGGTTTCCATTGCCTTCTGCGCCAGCTTGTCCGGCAGCAGTCCGACGATGGTCTGGGCTGCCTTGCCCACGGGGGAGCCATGGGCCTCCATGCCGACGGCGTCCACCACGGAGTCCGGTCCGCGGCCGTCCGTCATTTCACGCAGTTCGTCGGCGACGTCCTTGTGCAGGTCCAGGGTTTCCACGCCGTACTGGCCGGCTAGCTTCCGGCGTTCCTCCACCGGCTCGACGCCAATGACACGGTAGCCCAGATGTGTGCCGATGCGGGCGGCGAACTGGCCGACCGGGCCCAGGCCGTACACAGCGAGGGTGCCGCCGTCGGGCACATTGGCGTACTGGACGCCCTGCCAGGCAGTGGGAAGGATGTCGGAGAGGAACAGGTAACGGTGGTCCGGGAGTTCGGTGCCGACCTTGATGGGGTTGTAGTCGGCCAGCGGCACCCGGAGGTACTCGGCCTGCCCGCCGGGAACGGAGCCGTACAGCTCAGAGAAGCCGAAGAGGGCAGCGCCGGAGCCCTTTTCGCGGACCTGGGTGACCTCGCACTGGGTCTGCAGGCCCTGGCGGCACATGAAGCAGCTGCCGCAGGCGATCTGGAAGGGAACAACCACGCGGTCGCCCTTCTTCAGGCTGGTGACGGCGGAGCCGACCTCTTCCACAATGCCCATGGCTTCGTGGCCGAGGATGTCGCCTTCCTTCATGTAGGGCAGGAGCACTCCGTAAAGGTGGAGGTCGGAGCCGCATACAGCGGTGGAGGTGACCCGGATGATGGCGTCGGTGGGTTCCTGGATGGTGGGATCAGGTACTTGCTCCACGCTTACGGAGTTTTTTCCCTGCCATGTAACTGCTTTCACGTGCGATCCTCCTGCTGGTTGCATTCTGAGTGCGTTGAAAGAACTTATCCCCATTGTGCCAATTCATAAGCGTACTGACAAAACAGGCCGCAGTCAGGGGTTTGCGGAAAGTCTGCAGGTGAGCGGGCGCGTGGAGGCTAGGAGTTTCGGCCGGTCCGGCTCGGGCGCGGTCCCGGGAGTACCCGGGGGTCCCGCGCCAGGATCATGTCCAGCGCGGTTGCATTATCCAGCGTTTGCCGCGCGGAGAGGGGCGGCGGCTGCAATACGGCCCGCGCGGCGTCTGCCGGGGGCAGCTGTACGCCCACATGAAGCGCCGGGACAGTGGGGGCTGCGCGTTCGACCTCGCGGGCGGCATCTGCCAGGACCTCCAGTGCCGCGTCCTCGATGCCGGCAGTACGCGTGAGGTTAATGAGGATGTTGGCGCCGAGCGTTGCCGTATGGCGCAGGATATTCAGCAGGGTGCCGCAGTTGGAGCCGGTCAGGGCACCCCGAACTTCAATGGAGGCGGCTGCGTTCTTCGTATCTACGCTGACCAGGACCCGCAGTGGATCTTCCATGTCATCTCCACGCCGACAGTGCTCCCGGCCACTGCTCAACCGGGTATCCCACCGTACAACGGCCGTTGCCCTGCTGTCTGCCGCTTACCCCGTCTTTGGCCCTGCCGGCGGCAAGGCCGGTAGGGCAATCGCCGGGCAGCAGGGGCGGATCAGAATGAAGCGGCGGGTTTCCGGCTCCCGGCGACGACGGCGGCCGTGGCTTCTGCGATCGCTTCCTCTTCATCCGTGGGCACTACCAGGGCCGGAATTGCCGAGTCCGGCGTGCTGATCCGCCGGGCCTGCTTCCCCCGGGCAAGGTTGGCCTCCGGATCCAGCCGGATACCCAGCGGGCCGAGCTGGTCCACCACCAACTCCCGGAACTTCCCGGAGTTTTCTCCGATTCCCGCGGTAAAGACCACCGCCTGCGCACCGCCCACGGCCACATGGTATGCGCCGATGTACTTCGCCAGCCGGTAGGCGGCAACGGCCAGGGCCAGCCGGGAGCGTTCATCGCCGGCGTCCGCGGCCTCCTCGATGCTGCGCATGTCTGACTCGCCGGCCAGGGCCCTTAACCCGGATTCGCGGTTGAGCATATTGTCCAGGGTGTCGGCGTCATAACCCTGGCGGGCCAGGAACACCAGGATGGACGGATCAACGTCTCCGCTGCGGGTACCCATCACCAGGCCCTCCAGCGGTGTGAATCCCATGGAGGTGTCGATGCTCTTGCCGTCCTGAATGGCCGCAACGGAGGCGCCGTTGCCCAGATGGGCGATGACGGCGCGGAACCGTTCGGGCTCTATGCCCAGGAAACGGGCGGCGGCCGGAGCCACGAAGCCGTAACTGGTGCCGTGGAAGCCGTAGCGCCGGATGCCGTGCCGGCGGTACAGGCTGTCCGGCAGCGCGTAGCGCCAGGCCCGTTCCGGCAGGGTGCGGTGGAAGGCGGTGTCGAAAACGGCAACCTGGGGAATTGACGGCCACTTGTCGTGTACTGCCCGGATACCCATGGCGCTGGCCGGATTGTGCAGCGGTGCCAGCGGGCTCAGCCGCTCAATGGAACGGACAATCTCGTTGTTCACCAGGACCGGCTCACTAAAGCGCTCGCCGCCGTGCACCACCCGGTGGCCCACGGCGTCGATGCTCCGCCCGTCCAGTTCCCGCCGCAGCCGGGTACTGAGTTCCTCGAGCGCCGCGGTGTGGTCCGGGATTACGTCACCGATCCGGTCGATGAGGCCCTTTGTGAGCAGCTCCTGGCTGTCTGTGTCCCGCACCTGGTATTTCAGTGACGACGAGCCTGAGTTGATGACCAGCACCAGCATTTAGTCCTCCTGTGCCTGGACGGCGGTAATGGCCACGGTGTTGACGATGTCATCCACGGTGCAGCCGCGGCTGAGGTCGTTGACCGGTTTGCGCAGCCCCTGCAGGATCGGTCCCACCGCCACCGCCCCGGCGGACTGCTGGACGGCCTTGTAGGTGTTGTTGCCGGTGTTCAGGTCCGGGAAAATGAAGACCGTTGCCTGCCCCGCCACGGAGGATCCCGGCGCCTTGGAGGCCGCCACCGAGGCGTCTACGGCGGCGTCGTACTGGATGGGGCCTTCCACCGGAAGATCCGGCCGGGCGCGGCGGACCAGCTCGGTGGCCTTGCGGACCTTCTCCACGGAACCACCGGTGCCGGAGGAACCGGTGGAGTAGGAGAGCATGGCCACCCGGGGCGTGACGCCGAACTGTTCGGCGGTGGCGGCCGAGGCCAGTGCGATGTCCGCCAGCTGCTCCATGTCCGGTTCCGGATTCACGGCGCAGTCGCCGTAGACCAGGACCCGGTCTGCCAGCAGCATAAGGAACACCGAGGACACAATCTTTACGCCCTCCTTGGTGCGGATGAACTCCAGGGCGGGCCGGATGGTGTTGGCGGTGGTGTGGGCGGCGCCGGAGACCATGCCGTCCATCCGGCCCAGCTGGACCATCATGGTGCCGAAGTATGCCCCATGGAGCATACGCTCCTGCGCGTCCTCCAGGGTGACGCCCTTTTTCTGGCGCAGTGCCGCGTATTCGCGGGCAAATTCGTCCCGCAGGGCACTGGTGGCGGGGTTGATGATGTTGACGTTGGAGAGGTCGATGCCTTCACTTGCCGCCAGTTCGCGGATCTGCCCCTCCGGTCCCAGGACCGTCAGCGCACATACGTCGCGCCGGCTGAGGATCTCCGCTGCCTGCAGGATCCGCACGTCCAGTCCCTCCGGCAGGACAATACGCTGCCGGCTGGCGCGGGCGCGCACAATGAGCTCGTTGAGGAACCGCAGCGGGGTGGTGGTGGCCGGCCGGGGAAGCGCCAGCCGTTCCAGCAGTTCCACTTCGTCCACGTGCCGGGACCAGGTACCCAGGGCGGCCGCCACCTTGCGCCGGTGGCCGCTGGAGATCTCGCCGCGGACGCGGCTGACCCGGCGCGCCGTCGTATAGGTATCTGCGCCGACATCGAACACCGGGAACGGCGCGGAGGCCAGCAACTCAAGGATGGCCGGCTCCACCTCCATGCCGCCGGTGAGGATCATGCCGCTCGCCACCGGGAAGTCGGAGGAGAAGGAGGAAGCAAGGGTAGCCACCATCACGTCGGCACGGTCCGCCGGCACAATCACCAGCGTGCCGTCAGTGAGCTGCGGGATGAAGTTGCCAACCGTCATGGCCGCCACCTTCACTGCTGAAACATCCCGCTCCAGGGTGGCGCTGCCGGCCACCTGGCGCGCCTGCAGCGCTTTCTGCACCTCGGCGATGGACGGCTGGGAGATTTCGCTCTGTTCCGGAATGACATAAACCGGGCGTCCGCTGTTGCCCGGGCGCATGGCCGCAGCGATGGGTTCGACTTCCGACGGCGCGGCGCGGTTGACCATCATGGCCAGCAGATCGCATTTGGCATCGGCCAGCTGGCGGCGGGCCACGTCCACGGCATCCGCTGTTTCTGCGGCGCTCATTTCCTGGGCGTTGACGACGGCGAGCACCACGGTGCCCAGGTCATTGGCCAGACGGGCGTTGAGATCGAACTCGAGGGCGACGTCGTGCCCGGAAAGGTCCGTGCCCTCCACGATCACGACGTCGCAGTTGGCGGCGATCTCGCTGTAGACGGCCAGGCAGCGGGCATCCACCTCGCCGCGCTCACCGGCGACCAGCAGTGCACGCAACTGGGCCCGGGTCAGCCCCCCGCGGCAGGTGGAGGGGCCAAGGTCGAAGCGGCTCTGCATCAGTTCCACCATGGGGTCCTGCGCCGGATCGTCGCCTTCGACGATGGGGCGGAAGAAACCCACCCGGTCCGCGTGGCGGCCCAGCATGTCGGCCAAGCCGAGGCTGATCAGGGACTTGCCGGATCCGGGCGTCATGGCGCTTACATAGATTCCGCGGGCCATAGCTGTGATCCGTTCGTAGCGGGGTTCTTCCCATCCCGGGGGCGGGGTGGATCAGGTCACATCCATACTCGCAAAAGCGTGCGGCAGTTGCCAGCGGAGCACGCTTCACCCCAGGCGCGGTACAAGGCTTCGTGGACTCTTCTGTCTCAGGATGTGAGACTAAAATAAGTGCCGCCGGACGCCCAGCCTACGATTGACCGGTTATATTCCTCAAGACAAGGCGAGGACCACGTGAGTCTCTTCCGTACCAAACCCATCGAAGCTTCCCTGGCGGACGCCGACGAACCTGGCCGCCGGCTGAAGCGGTCACTCACCGCGTGGGACCTGATGATCATGGGCGTCGCCGTCGCTGTGGGTGCCGGCATCTTCTCGGTGGGTGCCAAAGCTGCGGCGGAGTTCTCCGGCCCCGCCGTCACCATCTCTTTCGTGCTGGCGGCCGTCACCTGTGCGCTGGCCATCATGTGTTACGCCGAGTTCGCCACCGCCATTCCCGTTGCGGGTTCGGCGTACGTCTTCAGCTACGCCACCATGGGCGAGTTCGTCGCCTGGATCATCGGCTGGAACCTCATCCTCGAACTGTTCACCGCCGCAGCGGTGATCGCCAAGTACTGGGGCATCTACCTCAGCGAGGTGTTTGCCCTGATCGGGGTGGATATCCCGGCAACCCTTCACCTTGGACCCATTGACCTCACCTGGGGTCCGTTCCTGATTGTCACCGCGTTCACCATCCTGCTGGTGATGGGCACCAAGCTCTCCGCACAGGTGGGCAACGTCTTTACGCTGATCAAGGTGGGCGTGGTCCTCTTTGTGATCGTTGCCGGTTTCTTCTACGTCAAGGCGGAGAACTACTCCCCGTTCATCCCGGATCCGGTGTCCACTGCCAGTGAAGGCAGCTCGGGCGTTATGCAGCAGTCCCTGTTCTCCTTCCTGACCGGCGCAGCGCCGGCCCAGTACGGAATGCTCGGCGTTTTCGCCGGCGCCGCCGTGGTGTTCTTTGCCTTCATCGGCTTCGACGTGGTGGCAACCTCCGCCGAAGAGGTCAAGGATCCAGGCCGGACCCTGCCGCGCGGCATTTTCGCCGGGCTGGCCGTGGTGACGCTGCTTTACATCGGTGTATCCCTGGCCCTGACGGGCATGGTCTCCTACACGGACCTGGCGACGGCGGAAAACCCGAACCTGGCCACCGCCTTCACCATGGTGGGCAACACGGCCGCCGCGAAGATCATCGCCGTTGGATCACTCATCGGACTCACCACGGTGATCATGGTGCTTCTGATGGGCCTGGCCCGGGTGGTGCTGGCCATGAGCCGCGACGGCCTGCTGCCCCGTGGACTGTCCCGCACCAGCGACAAGCACTCCACCCCGGCGCGGCTGCAGATCCTCTGCGGCGCACTGGTGGCCTTCGTGGCAGGGTTCACGCAGGTGGACGTGCTGGAGGAAATGATCAACATCGGCACGCTGTCCGCCTTTGTGGTGGTCAGCCTGGGCATCCTGGTCCTGCGGAAGAAGCGCCCCGACCTGCGGCCGGCCTTCCGGGTTCCGTTCGGGCCCGTCATTCCGGTCCTTTCCGCCGTGCTGTGCCTGTACCTGATGACCAACCTGGCCGTGGAAACCTGGCTCTACTTTGCCGGCTGGCTGCTGATCGGTTTCCTGCTCTACTTCGCCTACGGCCAGCGGCACTCCCGCCTGAACGAGAAGTTCTCAGACGTGGCCCGTGCCGGCGCAGGCAGGGACGCCGCGGAAGCGTAACGCGTTTCCCCGTGCGCGGTTCCGGGCGGGGTGGCACACTGGGCGGATGCTAGTTGCCTTCTCAGTTGCCCCGTCCGGAACCGGACCGCAGACCCTTCCCGCCGGAACAGGTGATGCCTCGGTGCACGACGCCGTAGCCGCCGCCGTGAGGATTGTCCGCGAGTCCGGGCTGCCAAACTCCACCGATGCCATGTTCACCACCCTCGAGGGTGAGTGGGACGAAGTCATGGACGTGGTCCGCCGCGCCACGGAAGCGGTGGGCCGGTACGGCAGCCGGGTATCGCTGGTGCTCAAGGCGGACATCCGCCCCGGGCACGCCGGCGAGCTCACCGGCAAGGTGGAACGGCTTGAGAAGGTGCTGGCCGAACAGGACGAATACGGCGGCCACGCCTAGCGGCCGCTTTTCCGAATGAACGGAGCCTGCAATGGGGCAGTGGAAACAGGTAGAGGACTTCCTGGCCGGCGTGATCGTGCAGCCGGACGATGACCTGAGAGCCATCGTCGCAGCGACCGCTGCCGCAGGACTGCCGCCCATCGAGGTCTCCGCGGCGCAGGGGAAGCTCCTGATGCTGCTGGCCCGCCTGTCCGGTGCCCGGCGGATCCTGGAGATCGGCACGCTGGGCGGTTTCAGCACCGCGTGGCTGGCCAGGGCGCTGCCGCCCGGGGGAGAACTGATCACCTGTGAATACGAGCCCCGCCATGCGGAGGTGGCCCGCGCCAACCTGGCGGCCGCCGGACTCGCGGACCGTGTCACGGTGCGGGTGGGTGCGGCACTGGACATCCTGCCGGCACTTGCCGGGCCGTTTGACCTGTTCTTCATCGATGCGGACAAAGCCAACAATCCGGCCTACGTGGACTGGTCAGTGAAGCTGTCCCGGCCCGGCAGCCTCATTGTGGTGGACAACGTGGTGCGCGGCGGCAGTGTCCTGGACGCTTCCGGTGACGACGCCGTGCAGGGCACCCGGGAAGCCCTGTCCGTGCTCGGATCTCATCCGCGGCTGGAGGCTACGGCCCTGCAGACGGTGGGATCCAAGGGCTGGGACGGCTTCGCGCTGGCCGTGGTCGGGTAACCCGCCCGCGGCCGTCCTAAGCTGTAGTTATGAGCTTTAGCATCCGGCGCGCCGCGGCAGGCGACGCCGAGGATTTCGTTTCCGTCCATCTGCAGGCCTGGCGGGAAAGCTACGCCCATGTGCTGGGCGACGAGGTTTTCACCCGCCGGGAAGCGGACCGTGCCGCCGCCGTCGACCACCGGCGTGCCCGGCTGGCCGAGCAGGCACTGGACCCGGAGATCGGAAATTGGGTGGCGCACGCAGGCGACGGCCGGCTCCTCGGTTTTGCCTCTGCCGGTCCTGCCCGTGACACCGGCATTGATGTTCCGCTGGAGCTGTGGTCCATCTACATCCTCGCGCAGGCATATGGAAGCGGCGTGGGCCAGGGTCTGCTGGAGCACGCCGTCGGCGACAAACCGGCATATGTATGGGTGCTGGAAGACAATCCACGCGCCCAGGCCTTTTACCGCCGCAACGGTTTCATCCCGGACGGTGCGTCCAAAAACCTTCCCCAGGTATGGGCCGGAACCGGCATGCTCGAAATCCGCATGGTGCGGCGCTGATGGGGCGCCAACGGCCGGGCAAGGAACCGGCAGCGCCGGCCGGCGGGGGAACCGGCCCCGTGGCCGGCAGCTATCCGATTGACACCGGCACGTGTGAGCTGGTGCCTGATTCGTTTAACCCGGACGGGTGGATCCTGATGGTCAACGAGGTGCACAGCTCCCACATTGACCTGGCCGATCCGCGCCATCTGGACTTCGAATACATGCGGTGGATCGCGGCCCTGGTCGAGTCCCGCTGGAAACCGGATGCCACCCTGCGGGCCCTGCACCTGGGCGGTGCCGCGTGCTCGCTGGCACGCTATTTTGCCGCTGTATATCCGGGGGCCCGGCAAGTGGCCGTGGAACTGGACGGCCGGCTGGCCGAGCTGGTCCGCGGCTGGTTCGACCTTCCGCGGGCGCCGCTGCTGCGGCTGCGGGTGGGGGAGGCCCGCGCCGTCACCGAAACGCTGCACGAGGACAGCCGGGACCTGATCATCCGCGACGTGTTTGCCGGCGCCAAGACCCCGGTTCCACTGACGACGGCGGAGTTCACCGAGCATGTACGGCGCGTACTGGCGCCGGGCGGTGTGTATGTGGTCAATTGCGGCGACACTCCGGATCTGCGCGGAGCGCGGGCCGAGGCAGCAACCATTTGCGCAGCCTTCGAATACACGGCGGCCATCGCCGATCCGGCCATGCTGAAGGGCCGCCGCTACGGCAACATCATCCTCGCCGGCAGCGATGCCCCGTTTGCGCAGGACCCGTCGCTGCCGCGCACCCTGCTGGGCGGCGGTGTGCCCGCGCACCTGTGGGACGACGCGAAAATGCGCAGCTTTGCTGCCGGTGCCCGCCCCCTGCATGACGCCCCCGCTCCGGAGGACGGGGAAGCCCCCGAACTGCCTGGGGCAGGGGCACCCGGGGAGAGGTCCCGGCCCGGCAAGTAGTCAGCATACTTATTACCTGGGTAGGGTGGAGGAATGGGCGCCGCTTCTGCGGGCCCTGGACCGACCCATGATGGAGGCTGCATGTTCAGCAAGAACTCATCCGAAACCAATCCGCCCGTCCCCGGCGCTCCGGCATCCCAGGCGCCCGAGTTGGCCGAACCCACCTCGCCGCGCGAACCGCTTCCGCCCAAGCCGGATCAGACCGGGCCTGAAACCGTCTCCGCCACGGGTGTTCCAACCGGCGCCGCGAAGGCTGCACGCGCCCAGAGTGGACCGTTCCTGACCACCGCCCAGGGAGCCCGGCTCCGGGATACCGACCACTCCCTCAAAGCCGGACCCCGCGGCCCAGTGCTGCTGCAGGACCACCATCTGCGGGAGAAAATCACCCACTTTGACCATGAGCGTATTCCGGAGCGGGTGGTGCATGCGCGCGGCGCTGCGGCCCACGGAACATTCGTGGCCAACGGCACCGCCGAAGGAGTCACGCAGGCGGGCTTCCTCGCCAAGGGCGTGGAGACCCCCGTTTTTGTGCGCTTTTCCACCGTGCTCGGCTCCCGCGGCTCCGCGGATACCGTTCGGGACACCCGCGGATTCAGCACCAAGTTCTACACAGCCGAGGGCAACTATGACCTGGTCGGCAACAACATTCCGGTGTTCTTCATCCAGGACGCCATCAAGTTCCCCGACGTTATCCATGCGGGCAAGCCGCATCCGGACCGCGAAATACCGCAGGCCCAGAGTGCACATGACACCTTCTGGGACTTCGTTTCCCTCCACACGGAAGCACAGCACCACACCATGTGGAACATGTCGGACCGCGGAATTCCGCGCTCCTACCGCACCATGGAAGGCT
Source organism: Arthrobacter sp. zg-Y40 (assembly GCF_020731535.1). Classification (NCBI taxonomy): domain Bacteria; kingdom Bacillati; phylum Actinomycetota; class Actinomycetes; order Micrococcales; family Micrococcaceae; genus Arthrobacter; species Arthrobacter sp. zg-Y40. The sequence goes on from NZ_JAJFZS010000004.1 coordinate 350,220, forward strand.
TCGGCGTCCATACCTTCCGCCTGGTGAACGCCGCCGGCCAAACCACGCTGGTGAAGTTCCACTGGAAGCCCCGGCAAGGCGTGCATTCCCTTGTCTGGGAAGAGGCGCAGATCATCAACGGCATGGATCCGGACTTCCACCGCCGCGATCTTGCCGACGCCATTGAAGCCGGCGCGTTCCCGCAGTGGGACCTGGGCATCCAGGTGTTCCCGGACACCGAGGACGAAATGTTCGAGGGCATCGATCTGCTGGATCCAACCAAGCTGGTACCCGAGGAACTGGCGCCGGTGCAAATCATCGGCACCATGACGCTCAATGCGAACCCCACCAACTACTTCGCCGAAACCGAGCAGGTGGCCTTCCATCCCGGTCACCTGGTGCCCGGCATCGACGTCACCAACGACCCGCTGCTGCAGGGCCGGCTGTTCTCATACATCGACACCCAGCTGACGCGGTTGGGCGGACCGAACTTCAGCCAGATCCCCATCAACCGGCCGCATGCACCCGTCAATGACATGCTCCGGGACGGCTTCCACCAGGATGCCGACCATGCCGGCGTCGCACCGTACCAGCCCAATTCGCTGGACGGCGGATGCCCATTCATGGCGGGGGCGGACATGGGGGCGTTCATTGATGTTCCCGCGCCGGTGCCCGCCTCCCGCAAGGTCCGCGAGAACCCGGCCACCTTCGATGACCACTACAGCCAGGTGCGGATGTTCTTCCGCTCCCTGACGCCGGTGGAGCAGGACCACGTGGTCCAGGCCTATACGTTTGAGCTGGGCAAGTGCTATGAGGAGAACATCCGCCTGCGCCAGCTCCAGTCACTGGCGAACATCGACGAACGGCTGGCCGCCGAAGTGGCAACCGGACTGGGACTCGAAGCGCCTGCCCCTGACACCGCGGTTGAAGACACGGACCCAAGCCCCGCGCTGAGCCAGATCGGGGCTTCGTGGCCCGTGGCAGGGCGCGTGGTGGGCGTAATTGCCGACGATTCCACCGACTTGGGAGCACTGTCCGACGTGCTCACTTCCCTGAACGCGGCGGGCATGGTTCCGCTGGTCGTCGCTCCGCACGGCGGCAAGCTCGGCGGGGAAGTCACGATCCAGCGGACCTACCTGACGGCCCGCTCCACCGAGTTCGACGCCGTTGTTGTAGCAGCGTCGGGTGCTCCGGCACCCGACGCGGCGGACAGCCTGGACGCGAAGGCCGGCAACCCGGAGGGCCATCCGTCCCAGGACCCACGGGTCACCATGCTCCTGGCCGAAGCCTTCCGCCATGTCAAGGCTATTGGGGCGTGGGGCGACGGAGCATCAGTCCTTGCGGCTGCGGGCATCCCTGCGGAAACGCCCGGCGTAGTTGTGGGCGCTGCTGCCGAGGTTGTGTCCGGAGTGACCGGGCTGCTCGCCAACCACCGGGTTTGGGAGCGCTTCCCCGTAGCCTGACCTGTCCCGCCAATCCGCGGACGAACGAATGATGAACGAATAAGGGGATCTGCGGCAGCAGCCGCAGATCCCCTTATTCGTCCTGTTCGGAACCGGCCTAGACTCCGAGGAGCTCGGTGATGGGACCCACTCCGAAGTACAGGACAAACGCAGCAGCCACCACGTACATCAGCGGGTGGATTTCCCGGGCGCGGCCCTGGCAGAGCCTGATGACGGTGTAGGAGATGAACCCGGCACCCAGTCCGTTGGCAATGGAGTAGGTAAAGGGCATCAGTGCGAATGTGAGGAAGGACGGCAGGGCCAGTCCAATGTCCGTCCAGTCGATCTTGCCCACCTGGGAGACCATCAGGTAACCCACCACCACCAGGGCCGGAGCCACGGCCTCGAAGGGGACCAGGTAGATCAGCGGGGTCAGGAACATGGCCACGATGAACAGCAGGCCGGTTACCACGGAGGCCAGGCCGGTCCGGGCACCTTCACCGATGCCGGCGCCGGATTCCACGAAGATCTGGTTGGAGGAAACACCGGCGCCGCCGCCGGCCACTGCACCCGCTGCGTCGACCAGCAGCACGCGCTCAACGTTGGGGATGTTGCCGTCCTTGTCGAGGCTCCCGGCCTCGCTGGCCAGGCCCACCATGGTGCCCATGGCGTCGAAGAAGATACTCAGCAGGATCACGAAGACCAGCAGCGAGGCGGCAATGCCGCCCAGGGTCTGGAAGGAGCCAATGAGGCTGACGTCGCCGATCAGGGAAAGATCAGGTGCGCCCCATTCCGGCATGCTGGGGGTCACCAGTGACCAGCCGGTGGCGGTTCCGGTGCCCTGGCTGCCCGGGCTGGCCAGCCACTCAACGATTACCGCGAAGATGGTGGAGGCCACGATACCGATGAGGATGGCGCCGCGGACCTTGCGTGCCATCAGCACAATGGTCAGCAGCAGGCCGAAGACGAATACCAGGGTGGGCCAGCCCAGCAGCTCGCCGCCGTTGCCCAGCCCCAGGGGAACGGTGGTGCCCGCGTCGTCCGGGTTGCGGCGCACAAACCCGGCGTTGACCAGTCCCACGAGCGCCACGAACAGGCCGATGCCCACCACAATGGCGGTCTTCAGGCTGGGCGGAACCGCGCGGAACACCGCGGTGCGGAAACCGGTGAGAACCAGGATGACCATTGCCAGGCCGGCAATGACCACCAGGCCCATGACGTCCGGCCAGGTGAGTCCGTCATTGGAAGCGACCGTAACGGCTACGAACGCGTTCACGCCCAAGCCGGTGGCAATGGCGAAGGGGTGCTTGGCCCAGATACCCATGATCAGTGTCAGCACACCGGCCACCAATGCGGTGCCGGCGGCGACGGCCGGGCCGGGAAGGGTGTTCCCCATGGAGTCTTCGCCGCCAAGGATCAGCGGGTTCAGGACCACGATGTAACTCATCGCGAAGAAGGTGGCCAGGCCGCCGCGTACTTCGGTGGAAAGGGTTGAACCACGTTTAGTGATTTCGAAGTAGCGGTCCAGCTTTGAACCTTGTTTGAGCATGACGCGTCCTCTGAACTGAACAAATGGTGGGATGGTGAGGGGAAATCCTGCATCTTGATCTTATCGCGGGCGCATGGCGGTCCCTTTGATCCCGTGCCGCTAGGCTGAAGCTGTGATGAATTTTGCACGCAGTTTCCTTTCCCGGTCCGGTTGCGCCGCCGCCGCCGTTGCAGCACTGACGCTGTTTGCCGGGTTGCTGCTGACCGCTCCGCCAGCTGCCGCGCACGATGAACTGACGGGCTCCACCCCCGTGGACGGTGCAGTGCTTCCCGCTCCGCCGCAGTCCGTGGAACTGACCTTTTCCAACGTCCCTGCCGCCATCGGTTCCGAAGTGCGGGTGCTGGACGAGGAAGGCATGGACTGGGCTGAGGGGGACGTGCGGATCCTGGACAACAGTGCAACCCAGCAGTTGAGGCCCGGTGCGCCCGCGGGCAGCTACACGGTGCAGTGGCGTGTTGTGTCTTCCGACGCCCATCCCATTGAGGGGACCTTCGCTTTCAGTGTGGCCGCCGGAGCAGACACCGGTTCCGGTTCCGCCTCACCCACCGGCACGGCGCAGACCAATGCCGCCGGGCCCACCGGCATGACGCAGACCCCGGTCCTGAACCAGCCGGAGGAGGGCGGATCTCCGTGGCTTGTGGCGGTTCCGGCCGTAGTGGTGCTGATTGCCGTTGCCGTATTGATTGCCCTGGTGGTCCGCAGGCGGCTGCGCGAGGACTAAGCAGGCGGTGCGGCGTCCGCGATCGCTTCGCCCGCTGCCCGGGCCTGGCGGATGAGGCTTCCGACGGGCAGCGGATCCACGCCCACCAAATACACGCCAATGCCGCGCAGGGCCGTGGCTGCCCCGGGGCCTGAGCCGGCGCCCACGGCGCGGGAAAGCTTCCGCAGATCGGCCCGGGAGCAGCTGGTGAGGACAACGTAGTCCGCCAAGAGCAGTTCCCTGCCCGTGCGGACCGCCCATTTCCCCGCGGCGGGGGCCGGCACCGGTGCCGGCAGCACGCCGTCCGCGGGAGAGGCGAGGCTGATCTCCCGGGCCTCGGAATCCTCCCGGACATCAAGGTGGTGCCCTGCCGCGTAGGCCTGCAGCAGCCGCACCAGCTCCACCCGCTCGGGGAAAACCGCGGGCTCTCCGGACGTTTCACGGATGGCATCCGCATCCGCCACCGGACCATGGATGACAATGGAGTCCACACCCTGCCGGCTCAGCTCCCGGGCCACCGCCATGCCGCTGAGGCCGCAGCCGATGACGACGGCGCCGGTCAGTTCAGTGAGCGGCGCCGCGGCGTCGTCGTTGGTATCTGTGTCAGGCATGTTCATCGGCGGTTCTTTCCGAGAGTCCTGGTTCCGGAACCTCAGCCCACCCCCAGAGCCTCAGCGCCCTGCCGCCGAACCATATAGGCAGATGCTGGCCAGCGGTAGCGTAGCCCGGAGCCCGTGCGCGGTACGCTACTGCTAAGGACAGCCGGAAGGTGTACCGGTTGGGGACCGGAAGGAGCAGCACATGACTGATTCGACCTGGGGAGCCGGGAACGGTGCGGAAGGACCCGCGGGCATTGTGGTGGGTGTGGACGGTTCCGATCAGAGCATCTGCGCCCTGTTCTGGGCGGCGCGGGAGGCCCGGCGGCGGCGATGCCCGCTGCACGTGGTGACCGCCTACACGGTGCCCATCTTCGCCGCGTCCTCCATGGACGCCGGGTACACCACGGTGGATGACGAGATGATCCGCGAGGGCGCGCAGCAGGTCCTGGATGACGCCGTCGAGCGCATCAGCCACTACGGCGTGGAAGTGATCCCGCGGGTGGAGACCGGGGACGCGGCCGCCGTGCTGCTGGAACTGTCCGAAGACGCCGACCTGATGGTGGTTGGTTCCCGGGGCCGCGGCGGATTTGTCGGGCGCCTGCTCGGATCCGTTTCCAGCGCCCTGCCCGCACACGCAAAGTGCCCCACCGTAGTGGTCCCGCTGCGCACCGCCGGGCGGCTGCCGGACTCCGGGGTGCGGCCCCCGGCCAACTCACCCGATCCCGGTGCGGTGCACCAAGCCGTGGTGGTGGGAGTGGACGGTTCCGAACAGGGCCGGGCAGCTTCGCTGGTGGCCGCGGAACAGGCGCAGGGCATGGGCCTGCCGCTGCGCATCCTGTGCGCGCTTCCCCCGTTCACCGGTTCGCTGGCGTGGGTGCCTGCGCCGCTGGACATCGAGGCCCTGCACGCAGAGCTGCGGGAGCAGCTCGACGCCGGGAAGGACTGGCTGCAGAGCCACTTCCCGAACCTGGAAATGAGCGTTGAGCTGGTGGACGGCACACCGCCGGAAATCCTGGTGGAGCGCACCGCCAAGGTGGAACTGCTGGTGATGGGTACCCGCGGACGCGGCGGTTTTGCCGGCATGCTGCTCGGGTCCACCAGCCAGAGCGTGCTGCACCATGCCAAGGGGCCCATGATGGTGGTGCCGGACCATGAGGACCCCCGCCTGCTGGACCGCCCCAATTTCGGACCCATGGTGATGGAGTAGCCCCGGCTGCGGGGTTCCCTGCGGGAAGGCCGGCCGCTAGGCGTGCTGCTGGCCCTCGTGCACGGCGTGGCTGGCCGGCTCCAGCTGGAAGGTGCAGTGCTCGGTGTCGAAATGGCTGCTCAGGCACCGGGTAAGCCGGTCCAGGACCCGGTCCATGCCCTCCGACGTCAGATGCTCATCCTCGACCACCACATGCGCGGAGAATACCGGCACCCCGGACGTGATGGTCCAGATATGGATATCGTGCGCGTCGGCCACCCCGTCCACCGACACTATGTGGTCGCGGATCAGTGCCACTTCCACCCCTTCCGGGGTCGCCTCAAGGAGGACGTCAATGACTTCGCGCAGCAGCGACCAGGCGCGGGGCAGGATCATCAGGGCAATCAGGATCGAGGCCCAGGCGTCCGCCCGCTGGTAGCCGGTGGCCATAATCACGACGGCGGAAACCACCACTGCGGCCGAGCCCAGGAGGTCGCCGAGCACCTCCAGATAGGCGCCCCGCACATTCAGGGACTCCTTCCGTCCCGAGTGCAGCACCAGCAGGGACGCCAGGTTTGCCAGCCCGCCCACTACAGCCGCAGCCAGCATCAGCCCGGTGTGGACATCCGCGGGGTCGCTTCCCAACCGGCGTACCGCCTCGATGAAAATGACTGCGGCAATCACAATCAGCAGCACGGCGTTGGCCAGCGCGGCCAGGACTTCGGCCCGCTGGTAGCCGTAGGTGCGCCGGGCCGTGGCCGGCCGCCCGGCAATCCAGGCGGCCAGCAGGGCAATGGACACCCCGGCGGCGTCGGACAGCATGTGCCCGGCGTCGGCCAGCAGCGCCAGTGAACCGGACAGCAGGGCGCCGGCAGCCTGGATCAGCACCACGGACATGGTGATGATGAAAACGGTCAGCAGGCGGCGGCGGTGCTTTCCGGTGGCGGTTCCGGAGCCGAGGCCGTGCGAATGCGTGTGGCCGGTGGGGGCGCTCATGCTTTAAGGCTAGCCCCAACCCAATTCGTGCAGGCGTTCGTCGTCGATCCCGAAGTGGTGGGCTACCTCGTGGATCACGGTGATGCGCACTTCGTCCACTACTTCCTCCCGGCTGGAGCACATCCGCAGCAGCGGACCCCGGAACACCACAATGCGGTCCGGCAGGGAACCGGCATCCCACCACGAGTCGCGCTCGGTCAGCGGCGTGCCCTCATAGACGCCGAGCAGTTCGGTGTCCGGGTCCTCGTGCGGGCCGGGTACGTACTCGTCTTCGATGAAGACGGCCACGTTGTTCATGGCGGAGGACAGGTCCGCCGGGATCGAGTCCAGCGCTGCTTCCACGCAGGCCTCGAACTCGTCCGGGTTCATCTCGATTGGCACCCTTCCACTGTAGTGGCGCACGCCTCACCTCAGCCGTTTTGGATATTCCGGAAAATAGACCTATAGTTTTAGAGTCCACAACGGCGCGAAACGACTGGTTCTCCAGCCGCTTCAAGCAATGTGTGTTCTGTTGGCCCCCATCGTCTAGCGGCCTAGGACACCGCCCTTTCACGGCGGCGGCACGGGTTCGAATCCCGTTGGGGGTACTCAGGAGTGGTAAATCCGCTGGAAATAATCTGGTAGAGTTTACACTCGTGAAAAGCAAGGCCCTGTAGCGCAGCTGGTTAGCGCGCCGCCCTGTCACGGCGGAGGTCGCGGGTTCAAGTCCCGTCAGGGTCGCTCAGATTTTCTGAAGCGATTTGGAAGATCACGGTGATCATCGGTTGATGATGCCAGGCTCTGTAGCTCAGTTGGTAGAGCGTTCGACTGAAAATCGAAAGGTCACCGGATCGACGCCGGTCGGAGCCACCAGCTAAAACCCCGTAGCTGCCTCGCAAGAGGCAGGACGGGGTTTTTCTTTTGTCCGGGGTCCTTTTGTCCGGGGTCCCGTCCCGCCAATTCGGAGAGCGCCGGCGCGGCTGCTCCAAACTTCCCACGCTGTGGGACTGCTGTTACCCGTGGGGTCACATTGGCCCCTCTGGTACCGAAGCGTGGGAATTCCCGTTCCCCGCATGCGCGCCACGCGCCCTGCACAAAGGTCCGGCCCCCGGGATACGCTGAAGCCATGGATGAGCTTCGCAACACATCACCGGCAACTACCCCCGTTTCCCCGGCACACGCAGCCCCGGCCACACCGTCTGCTGACCCCGCCGGCGCCACTGATGCCGCCGTCGTCGTCGGCCGCACCGCCATCAGCGAGCAGGCAGTGGCAAAGGTCGCCGCCATCGCCGCCCGCGCAGTGCCCGGCGTATTCGCCCTGGGCAACCCGACCGGGCGGGCACTGGGTGCCGTGCGTGACGCCGTCGGTGCCTCCAGCGCCACGCAGGGCGTTCACGTGGAGGTCGGGGAACGGGAGGTGGCCGTGGATATTGCCCTGGTTGCCGTGTACGGAAACGCGCTGACCACCGTGGCCAACAATGTCCGCGCAGCGGTCTACGGATCCGTGGAGCAACTGGTGGGGCTGCGCGTGGTGGAGGTGAACGTGGACATCACGGATGTCCACCTGCCCACTGACAATGCTGAGGCTGCCGCCAAACCGGTGGCCGGCGCCAAAGCGGTATAGGGTCAAAAGCACGTTCCTCGAAAGGACGCACCAGGCCGTTTGGCCGTTAGACGCAGGTTATGAGGCAGGCAAATGAAAGCAACTGTGGTGGGCATGGCAACGGGCGCCGTATTGGCTTTCGCGGCGCTGATATTCGACTTCTGGGGCTTTCTGCTGACCGCCCTGTTTATTGCCCTCGGCGCGCTGCTCGGCCGCGCAGCGGAGGGCAAGATTGATTTCCGCAGCGTTTCGGACGCCCTGACCGGCCGCCGCTCCTCTTCGTGAGCAGCACTGTTATGTCCGCACCGCCGGCGCTGGACACCGGAGCCGTCCTCGCCGGGCACAACCGGATCAGCACCCAGGCACTGACCAGCACGGCAAAGGCCGCCGCGGCGGAATACTTCGGTGTGCCGGCGCAGCAGATTCGGGTGCTGTGGAGAGATGACCAGGGACTGCTGGCACTGTCCCTATCCCTGCCCATTGCGCTGCCGCCGCTCAATACCCTGACGCCGGCCATGCTGGAGCTTGCCGGCGGCACGGTATGGCAGCGGGCGCACGCCGCCAAGCCGGTGCTGCTGCAGCGCGTGGCCGAGCTCACCGGATCACGGCTGTCCCGCGTGGATATCCGGATCACCGGCGCCCTCCCAGCCGAAGGCAGGCGGGTGCGGTGAAGCGCGCCGACGTTGAACTGACGGACCGGATCGTCAAACGCGAGACCCACTCCGCCCGCACGCCGGCAGCGGTGACCGCGGCAGCCATCGGCATCCTCTTTTTCGCCTATGTCCTGCTGGAAACCGTGCTTCAGGCCCTGGGGCAGGACGCCTGGCTGATCGACCCGCCCACCTTCTGGCGCTGGCTGGCGAACCTGCCCGCCCGCTCTGACCCGCTGATCCTCGGCTTGTCCGGCGGGCTGATCTTCCTTGCCGGCCTGCTCTTTTTCCTGCAGGCGGTGCTGCCGGGATGGCGTGCCCGCTACGCGCTGCCCAACCCGCGTGCCGCCGTCGTGGTGGACGGCGAAGTCCTGGCCGCGTCCCTGGCCCGCTGCGCCCGCACCAGTGCCGGCGTCACGCCGCAGCAGGTGCTGGTCACCGTGGGCCGCATGGCGGTGGATGTGCAGATCCGGCCGACGTCGGGTACCCCTGTTGACCCCGAGGCCGTCCGGGCCGCTGTGGAGGAGGAACTGCAGTTGACCAAGTTGAACCCGCAGCCGGCTGTACGCGTGCAGGTTGCCTCGTCCGGGGTGATCGGACAGTGAACGCCACACCGCGGGCCCTGAACCGTTTCCTGCTCGCACTGCTGGGCCTGCTGCTGATGGGTGTCGGCGGCGGGTTGGCCCTGATTTCCGCCTGGCCGGCCGCTGCCCGTGCCTGGCACAGCTTCGCCGCCCGGGCGGGCACAGAAGGAGCCGCCGCCTTCTCATCCACGGTCATGCCCGGCAGCGGTGCCAGCTGGATCTGGGTGGCCGCCGCAGTGCTGTCCTTTGTGGGCATAGTGCTGATGGTGCTGTGGATGGCTGCCCAGGGCGGCGGCCGCACGGACACGCTGGTCTCCGAATACGACGACGACGGCGCCCCCGGGCGGGTGGCGATCAGCGGCGGCGTGGCTGAGCAGGCGCTGCGCAACGCGCTGCAGCAGGACCCGGATGTCGCGGGTTCCGCAGTGAGCACCTACCGGGTGAGGGGACGCAGTGCCCTGCGGGTGCGGATCACCCCGCGCCAGGGGGCGGCACCGCACCTGATTGCCGCTGATGCCACCGCTTTGGTGGAAAGCCTGGACCTGGCCCTGGGTCATGAAACACCGGTCCTGCTGAGTCTGGAAGCGGGCCGGCGGATCCGCCTGGGCCGGGAGGACCGGGTCCGCTAGGGCGGCCAGCCGCCCGCCGCTAGGAGGCCCGGGCCAGCTGCCGGATGGGAATCCAGCGGGAGGCGAGGCGGCGGTAGGCCGCAGCCGCGCCGGTCATATCGCCGTCGGCCAGGGACTCGATGCCCAGCCGGACGTCCGAGGGGGAATCGTCGGGGAACACCAGGTCCGCCACCGGTCCGTAGTCAAGCTCCAGCACGGCGTCCGGATCGAAGACCTCCAGCCAGGCGATCAGTTCCGCCAGTTCATCCAGCAGGTCCAGTTCCGGCGCGGCCATGGACAGCGACGCCGAAGCCGCCCGGGCCCGTTCGATGCACTGCAGCACCGGTGCGGACAGCCGCACGGTCTGCACATGGCCGTCGTCCTCCACCACTTCGGTGTGGTCCTCCTCGTGCAGCAGCACAAACCAGCCGAACGGCACACCCCAGGTAGCGGAGCGGGTGTGCAGCTTGGCCAGCGAATCGGCAAAGGAATCCGGATCCAGCCGCGCTGCGTGGGCTTCGCGGGCCACCTCGGGCACCAGCACGTCCACCAGCGGTCCGCGGATGGACTCGCCCAGGGATTCAGCGGCCAGGGAAGTGCGCACCGCCAGCTGGTTGGGGCAGTAAAGGCGGTTGGTCACCCCCTCCTGCGCGGGGTAGTGCAGCACCCGGACCAGGTCCGTGGCGTTGTGCGGAAACGGATCAGAAACCACGCGTACCAGGCGGCGGACGGCGTCGGTGCGCTCCAGGACCTCGGTTTCGTGCCGGCCGCGGGCCCGCTGCTCCATGATGGCCAGCTGCTGGGTGTCATCGAAGGCATCCAGCGGCTCGTAGACGCGCAGGTAAGAGACGAAGGGGAAGGTCCGGTACAGCGAGGGATGCCGCGCCACGGCTAGTCCAGTTCCACAATCACGGGAGCGTGGTCCGAGGCGCCCTTGCCCTTGCGTTCCTCCCGGTCGATCACCGCGCCGGTGACCCGCTTCGCCAGGGCGGGGGAGCCCAGGACAAAGTCGATGCGCATGCCCTGCTTCTTGGGGAAACGCAGCTGGGTGTAGTCCCAGTAGGTGTAGACGCCGGGCCCGGGGTGGAAGGGACGGACCACGTCGGTGAAGCCGGCGTCGAGGAAGTCCTTGAAGGCCTGCCGTTCGGGATCGGTGATGTGGGTGGCGTTCTGGGCGCGGAACCAGTCGATGTCCCACACGTCGTCGTCCTCCGGGGCGATGTTCCAGTCACCCATCAGGGCCAGTTCCAGGGACGGATCCTTGGTGATCCACTCGGCGGCATGGTTCTTGAGGGTCTTCAGCCATTCCAGCTTGTACGGCATGTGCGGATCCTCCACCGCCCGGCCGTTGGGAACGTACAGGCTCCACACGCGCACTCCGCCGCAGGTCGCACCGATGGCACGGGCTTCGGCCACGGTGGTCTCCGCGGTCTTGCCGAAGTGCGGCTGGTCGGGGAAGGTTCGTTCGACGTCGTCGAGGCCCACGCGGGAGGCAATGGCCACGCCGTTCCACTGGCTCAGGCCGAAGTGCGCCACTTCGTAGCCGTTCTTCTCGAACAGTTCCCAGGGGAAGTTCTCGTCCTTCGCCTTGGTCTCCTGAATGGCCAGGACATCGACGTCGGAGCGCTGCAGCCAGGCCTCAATGCGGTCGGCTCGGGCGCGGATGGAGTTTACGTTCCAGGTAGCAATCTTCACACTGCTACGTTACCCAATCCGGCCCGCTCCCACACTGCGCCGCGGGCCCGGCGGGGCCGGATGCGCGGCGCAGTGCGGTGCAGCACAGGCAGGGTCAGGTGTTACTTCCACCAGGTGTCGTGCACCGTGACCGGGATGGTGCGCTTGTGCCGGGTCATCACGAAGCGGGCCTCGATCTTTTCCGCCGCGTCGGCGGGGGTGTCCTCGCCCTCCAGATAGCCGTCGATGGTGTCGTAGCTCAGGCCCAGCTCCGTCTCGTCCGTCTGCCCGGGCTTGTCATCGAGCAGATCGGCGGTGGGGGCCTTGGCAACCAGCTTCTCCGGGGCTCCCAGCTCGGTCAGCAGTGCACGGTTCTGCCGCTTGTCCAGGCCGGAAAGGGGCAGCAGGTCCGCGCCGCCGTCGCCGAACTTGGTGAAGAAACCGGTAACGGATTCGGCGCCGTGGTCCGTGCCGATCACCAGCAGGTTGTGCTGGCCTGCCACGGCGTACTGCGCGGTCATGCGCACCCGGGCCTTGATGTTGCCCTTGTTGAAGTCGGTGATCTTCTCGCCGGTCATCTTGACGTACTCGTCTTCGAAACCGTCCACTGCCGGGCCCACGTTGTAGACCAGGGACTGGTCGGGGGCAATGAACTTCAGCGCAGCCTGGGCGTCGTCTTCATCGTGCTGGACCTTGTACGGCAGGCGCAGGGCAATGAACGTTGCCTCGGTACCTTCGGCCTTCAGCTCATCCACGGCCATCTGGGCCAGCTTGCCGGCGAGCGTGGAATCCACGCCGCCGCTGATGCCCAGAACGTAGCCCTTGGTGTGCGAGGCGTGCAGATATTCTTTGAGGAAGTCCACCCGGCGCCGGATTTCCGCGGCCGCATCAATAGTGGGCTGAACTCCCAATTCGGCAATGATTTCCTCTTGTAGTTTCCGCATGGACCTCAGCCTATATCCGTCACCGGCGCCCTGCCCGGGCAACGGCCGGCGCGAGTTGGTCCGCCGCGCCGTCGCAAAGATGCACAAACATCCGTGCGCGGCACGGCCATGGCTAGGATTAAGGCATGACATCGCCCGCCATTGCGCCCGCCCGTACCCGTCTGCTGGACCTGATCCAGGAGTTGGCGGTGGTCCGCGGCAAGGTGGTGCTGTCCTCCGGCGCAGAGGCCGATTACTACATAGACCTGCGCCGAGTCACGCTGCAGCACGAAGCATCCGCCCTGGTGGGCGAGGTGATGCTGGAACTGCTGGACAGCGCAGGAATCGAGTTCACAAACGCCGGCGGCCTGACCATGGGTGCCGATCCGGTGGCCACCGCGCTGATGAGCGCCGCCGCCCGCACCGGCCGCCCCGTGGACGCCTTTGTGGTGCGCAAGGCGCAGAAGTCCTACGGCATGGGCCGCCAGGTGGAAGGCCCCGACGTCGCCGGACGCAACGTGGTGGTCCTTGAGGACACCTCCACCACCGGCGGCTCGGCCCTGACCGCCGTCGAGGGTGTGCGGAAGGCCGGCGGCAACGTGGTGGCCGTGGCCGTGATTGTGGACCGGGATACCGGCGCCAAGGAACGCATCGAGGCCGAGGCCGGGGTGCCGTACCTGTTTGCGTTCGGCAAGGATGAACTCGGCCTCGAGTAGCCGCGGCAACCGGCGCGGCAGCGGCGACCCGGAACCGGAGAGCGTCCGGGACCCGGAAATGCTGCCCGCCCCTGGGACGCCCGGCGACCCGGGAGCATTCCTCCGCAAGGTCTCAGACCTGCACCGGATTTCCCGCCGCCGGTTCCTGGCCGGTTCCGCCGCCGGACTGCTGCTGGCCACGGACCTGGCCGTCACCTCGCGGATCCAGCGCTACCGCGAGGAACTGGAAATCCTGCGGGTGCCGGACAAAGAGGCGCAGCGGAGGTTTCCCCGGGCCATGTGGTTCCTTTTCCCGGGGTACAAAACCAGCTGGGAGGAAACCCGCTGGATCCTCGGCTCGCTGCGCCCGGCGCTCACCACCCGCGGACAGCTGGCCGCGGTGGGCTACTCGAACCTGGGCCTGAGGGTGCAGGACATCCTCGACGCCGTCCACCGCTGCATCCTCGACCTGCGGCTGGAGCGGATCTACTTTTACGGGCACAGCTTCGGCGGGATGGTGGCCGTGCAGGTGGCGGCCGGCCTGCGCGAGCGCGGCGTCGCCGTCGAACTGATCATCCTGGACTCCAGCCCGTCCGGGAAGAAGGACGTCCTGGACCGGGCCATGTTCGAGGGAGCGGTGTTCCTGTACGACGCCGGCTACCGGGTGCCGCTGGGACTGCGCGGCGGCTACGAACTGGGCGAGCGCCTGGTGCACAAAGACGAGCGGTCCTGGCGGACCATCGGTGAACAGACACTGGCCCAGCTCTCACCGCTGGCCCCTTCCAGCACCCTCATCCAGTCCCAGGCCTCGTTCATCTACCACTTCAGCGCCGCACGCTTCACGGCGGCGCTCGCCGGCACCAAGGCCGCGTTCATCGGGAATCCGCGGGATGAAACCGTGAATTACGCGTCGGCCCGGGCGGGCTGGACGGACGCCTTCGGTTCGAACCTGCTGCCCGGTGCCCCGGTGACCGAAGGGGCCCGCCCCGCACATGCCAGCCCGCAGTGGAACCCGGAGATCTACGAAGAGGTCCTGCTGCAGGTATTGCGGCTTTACGAGCCGGCCCCCTCCGGCGGTGTCCGGCCGGTGGAGTAACCGGGCCGGTCGGGTCAGATGGTGTTGATCAGGTCCGATACCGAGTTCATGATCTGCGTGGGCCGGAACGGGTACCGGTTGATGTCCTCGCGCTGGGTAATGCCGCTGAGCACCAGCACCGTGTGCAGGCCCGCTTCGATGCCGGCCACAATGTCGGTGTCCATCCGGTCGCCGATCATGGCGGTGGTCTCCGAGTGCGCGTCAATCTTGCGCATGGCGGAACGGAACATCATGGGGTTGGGTTTGCCCACAATGTAGGGCTCCATCTTGGTGGCCGCGGTAATCAGCGCCGCGATGGCACCGGTGGCCGGCAGGACGCCTTCCTGCGAAGGGCCCGTGACATCCGGGTTCGTGGCGATGAACCGGGCGCCGCCCAGGATCAGCCGGATGGCCTTGGTGATGGTGCCGAAGGAGTAGGTGCGGGTCTCGCCCAGCACCACATAGTCCGGGTTCGTGTCCGTGAGGATCATGCCCGCCTCGTGCAGCGCCGTCGTCAGCCCGGCCTCGCCCACCACAAAGCAGCGGCCCGGGGCGCCGGAGTTCTTGACCTGGTCCTTGAGGAACTCCGCTGTAGCCAGGGCGGAGGTCCACAGGTTCTCCTCCGGGACCTCCAGGCCCGAGGCGCGCAGCCGTGCGGCCAGGTCCCGGGGCGTGTAGATGGAGTTGTTGGTTAGCACCAGGAACCGCTTGCTCGTTGCGACCCAGCGCTCAATGAGCTCCGCGGCGCCCGGAATCGGATGGTTTTCGTGGACCAGGACACCGTCCATGTCCGTCAGCCAGCACTCAATGTTCTCGTTTTCGCCCACGGTCTCCCATTTCTCGCTTCATTGCCTAGGTGGCCCCGCCTACAACCGGCCCGTGACGGGCACGCTGCGGCGGGCACAGCCAGTCTTTCACCTTAGGCTGGAAGGGTGATAGACAGCAGCCCCCGGGAACCCCTTGATGACGCCACGGATGCAACCGCCGCCCCAATGCACCAGGTGGGTGTAGGCCCTTGGGAAGGGCCGCTGCCCGAAGGGGAGCACTGGGATCCGGAACTGCTGGCGAACGGCGATGCCCGCAACGTGGTGGACGAATACCGGTACTGGAAACATGACGCGATCGTGGCGGACCTGGACACCAAACGGCATCCCTTCCATGTGGCCATCGAAAACTGGCAGCACGACTTCAACATCGGCACAGTTGTCCGCACCGCCAACGCGTTTATGGCCAAGGAAGTGCACATCATCGGACGACGCCGGTGGAACCGCCGCGGCGCCATGGTCACCGACCGCTACCAGCACATCCGCAACCACCCCACGGTCGAGGACTTTGTCGCCTGGGCGCACGGCGAAGGCCTGCACATCATCGGGATCGACAATTTTCCCGATTCCGTGCCGCTGGAAACCTATGAGCTGCCGGAAAACTGCGTCCTGGTGTTCGGGCAGGAAGGCCCGGGCCTGAGCCCCGAGGTCCACGCCGCCGCAGACGCCACCCTGTCCATTGCCCAGTTCGGTTCCACCCGGTCCATCAACGCCGGCTCGGCCGCGGCCATCGCCATGCACAGCTGGATCCGCCGCCACGTTTTCGGCCAGAAGGCCGGCTAACCCGGGAGCGGGCGGGTAGGTAAACCGGCCGCGGTTATCCGCCGGGCGCACCTGATGCCGCGCGGGTACTTGTGGCTAGGATGTAGGAAGCCAGAGAGGGCGCCAGGCCCTGCCACACGACACTTGGAGTCAGCATGCCTATTGCAACCCCGGAGATTTACGCCGAGATGATCGACCGTGCCAAGGCAGGAGGGTTCGCTTACCCGGCAGTCAACGTCACCTCCTCGCAGACCCTGAACGCAGCCCTGGCCGGGTTCGCCGAGGCCGGCTCGGACGGCATTGTCCAGGTCTCCACCGGCGGCTCGGCCTACTGGTCCGGCGCCACCGTGAAGAACATGGTTGCCGGTTCCCTCGCGTTTGCGGCGTACGCCAAGGAAGTAGCCAAGAGCTACAACGTGAACGTTGCACTGCACACCGACCACTGCCCCAAGGACAAGCTCGAAGATTTCGTCCTGCCGCTGCTGGCCGCGTCCGAAGCTGCGGTGAAGCGCGGCGAGGACCCCATCTTCAACTCGCACATGTGGGATGGTTCCGCCGAAACCCTGGACGACAACCTGCGCATTGGGCAGGAACTGCTGGCGCGCACCGCTGCCGCGAAGATCATCCTCGAAGTGGAAATCGGCACTGTGGGCGGTGAAGAGGACGGCGTGGAAAACGCCATCAACGAAAAGCTCTACACCACCGTGGCGGACGGCATGGCCACCATCGAAGCCCTCGGCGACGGCAGCAAGGGCCGCTACCTCACGGCCCTGACCTTCGGCAATGTGCACGGCGTGTACAAGCCCGGCGGCGTGAAGCTGCGCCCGGAGATCCTCAAGGAGATCCAGGACGCAGTCGGCGAATCCCTCGGCAAGGACCGGCCCTTTGACCTGGTCTTCCACGGCGGCTCCGGCTCCTCCGCCCAGGAGATCGCCGACGCCGTCTCCTACGGCGTCGTGAAGATGAACATCGACACCGACACCCAGTACGCGTACACCCGCCCGGTGGCCGACCACATGCTGCGGAACTACGACGGCGTCCTGAAGGTGGACGGCGAAGTGGGCAACAAGAAGCAGTACGACCCGCGTGTTTGGGGTGCCTCCGCCGAAAAGGGCATGGCCGCACGCGTGGTCGAAGCCGCGCAGAACCTCGGATCGGCAGGCAAGGCGCTCTAATGTCAGACGAATTCCGCAAGAACCTGCTCGGCCCCGACGCCACGTACCTGCCTGAGGAGACCGACGTCGTCGCCCGCCTGGAAGCAGGCGACGAACCGGTGGACCTTGCCGCCAAGTACCCCACCTCCTCTCAGGTGTGGGCTGCGCTGGCCGACGAGGCGTTCGAGGAGGGCCGGAACGTCGAGTCCTACGCCTACGCCCGGGTGGGCTACCACCGCGGACTGGACTCCCTGCGCCGTGCCGGCTGGCGCGGCATCGGCCCCATCCCGTGGTCGCATGTCCCCAACCGCGGTTTCCTGCGCTCGCTGTACGCCCTCGGCCGCGCCGCAGCAGCCATCGGCGAGACCGAGGAAGTGGACCGGATCCGCAAGTTCCTCGACGATTCCGATCCGCAGGCCAAGGCAGCCATTGAAGGCCAGGCCCTCTAGCCGTTCCTGCTGGAAAACCGGCGGTCCCTGAGGCAGGGGCCGCCGGTTTTTTGTGCCCGCCTGCCCATCCCTATCCGGCTTGGGGGCGGGAACGGTGCCGGCGGACCGCCGCCCGGTTGGCACAGCGGACCGAGCAATACCGCTGCCGGCCGTTGCGGGTGACGTCCACAACCACCGCTCGGCACGGCTCCGCGGCGCACCGTCCGAGCCGGTGCATGCCGCGGGTGACCAGATGCAGGGAAGTTCCGACGCTGATGATGGCGCGCAGTACCGACGGCAGGGATTCGTCATTGTCGCGGTAGTGCAGGTGCCAGCCTTCGCCGTCGTGATTCGTAAGCCGAGGGTAGGCCGCGGCGTCGGCCATCTGCGCGTTCAGCAGTGCCGCCCGCTGCTCCGGAGCAGGTGTGTCCACCACTGCCAGCCACTCGTCAATGAAGGTGCGGGTGCGCGCAAGATCGTCCGGGCGGGCGGGGAAGGTCATGGTCATACCGGCCTCCAACGTCCGCTCCACCAGGGCGTCCCGGTTGCCCGGCCAGTTGTTCGCCAGCGACGCGGCCAGCAGCACGGCGTACTCGCCGTAAGGGTTGAGATGCATAAGGCCATTACAGCATTGTTGAGTCCATGCATATCAGTCCGGTCTCGAACCACGATCTCCAAGTAGTTGGCGTCAGCCACGAACATTCCTGGATAACGGAATCCCGCCACCAGGTATCCGCCGGCGTCCTCCTCTATGTCCGGTGTACGCAGTGCCGGGTACGGCGGGTGGATCTGCAGTCCCCGGCACAGGTTGTTCCCGCGGGCATCAGCCGGGTAGTAGGGGTGTAGTGCACCGCCGGGGACGGTGCGTAGGCTGGACCCGACGCGAAAGGCCGGTGCGGGCATGGATAAGTTCGACTTCCGGAAGTCCTACCCGGAGCTGTACTCGCCCGGCCGGCGGGACTTCGCCCTGGTGCAGGTGCCGCACCTGCAGTACCTGGCCGTGGATGGACACGGGAACCCGAATACCTCGCCCGAATACGCCCAGGCCCTGGAGTGCCTCTATCCCGTCGCGTACGCAGTGAAGTTCCGGTCCAAGAACGAGCTGGAGCAGGACTTCACGGTGCCGCCGCTCGAAGCGCTATGGCGGGCGGCGGACATGAGCGCGTTCACTGCCGGGGACAAGGATTCGTGGGACTGGACCGCATTGATTGCCCAGCCGGAATGGATCACCGCCGGGATGGTGGAACAGGCGGTGGCCGCGGTGGCCGCGAAAAAGGATCCGCCCGGCATCGACCGGGTGCGGCTGCTGCCCCTCGATGAAGGGCTGTCCGCGCAGATCCTTTTTGTAGGCCCCTACGACGACGAGGCGCCGGTCCTGGCGCGGCTGCACGATGCCTGGATGCCGGAACATGATCTGGCGTTCAACGGCGATCACCACGAGGTCTACCTGAACGATCCCCGGCGCACCGCCCCGGCGAAACTGCGGACGGTGCTGCGCCAGCCGGTCCGGCCGGATTCGGGGTAATCCGCCCGGTCACCGTCCTAGGGTTACTGCACGTCTACCGGTGCCAGCACGGCGTAGACCACGTAATTGTCGTCAAACTTTCCGGTTTCCGGATCGTAACCGTCGCAGGTGATCAGGCGCAGTTCAGGGCCTGCCGTGTTTCCGTAGACCTTCAGCGTTGGGAAATTGTCCTTCGCGTATTGCTCCGCTGCCTGCACCGTGAATACAGCCGTGCTGCCGTCTTCGCGGGCAACTTCGATCCGGTCCCCGGCGGCCAGCCGGCGCAGGTCCGCGAATATTCCGGGTCCGCCGCCCTCGGCGTTGACATGGCCCAGCAACACGGCAGGGCCGAGCCCACCCGGGGTGGGGGAGTGTTCGTACCATCCTGCGGGCGACCCGGGGTCTCCCGGCGGCACTTCCAGCGCGCCCTGGGCATCGAGGCCAAGCCGGATCACTTTCGACTGGGCGCCGATCGAGGGGATAGTCAGCGACACCGGCGTGGACTCAGGCAGTGGGGGTGCGGCGGGTTCGGCGGACGTTGTGGGGGCCGCGGGCAGCGACGACACCTGTGCCGTGGCCGCCGGCGACGGAGCCAGCAGGGGAACCCCACCCTTAGGGTCCGAGTTCGCGGCGCATCCCCCGGCAAGGACCATTGCCGGAAGCAGGACGGCAGCCGCCGCAGTTGCCCGCAGGCCCCTGCGGCGGCCGCCCCTAACGGTGCTGGTCATGTCTGTCCGTCCCCAGTGCCGGATGCATGTGCCATGGGATGTCCTGTCGTGTTGCGGTTGATGTTGTGCGGAGCTCAGCCCGCCGTACGACGGCGGCGCACCACGTAGGTTCCGCCGGCGGCCGCAGCCAGGACCAGGCCACCGCTCAGGGCAAGGATTCCGGCATTGGATTCCTCGGGCTCCTGGGTGATGCCGGTGTTGGCCCCGCCTGCCGGCATCTGGCCGACCTGCGCATCCATCCAAGTGCCGTCCGCATCCAAATGTCCCTGTTTCATGGGTACCTGGGCCATCGGCTTGGTGGAATCCTCGCAGCCGATGCCGTCCCCGTCATTGTCCAAATGTGGGCCATAGCGGGGGTGGTCGGCCGGGATGTTGTAGACGCCCTCCGCGGCTGCCTCGTCACAGTTGACATAGGGGGCCGTGGGCGGCGGCCGGTGATCGCCGCCGCCGGGGCCGTCTGCCAGCGCCGGTCCGGCGGTGAGGAGCCCGAACCCGGTGATGGCCGTAAAAGTGAGGCCTGCTGTCGTCTTTTTCATGCGATTCCCTGCTTCCTGAGTAAAGGAGGGCATCCAGGAGAGGATGACCCTGAAAGCGTAGGTACTCGCGTAATCGGCGCGCTTCCCCGCAGGCAGATATTGGTCCGCAGAGCCGCCAATTAGTTCGCACGGGCAAAAGTTGTCCTTCGGCAACAACCCAGGACGGGTGGGTGGGGTTGTCTGGGGCCGTCAGGCAGGTTAAAAGCTCCGGGATGGGAAAAATCGACCGGTTTGGGAAATCCCTGCGCTGCGCAGTGGCAGGAAATGCCCAAACTGGAGGGATTTCCCAAACTGCAGGGAATCCGCCGCGGCGGCCCGCCAAGTGCCCGCCCAGGCTGTCCATAGTGCAGTTAATGCTGCCCAGGGTGGGGCCACACGGCATTAGGTGCACTATGAACGCCGGGTGGCGGTCTCAGGGCAGGATCGTGGTGGTGACGGCGACAATCTGTGGTGTGGCCGGAACGGAGCTGAAACCGAACTTCACGGGCGGATCGATCCGGCGCAGCTGCCCCAGATCAGCACCGTCCCAGGCAGCCGTCGCTGCAACGAGGGAGCGGATGGACCGGACGCCGTAGAACTCCCGCCGCCCACCGCCAGCTGAACCGGCGGTCTGCACGCCGGGAACAATCAATCCGGCCACGGGGTTGACGGCACGCAGCCACCATGGCGCAACGGCCAGCGGAGCCGGCACATGTTCGAGCAGCCGGCCCAGAACCGTCACCGGACCCAATTCCACCTCCAGCCGCAGCGGACCGGCGGCCACCCGCAGTGCGCTCGCGGACAGCACCGCGTCCACCGGTGCCACCACGGTCCGGTCAAACCGGTACGTCCCGCCCACATACTCCGCCACCGCGTCTGAGGGGGCGAGCAGTGTCCGGACGCCGTCGTCGTGCTCCGCCATAACGTCCGTGAAGGCACCAAAGGGTGAGTCGAGCCAATGCCCCACCACCAGCCGCACACCGGAGGCGGTTCCCAGCCCGGCAATGTACCCGCGGAATCGGTCCATGACGCTACGGTACCTGCGCCGCCGCACCGGATACTGCCCCTGATGTCGTAATTCCGGGGCGGGCAAAGCGTGATCGGCTAAACTTGGCGGGTAAGAGCCCCGCGACTTCCGCGTAGCCAGGCCACCACGGCTTGACCGGCGAGTTCAGGGGCGTTCTCATGCACGGTAGCGGATCTGCACCTAGCAGCTCTGCCCCGTAACTAATGGGGGAGGATCCCATGCCAGCTATAGTCATCGTCGGCGCCCAATGGGGCGACGAAGGTAAAGGTAAGGCCACCGATCTGCTCGGCGGGCGCGTCGACTACGTCGTCAAGCCCAACGGCGGAAACAATGCCGGCCACACCGTCGTCGTCGGCGGTGAAAAATACGAACTCAAGCTGCTGCCTGCAGGCATCCTCAGCCCCAACGCCATTCCCGTGATCGGCAACGGCTGCGTGGTGAACCTTGAGGCGCTCTTCGCCGAGATCGACGGCCTTGAGTCCCGCGGCGCAGACACGTCCAAGCTGCGGATCTCCGCCAACGCGCACCTGGTGGCCCCGTTCCACCAGGTGATGGACAAGGTCACCGAACGCTTCCTGGGCAAGCGGGCCATCGGCACCACCGGCCGCGGCATCGGGCCGGCGTACATGGACAAGGTCGCCCGGCTGGGCATCCGCGTGCAGGACATCTTCGATGAATCCATCCTGCGCCAGAAGGTCGAAGGCTCCCTGAAGCAGAAGAACCAGCTGCTGCTGAAGGTCTATAACCGCCGCGACGTTGACGCCGAAGAGATGGTCCAGTACTTCCTCTCCTACGCGGACCGGCTGCGCCCCATGGTCATCGACTCCACCTATGAGCTGAACACTGCCCTGGACGAGGGCAAGGTAATCCTCATGGAGGGCGGCCAGGCCACCTTCCTGGACGTTGACCACGGCACCTACCCGTTTGTCACCTCCTCCAACCCCACCGCCGGCGGCGCGTCCGTGGGCTCGGGCATCGGCCCCACCCGCATCAACCGGGCCGTGGGCATCATCAAGGCGTACACCACCCGCGTGGGCGCCGGACCGTTCCCCACGGAACTGTTCGACGACATGGGCCTGTACCTGCAGAAGACCGGCGGCGAATTCGGTGTGAACACCGGCCGTCCCCGCCGCTGCGGCTGGTACGACGCCGTCCTGGCCCGCCACGCGTCCCGCGTCAACGGGTTCACGGACTACTTCGTGACGAAGCTCGATGTCCTCACCGGCATCGAGAAGATCCCCGTATGCGTGGCCTACGACGTCGACGGCGTGCGCTTTGACGAGATGCCGATGACGCAGACCGACTTCCACCACGCGAAGCCGATCTTCGAGTACTTCGACGGTTGGACCGAGGACATCACCGGGGCCAAGACCTTGGAGGACCTGCCCGAAAATGCCCGGAACTACGTGCTGGCGCTGGAAAAGATGTCCGGCACCCGGTTCTCCGCTATCGGCGTGGGCCCGGACCGGGACCAGACCATTGTGGTGCGGGACCTGATCAACGAGTAGGTCCCTTGAGGAAGGCCCTGCAGCATGTGATGCTGCGGGGCCTTTCTGCGCCTACCAGCGGTTCCTGGCCTCCTCGATCCAGCCGCCCATCCCGTCCAGCGCATACTCGGTGCCGTCCGGAGTGCGGGCCGTTCCGGTCCATGTGCCAAAGGCCTGCCAGGTCCGGGCACTGATCACCACGGCGTTGGTGGCGGCCACCCGCCGGTGGAACGGTGTGAGGACGGCATCGATCCACTCGCCGCGGACCCGCCAGGCCGACGCCGGATCGGCCAGATCGTACTGAAACTCCAGTTCGCCGTCGTAATGGTGCAGGCGTCCGTCAACAATGAGGGCGTTCTCCGTGGCGGGGGTGCCTGCCGTCCACTTCCCGCCGACCTGCAGCCCGAGCCGCACCCCGTCCACCGTGCCGGCACCCGCGCCCCAGTTCCAGCGCCTCGAATACGGCCAGCGGCCGCGCCCGCGGTCCAGGACGGCAAAGGAATCCTCGCCGCCCACGGAATACTCCCGGCCGTCCACGGTGACGGTGCCGGAGACCCGGCGGGCCACGTCCTTGAGGGTGTACTGGTAGCGGCGCCCGGACCAGGGCACCACCACGCCCAGCACATCGCCGTCCGCCTCGGCGAAGAGGTCCGCGGAAACCCGGGGCGACGACGCGGTCAGGCGGGTGCCGCCGTCGGCGTCGTGGAAGCGCAGCGATGATCCGCCGAAGGAACCGAACGCGGTCAGCGGCGGCAGGGTATCCGGCAGGGAAATGTCCGCATAGGAGGGCAGCAGCTTCAGGGGGTCGACTCTGATCTCCTTGCCGGTGCTGCGCTCGAAGACGTAGAGCTGCAGGGTGGCGGCATAGTCCAGGTGCGCAATGGTCAGACCGACGGCCAGTTCCGGGGTGAGGATGCCCCAGTATTCCCAGCGCTTGGTCCGCCAACCCCCGCGGGCCCCGGAGGGTACTACCGGGCGGTGCAGCGGAGTGCGGGAAAACGCGACCGCCGCGGGGTTCAGGAGCCCGCCGGGGGTGCCAAGGTCAACGGGGGCGGTGAGTTCTTCCATGCCGACCAAGTGTAGGGGAGCGCGGGGGCCGGGCAATGCAACCTAGTCTAGGCTGGGAGCACCCAAGCCCGAGACGAAGGTGGTCCGCAGTGTTAGTCAGCGTCGGTCAGTTCAGTCCGTCCGGTGAAGTGCGCGAGAACCTGGATACCATGCGTGCCCTGGCCGGCAAGGCCCGGGCCGAGGGCGCGGAGCTTGTCATTTTTCCCGAAGAGTCCATGTTCAGCATCGGGCAGGTCCAGGGGCCGCTCGCCGCCGCCGTCGACGCGTCCTGGAGCACGTTCGTGCAGCAGCTGTCCCTGCTGGCCGCCGAACTGGAGATCGCCATTGTGGCCGGTGGATACGAGTCCAGCGGCGAGGAACGCCCGTACAACACCCTGGTGCTGATCGAAGCGACCGGGCGGATTGCCGGCACGTACCGGAAACTGCACCTTTATGACGCGTTCAGCTACGCCGAATCGGACCGGATCAAGCCGGGCGACGGCGGCGTGAAGGTTCTGCAAGCGGGCGGACTGCGGGTGGGGGTCATGACGTGCTATGACCTGCGCTTCCCGGAACTCGCCCGGGCGCTCGCGGACCAGGAGGCGGACCTGCTGGCGGTGCCGGCCGCCTGGTTCCGGGGCGAACACAAGATTGATCATTGGGAGACGCTGCTGAAGGCACGCGCCATTGAGAACACGGTCTGGGTGGCGGCAGCAGGCACTTCCAGCCGGCACACTGTGGGCCACTCCGTCATCCTTGATCCCATGGGTGTGCCGCAGGCCTCCCTGGCGGAGGAACGCGAGGCAGTGGCGACGGCGGACGTCACCCGGCAGCGCATCAGCGAGGTCCGGGAGTTCCTGCCCGTGCTCAAGAACCGCCGTTTCGCCGAAAACACCCGGATTATTGACGCCGGATAAGCACCGAAGCACCTGCTGAAAAAACTTTTTCCAGGTGCGTAACCTTTTCGTACCCCCCGGCGATTACCTGTTTGTAACGGCCGCGCCGAGGCTTATCCCCCCAACGAGCATCGGTGCGGCCGTTGCACATGCGTCTACGGCTCGGAGCAAGGTAGCATTTGCACCACCCCGCTTCCTACGAAAGTGATCCGTCGTGGCCGCAGCGCTTACCGAGCAGACGCTCCGTGATGCGCGCGCCCGGAAACCGGCCGCGCTGCGGGAACTCTATGACGACTTCGCACCCGGCATCCTCGGTTACCTCCGGTCCAAAGGCTGTGAAGATCCCGAGGGCCTCACCCAGGAAGTGTTCCTGACGCTGTTCGCCAAGCTGGACTCACTATCCGGCGGTCTTCGCGGGGCACGTACCTTCGCTTTTTCCGTAGCCCATGCCCGCATGGTGGATGACATCCGCCGGCGGGAACGTGAACCGGCGACGGCCGTGTTTGACCCGGAACTGGACGGCAGGTCAACGCAGTCCGCCGAGGAAAGCGCGCTGGGCGCAGACACCGGCGTCGCCTCGTTGCTGCAGGGACTAACACCCCAGCAGCAGGAAGTGCTGCTGCTGCGGGTGGTGGCGGACCTGTCCATCGACGAGTCGGCCAAAATCATGGGACGCACTCCCGGAGCGGTGAAGCAGCTGCAACGCCGTGCGTTGGGGATACTGAAGGGCCAACTGGAAGGGAAGGAGGCACCGGACAATGAGCGAGCATCCTGACGACCAAGACGCCCGGTATATCCGCGGCCTCCTGACCGAAGCCGGGGTGGAGGAATCCCCCGAACTGCTCGCGGGCCTCCTGTCCCTGCGGGCGCAGGCGCATACCGCTGCACCGGAACCGAGCGGGAAGCTGGCCGCACTGCTGGACGGCGCTCCGGTGCCCCTGAAGTCCAAGCGCCGCCGGGGGATCATTCTCAGCACCGCGCTGATCGGCGCCATGGCGGCCGGAGCCACCGGCGTTGCTGCCACGCAGGATTTCCTGGTGCGCGCGGATCCGGCACCAGTTGTCAGCTTTACGCCGGAGCCTGCGCCCACAGCCGAACGAAGCACGACAGAACTCGTTGTTCCGGAAGAAACTTTTGCCCCGGTGGCCGCGGAAAGTGTGCCGTCAACACCGGAAAATGTTGCTCCCGCACCTGAGCCGGTGCCGGATCCGGCACCGGTTCCCATGCCGGCGCCAGCCGCACCGGTGGAAGCAGTGCCCGCACCCCCAGTTCAGCACGCGCCCGGATATCCGGGCAGCGGGAAAGACGCCGGGAAGAACCCCGGCACATTCGACGGGCCGCCCACCGGTTATATCCCGGGCCAGAACCGGCGCAACGACGGCGGTGTACGGGACACCATGGGCCCTGGCGGCGGTGCGGCGGCGATGTTCAACGGCGGACAGTCCGGCAACGGCGCGCACAACAGCAACGGCCGGGGCCACAACGGACAGGGCAACAACGGCTACGGCTGGCCCGGCGGAGGACGGTAGTCCGCCTCCGCACGGACCCGCCTACACCGCCTACACCGTTAGCTGGCGCCGGGAGGAAATCACTCCGGTGTTGAAGCCGGCGAGGTTCAGCCCGCCGTGGAACCGGGCGTGCTCGATCTTCACGCACCGGTCCATCACCACCCCCATGCCTGCTGCTTCGGCGTCCCTGGCCACTTCTTCGTGCCATGACCCCAGCTGTAGCCACAGGTTCTTTGCCCCCGCAGCCTTTGCTTCCTCCAGCACCCCGGGCAGGTCTTCGTAGCGGCGGAACACATCCACAATGTCCGGAGGTTCTGGAAGGTCCGCCAGCGCGGCGTACACGGGCTGGCCCAGGATCCGTTTCGCCGCGGGGTTCACGAAATAGACCCGGTAGCGGGACGAGGAGAGCAGGTACGTGGCCACGAAGTAAGAGGCACGCGATGGTTTGTCCGAGGCTCCCACAATGGCGATGGTCCGGGCCCCGCGCAGCAGCGCCAGGCGTTCCGCCGCCGTCGGACCGGTCCAAGTCCTGGTTCCGGAATCTCCGGCGGTGCCGGAAGGAGTTTCAGCGGACATCGGCGGTCTCCTTCGAAAGGTCGGCGGCACCGCTGGCGGCGGCACCGCTGGCGGCGGCACCGGCGGCACTGGTGCTGGCGGCTGCGGTCAGGGCCGAGTCCAGGTCCCAGAGGATGTCCGCCAGGTCCTCCAGCCCCACGGAAATGCGCACCAGGTCCTCGGATACTCCGGCGGTGGAGAGCTGGTCAGGGGAGAGCTGCTGGTGGGTGGTGGAGGCCGGGTGGATCACCAGCGTCCGGGAATCACCTACGTTGGCCAGGTGCGAGGCCAGTTGCAGGGATTCGATGAACACCTGTCCAGCTGCCCGGCCCCCGGCCACGCCAAAGCTGAACACTGACCCGGGGCCCTTGGGCAGGTATTTGCGTGCCCGTTCGTGGTGCGGATGGGAGGGCAGTCCGGCGTAGCTGACCCAGGACACCCGCGGGTCCGCTTCCAGCCACTGCGCCACCGCCAGGGCGTTGCGCACGTGTTCGTCGAGGCGCTGGGCCAGCGTCTCCACTCCCTGCAGGAGGGCGAACGCCGACGTCGCACTGAGTGAGGGGCCTATGTCGCGCAGCTGTTCCGAGCGCAGCTTGGTCAGGAAACCGTATTCCCCGAAGTTCCCCCACCAGGAGACGTTGCCGTAGCTGGGCACCGGTTCGGTCATGGCCGGGAACTTCCCGTTGCCCCAGTTGAACCGGCCGCTTTCCACAATGACGCCGCCCAGGGTGGTGCCGTGCCCGCCGAGGA
Source organism: Arthrobacter sp. zg-Y40 (assembly GCF_020731535.1). Taxonomy (NCBI): domain Bacteria; kingdom Bacillati; phylum Actinomycetota; class Actinomycetes; order Micrococcales; family Micrococcaceae; genus Arthrobacter; species Arthrobacter sp. zg-Y40. The sequence goes on from NZ_JAJFZS010000004.1 coordinate 377,647, forward strand.
ACTTCGTGGCCGAGTGGATCACAATGTCCGCACCATGCGTGAAGGGCTGCACCAGGTAAGGCGTGCTGAGGGTGGCGTCCAGGATCAGCGGCACCCCGGCGTCATGCGCCACCCGGGCCAGGCCTTCGATGTCTGTGACGTCTCCGCTTGGGTTGGCCACGACTTCGGCATAAACGGCCTTGGTGTTCTCCTGCACCGCGCCGGCATAGTCCGCCGGGTCCGTGCCGGGCACGAATGTGGTTTCGATGCCGAAGCGGCGCAGCGTGACGTCCAGCTGGGTGACGGTGCCGCCGTACAGCTGGGCGGAGGCGACAATGTGGTCGCCGGCGGAACAGAGTGCGGCGAAGGTGAGGAACTCAGCGGACATGCCCGACGCCGTCGCCACGGCTCCGATTCCGCCTTCGAGGGAGGCGATGCGTTCTTCGAAGGCCGCAACAGTCGGGTTGCCGATCCGAGAGTAGATGCTGCCGTACTTCTGCAGCGAGAACAGGTTCGCGGCGTCGGCCGTGTCCTTGAAGACAAAGGACGTGGACTGGTAGATGGGTACCGCGCGTGCCCCGTGCAGGGCGTCGGGGGTGCCGCCGGCGTGCAGGGCACGGGTGCGGAACCCGAACTGGTGCTCACTCATGGGGGCCTTTCGTTGCTGTTGACGGAGGGTGCTGCTGAACTTGGCGGTGCCGGGCCGCCGCGGGGCGGTTCCCCGTTGCGGTTTGCGCCGGGTGTGGGCTTAGGTTGCGGTAGGCAGGGCCGGACACGGATGCATGGGGCGCAGGGAGGCCGCAGTGGACGAATACGTGATTGTTGTGGAAACCGGCTACAAGATGGCCTCGGCCGCGCATCGGATGACGTTCACGGAACCGATGGCGCGCTGGGAAGCGACCCGCACGTTCCTGGAACTGATGGAGGGCAGGCATGAGGACCTGCTGCCGGCCCGGACCGACAGCCACATCCTGGAGGTGTCGGCCACGGAGTTCCTGCGCGTGCACCAGGCCATGGGCGGATCCGTGGTGCTGGACCGCGTCACGCTGACCCGCAAGCACTAGCCCCGCCCCTTCCGTTCTCAGCATGCCGCGGCCGGTCCGGCACCGGCGCTCAGGTCCATTTCTTCACGGCCCGGTTCTGTGCCAGCCCCAGGACGGCGTCGGTCGCCTTTCCGAGCACGGCCAGCAGGATGATCGCCAGGAACAGCCGGTCGGTCCGCCCGTTGTTCTGGGAATCCGTCAGCAGGAACCCCAGCCCCATGGAAGAGGCGATGAGTTCGGCGGCTACCAGGAACAGCCAGGACTGGGCCAGGGCCAGCCGCAGGCCGGAGAAAACCGCCGGCACGACGGCGGGCAGCTGCACGGTGGTCAGCAGCTTCAGCCCGTGCAGGCCGAAGGCGCGGGCAGCCTCCACGAGGTTCCGGTCAACATGCCGCAGGGCCAGGGCCACTGTGGTGAACACCGGGAAAAACGCACCGATGGTGATCAGGGTGATTTTCGAATCCTCGCCGATTTTCAGCCAAAGGATCAGCAGCGGCACCCAGGCCAGGGAGGGCACGGCCCGCAGGGCGCCGATGGCCGGTCCCAGCAGGGTCTCGGCCAGCCGGGACAGACCCAGCAGTGCCCCCAATGCCAGACCCAGGGCGGAGCCAAGCGCGAAGCCGATCAGCACCCGCTGGGTGGAAATGGCAACATGGCGGCCCAGCTGTCCGCGCTGGAGCAGGTCCGCGGCAGCGGTGTACACCGCTGCGGGGGAGGGCAGCTGGACCGGGCTGAAGGTCCCGGCAGCGGCGGCGAGCTGCCAGGCGGCCAGCAGCAGGGCCGGAACCAGCAGGCCCAGGGCCAGCCGCACCGGCCGGCGGTGCAGTAATGATCCGGCGCGGGCCGGTGCCGCTGCGGCCGCCGGTACTGCAGGAACTGCCGGTGTGCCGGTCGGGGAGAGGGTGGGTGGAACCGGTACCGGGGCGGCAGCAGTACTCATCGGGACGCCGCCACGGCATCAGGGTCGGCCTTGCTGACGTAGGTATCCTCCAGCAGGCCGGCCAGCGCCTCATCAACCTGTTCCTGGCTGGCGACGTCCCCGGTTTCCACCAGGGTCGGGCCGATTTTGGCCAGGACGCGGCGCTGGTCCTCTCCCGGAGCCGGGTCCACGTCCAGGTTGCTGCGTTCGAGGATCACGGTCTTGGCGACGGCGGGGTCCAGTCCTGCGACGTCGGCCAGGATTTCTGCCGTCTCGTCCGGGTGCTCCGCGGCCCAGGCGCGGGCCTTTTCATAAGCGTTGACCACTGCCTGCGCTTGCTCCGGGTTCTCCTCGAGGAAGGATTCGTTGGCCGCGAGCAGGCCGTACGTGTTGAAGCCCAGATTGCGGTAGACCAGCCGGGCCCCGTTCTGTTCCGCCCCGGCCATGATGGGATCCAACCCGGCCCACGCATCCACGGAACCGTTGTCCAGGGCAGCACGCCCGTCGGCGTGCTGCAGCTGTTCCACCGTGACGTCGGACAGGCTGAGCCCCGCCTCGTCCAAGGCCTGGACCAGGAAGAAGTACGGGTCGGTGCCCTTGGTGGCAGCCACGGACTTGCCGGCCAGGTCCGCCACTGAGGTGATGCCGGAATCTGCGCCCACCACCAGGGCGGACCATTCCGGCTGGGAGAACACGTCAATGGCCTTGATCTTCGAGCCGTTGGCCCGGTGGAGCAGGGCCGCGGAGCCGGCGGTGGAACCGATATCGATGGCCCCGGAACGCAGGTTCTCATTGGCCTTGTTGGAGCCGGCGGACTGTACCCACTCGACCGTCACGCCCTCATCCGCCAGGGAGTCCTCCAGCCAGCCTTGGTCCTTGATGATCAGGCTCAGCGGGTTGTAGGTAGCGAAGTCGATGGTGAGCGTTCCGCCGTCGGCGTCCTGGACGGCGGACGCGCCGGTGGTGTCTTCTCCGGCCACGCAGCCGGTCAGGGACAGGGCGGCGACGGCGGCGAGGGCACCAAGGGTGCGGGCCGTGCGGGATGGGAGGGAAAAACGGGCAGGGAGGGAAGATCGGCTGAACATGTGGGTTCCTTAGCAGAGGGCCCGCGGGTACGCGCATGCGGGGACAGGGCAGGCAGGGAGCAGTTGAGGACGGCTGAGGGCCGGAAAGAGGAGCCTGAAAAGCAGGCCGGAAAGCGGGAAGCTAGCGGCGTTCGACGCCCAGCAGGGCCAGGAGCTCGCCGCGCATTCGGGCCAGTTCCGCCGAGGCGCGGTCCCGCGGACGGTCGCCGGGAACAGCAACAACGTTGGTGATGGTTGCGCCGGGTGCCCCCGGTTTGGTGCCCAGCACAATGATGCGGTCCGCCAGCTGGAGGGCCTCATCCACGTCATGGGTGACCAGCAGTACCGTGGCGGGGGCTGCCCGGTGCAGGGACAGGAGCAGGTCCTGCATCTTCAGCCGGGTCAGGGCATCCAGGGCCCCGAAGGGTTCGTCCAGCAGCAGGACACCGGGCTCACGCGCCAGTGCCCGGGCCAGTGAAGCCCGCTGCGCCATGCCGCCGGACACCGCCCGCGGCCGGTGCTTGGCGAAGGCGGTCAGCCCCACGAGGTCCAAAAGTTCGGCCACGCGGGCCTTGCCCCGGCTGGCGCTTGAGGATTTGGGCAGGCCGATTGCAATGTTGGCTTGCAGGGTTTGCCACGGCAGCAGCCGCGGCTCCTGGAAGGCGACGGCGCACTGCTCACTGATGCCGTTCACCGGCTTGCCGCCGATCAGGACGGCGCCGGAGGAAGGCCGGTCCAGGCCGGCCGCAGCGCGCAGCAGGGTGGATTTGCCGCAGCCGCTGGCCCCGAGAACGGCCAGCACCTCCCCCGGGACAACGTCGAAACTGACGTCCCGCAGGACTACGTGTTCGTCATTGCCGGTGCCGAAGCTGCGGCCGAGCCGGTCAAACGTGATCGGAAGGGCGGGCCCGGCCGGCTGGGCGGTGCCGGAAGCGGGCGTGGAAGAAGCCAGAACTGCTGTCATAGAAACACTCCATCGTTCCTGGCAGTAGCACCCTACGGAAAGTGTCCTGAGCCGGGATAACGGCTTCCTGCGACACCAGCCTCGTTATTGCCGCACTTCAAGGAGGAAATGCGGCAACCAGGGTTGCTGCGGCTTCATCGATCCAGGTCTCTCAGCCGCTCGGGATGGTCACGGACAACTAAACGCCGGATCCGCACATCCGACAAGTGTTGGCCTGTGAGCCGGTTCACAAAACGACATGTTCCCGGCATTGGGCACGGCAGTGTGCAGGGCATTGACCTTGTCCGGCACCGGCTCCTACCGTTGAATTCCGGCCCCGGCCCAGCAGCACCGGCCCAGTGAGCACCAAAGAGCATCCAACGAGCAGGAGCGGTCATGGAACCCAGCGCCTCCGGAACTGTTTCGTCCGCAGACGGAACGCCCATCGCCTGGTCCCGCCAGGGCAGCGGCCCGCCGCTGGCCATAGTTGGTCCCCTCCTGGCACACCGGAGCAGCCGCGCGACGGCGGCCCTCGCAGACATCCTGTCCCGGAACCACACTGTGTACACCTATGACCGCCGGGGTATCGGGGAAAGCGGGATCGGTGAGGAATACACGGCGGAATCCGACGTGGATGACCTGCTGGCCGTGCTCCAGGTGGCCGGCGAATCAACGGACCTTTACGGCTTTGACGAGGGAGCGTTCCTGGCGCTGCGGGCCGCCGAGGAGTCGGTGGTGGTCAACCGGGTGGTGGCGCTGGAACCCGCCCTCGCCCCGGCGGAGGGCGAGGACGAACTGCTCGTGATGCAGACCGAAATCGAAGGACTCGGCGGCATCAGCGTCCCGGTCCTCATCCTGGCGGGCAGCGGCAGTGCCGATGAGACGCGGGATCTTGCCCAACGGGCTGCCGATGCCTTGGAATCCGGGGAGTTCCGGCTGCTGGAGGCGGATGCGGGCGGCGTGCCCGACGCCGCGGTGGCAGAGGCCATCGAGTCTTTCCTGGACTGATTGGTCCGGGCGTAAGCTGGAGCCCCATCTTCGGGCAACCACGAAGGACGGCAGATGTCCCAGCTCAATTCCGCCAGCACCGCACACGCCAACGATCCGGAGGTTCTCCGCCGGCTCCTGACCACGCCTGGCCGGTGGGCCGTGGTGGGCCTGTCCAACAACCCGCTGCGCACCGCCGTCGGCGTCTCGCGCTACGTCCAGGACACCCTGGGCATGGAGATCATCCCGGTCAGCCTCAAGGGGGATGACGTGCACGGCAACAAGGGGTACCGGAAACTCAGCGAGGTTCCGGGCAGTATCGACGTGGTGGACTGCTTCGTGAATTCCTCCCGGGTAGGTGACATTGTGGACCAGGCCATCGCGGTGGGTGCCAAGGCGGTGTGGCTGCAGCTGGGCGTGGTGGACGAAGCGGCGGCCGCCCGCGCGAAGGCTGCCGGACTCGACGTCGTGATGGACACCTGCCCTGTGATCGAAGCCCCGCGCTTTGGCCTGTAACGCCTACAGCTTCGCGAAACGGGCCCTGATGATGCCGATGTACAGACCGTAGAGCATCAGGCCGATGCCCACCGCAGCCAGGGCAACCACACCGAACGGCTGGTCGCGCAGCGTGTGCAGGGCGCCGTCGAGGCCGGTGGACTGTTCCGGATCCGACTTCACGGCGGCCAGGGTCAGCAGGATGCCCAGGACCACCAGCGAGATGCCCTTGGCGATGTAGCCGGCTACGCCGGTGATATCCACGGCACGATTCCAAACCCGTCCGGCCACTCCGGTCAGGTTGCCGCGGAAGCGCCGGGTGGCTCCCTTGAAGATGAAGTACCCGCCAATGCCCACAACCACCAGGCCGGCGATCCCCAGCAGCCACTGCCCGGCCGGAACGGCCAGCAGCCGTGCGGTCCAGCTGACGGAGGATGAGCTGCCGTCATTGCTGCCGCGGCCCAGGGCGAAGGAGCCAAAGATGCTGCCGATGCCCGCGTACACAATGGCCTGGCTGGCGTCGCGGGCGCGGTCCTTCCACAGCTCCTTGTCCGACAGCCGCTGGCCCGCCAAGAAGATCCGGCTGAACTGGAACAGCGCCAGGGCGAAGCAGCCGATGAAGCAGAACCAGAGCAGCAGGTAACCCGCCGGCTGGTGTGCCAGAGCGGCCACGGCGCCGTTGGTGTCCGCGTTGCCGGACCGGCCGGCGTCGATCTGCAGGGCGATGGCGCCAATGACCACGTGCACTATCCCGCTGGCCACATAGCCCAGCCGGGCAATCCGCTCGAAGGTCCGGGAATCCGCGGCACGCTCCGCTGTTTCCGCCACGGGCCCGCCGTTGCCGTTCTCCTGCGCCACACCAACCGTCCTCTGCTCTACCTGCGATACGTGGAACACGTACCTCCTTCCTCTATCCTGTCATCCGTAGTGGGCGGGAGTGCCGCGGCGCGGCAACCGGGGCTAGGCTTTCGGCATGGATGCGCATGAGCTGAGGCAGATGTGTTTGGCCCTGCCCGGGGCGTTCGAGGACTTTCCCTTCGGGCCGGAAACATCCGTGTTCAAGGTTCGGGCAGCCGGCGGGCGGGCGAAGATGTTCGCCATGTCGTCATTACAGGTGGACCCCTTGCTGGTCAGCCTCAAATGCGAGCCGGAGTTGGCGCTGCAGCTGCGTGCCGCTCATCCGGAGATCTCCGGCGCGTGGCACATGAACAAAACCCACTGGAACCAGGTGGAGGTGGCCGCCGGGCTGGCCCGGGACATGATCCGGGACCTGGTGGAAGATTCCTATGACCTGGTGGTGGCTTCGCTGCCGAAAAAGGACCGCGAATCACTGGCCTGGAAGGGACTCGCGGAGGCATGAACAGCCAGCACCGGGAGCTGACCTATCCGGACCCCGGGCGGACCGAGCGGCCATACCCCTCGCCCATGACGGACCGCTGGCCGGCGGAATACCGGCTGGTCCTGCGCAAGGAGGAGCTGGCCGTGGCTGATCCGGCGGCAGCGTTCCTGCGGCTTGCGGACAGCCTGCTGGGTTGGGACGTGCACCGCGGGGCGGGCCTGTGGGTGGCTCCGGCGACGCCGCGGGCTGCGCCCGGCGTTGAGATGGCCTCCGGGATCGGGCTGGGAAAGGTGCGGTACTACGCACCGTGCCGGGTGCTGTGGGCGGCGGAACCGGTGCTGGATGACGCCGGGACGCCGCTGCCCGGGCAACGGGCCGGGTTCGGCTACGGGACACTGCGCGGGCACCCGGAAAGGGGCGAAGAGGGGTTTTATGCGGAGCTCGACGACGACGGGCGCCTGTACTTCCGGATCGCGGCTTACAGCCGTCCGGCCAATGCCGTGATCGGTGCAGCCAACGCCGTCAACGTCCGGGTTCAGCAGTTCTTCACCAACCGGTATTTTGTGGCTGCCTACCGGCTGGTGTCCGACAGCTGAGAGCGGCGGAAACTGAACCGCAGCACCATGTCGCTTTCTTCCTGCGGCAGGAATCCGGCGCTCAGGAGCACCGATTGGGAAGCTTCATTGGTGGGTTCGGTGAAGGCCAGGACCTCTTCCACCATGGGACGGGTCAGGACGAACCGGGTGAGGGTGATCAGCGCCTCGGCCGCATACCCCTGGCCCCGGCAGGACGGCACCACGTTGTACGTGACCTCCACAGCCCGGTCCAGCGGGATCCCTTCGAAGCCGATGGTGCCCACCACCAGGGAGGTGGAGCGTTCACGGATCATGCGAATGCCGAAGGCAGCGGCCGCCGGAGTCAGCAGCCCGGCTTCAAACGCACGCCGGGCTGCGTCGTAGTCCGCGGGCTGCGGAAAGTCCGGCGCCCAGTCCGTCCCCCGGGTCTGGATGATCAGGGCGTCCACCTCGTTCACCGTCATCAGGTCCAACGACAAACGCTCAGTGGGGAGGCCGGCGTCGGCGGCGCGGTTTTCGGGGATTATGCTCACGAGCTAATTTTGCACGCTGCGTGCGCATTTGCCCCCATCCGACGCCCTGAACGGTGTCGGACACTACTTGTTTGCACGCTCATCGCGCTCGAAAAGCATTCGGAAACAGTTCGTTATCAGCAGGGGCGCCACGCCCGTGGAAACGGTGGGCTGATCAAGGCTGAGCGAACCGGCGAGCAGGAGGACGCATACGCCGATCATGACGGCCGCGTATCCGGTCCGGGACCGGTCCTGGGTGAGCACCTGCTCTTCGCCCCGGCTCCGGGCACCGGTCAAGAGCCATACCCCGGTGCCGACTGCGATGAGTCCGGCTGCGGATGCCAGCCAGGCGGAAATCTGCTCATCGCCGCCGGTGAACAGGTACGGCCAGGACAGGATCAGGGGGACGGAGCCGACTGCCAGGCTCGCCAGCCCGCACAGCAGCCGTGCCCGCGCGGTCCGGGCCTCGAGTGTTTTCTCCATACCCCCGGAGCCTACATGGGGAACGTGCAAGGGCCCGGCGGAAGACCGCCGGGCCCTTGCTGCTCATCCGCGCAGGGTTAGCCGAAGTGCCGCGGCAGCGTTCCTTCGTGCGCAGCCTTCAGCTCGTCCAGCGGCAGCACGAAGTTGCTCTGGAAATCCAGCGCGCCGATCTCCGTGTCCACCACGCCGATCCGGACGTACGGGAAGCCGCGGGCCGAGCACATGTCGTTGAAGCGCACCTCTTCGCTGCGGGCCACGGCCACCACGGCGCGGGCCTGGGACTCGGAGAAGAGCATGGTGAACAGGTCCACTCCGTCCCGCTCACAAACCTCGCCGAGCCCGATGCGGGCACCGACGCCGAAGCGCAGCGCCATTTCGGACAGGGCCGCTGCGAGGCCGCCCTCGGAGAGGTCGTGCGCGGCGTCGATCATGCCGTCGCGGGAGGCGTTGACCAGCAGTTCGCCCAGCAGCTTCTCGGCCTGCAGGTCCACCCTCGGCGGCCGGCCGCCCAGGTGTCCGCGCAGGTTGGCGTATTCGGAGCCGTCCAGCTCGTCCTGCGTGGTGCCCATCAGGTAGATGGCCTGTCCATCCTGCCGCCAGCCCGACGGCGTGCGGCGGGCGACGTCGTCGAACACGCCCAGGACGCCCACCACCGGGGTGGGGTGGATGGCGACGCCGCCGGTCTGGTTGTAGAGCGAGACGTTGCCGCCGGTGACCGGCACGCCGAGTTCCTTGCAGCCGTCGGCCAGTCCGCGCACGGACTCGGCGAACTGCCACATCACTTCGGGGTCCTCGGGGGAGCCGAAGTTCAGGCAGTCGGTGACGGCCAGGGGCGTGGCACCGGCGGTGGAGACGTTGCGGTAGGACTCGGCCAGCGCCAGCTTGGCACCCTCGTACGGGTCCAGGTAGGAGTAGCGGCCGTTGGCGTCCGTGGAAATGGCCACGCCCAGTCCGGTGGTTTCATCCACGCGGATCACCCCGGCGTCATCGGGCATGGCCAGGGCGGTGTTGCCCTGCACATAGCGGTCGTACTGGTTGGTGACCCAGGACTTGTCGCACATGTTGGGGGAGGCCATCAGCTCCAGGATGGCGTCCTTGACCGCGGCGCTGCCGAACGGGCGTTCCGCGCTGAAGGAGCTGGCCTGGATGGAATCCTGCGCGGCGGGCCGGGACATGGGGCGCTGGTAGACCGGGCCTTCATGGGCCACGGTGCGCGGATCCACGTCCACAATGGTCTCGCCGTCCCAGTCGATGATCAGCCGCCCGGTGCCGGTGACCTCGCCGAGCCAGGAGTACTCCACGTTCCACTTGTCCATGATGGCTTCGAACGCCTCGACGTTCTCCGGCGTCACTACGGCCATCATGCGTTCCTGGGACTCGGACATCAGGATCTCGCCCGGGGTGAGGGTGGGATCGCGGAGCAGCACGTTGGTCAGTTCCACGTGCATGCCGCCGTCGCCGTTGGAGGCCAGCTCCGACGTCGCGCAGGAAATCCCTGCCGCGCCCAGGTCCTGGATGCCTTCCACCACGGAGGACTTGAACAGCTCCAGGCAGCACTCAATGAGTACCTTTTCGGCGAACGGGTCGCCCACCTGCACGGCGGGGCGCTTGGAGGGCTTGTCTGCGTCGAAGGACTCGGAGGCCAGCACGGAGGCACCGCCAATGCCGTCGCCGCCGGTGCGTGCGCCGAAGAGCACCACCTTGTTGCCGGCGCCGGAAGCGTTGGCCAGGCGGATGTCCTCGTGCCGCAGCACGCCCACGGCCAGGGCGTTGACCAGCGGGTTGCCCTGGTAAACGGAGTCGAAGACCAGTTCCCCGCCGATGTTCGGCAGGCCCAGGGAGTTTCCGTAGCCGCCGATGCCGGAGACGATGCCGTGCACCAGCCGGGCGGTGTCCGGGTGGTCAATGGCGCCGAAGCGCAGCGGGTCCATTACGGCCACCGGGCGTGCGCCCATGGAGATGATGTCGCGGACAATGCCGCCGACGCCGGTGGCGGCACCCTGGTAGGGCTCCACGAAGGAGGGGTGGTTGTGGGATTCGACCTTGAAGGTCACGGCCCAGCCTTCACCGATGTCGACGACGCCGGCGTTCTCGCCGATGCCCACGAGCAGGTGTTCCTTCATCTTCTCGGTGACCTTGTCACCGAACTGCTTCAAATGCACCTTGGAGGACTTGTAGGAGCAGTGCTCGGACCACATGACCGAGTACATGGCCAGTTCCGCCGCGGTGGGCCGGCGGCCAAGGATCTCCACGACCTTGCTGAATTCGTCTTCCTTCAGGCCCAGTTCAGCCCAGGGCAGCTCGGTGTCCGGGGTGGCCGCGGCGTGCTCAACGGTGTCGATGCGGAACTTCTTCTGGTCCGCTGCAGGGGAAACGGTCATTACTTGCCTCCGGCAACGAGCGAGTTGAGAACTGAGGAGAAGATGCGCAGGCCATCGGTGCCGTAGCCCAGGCCCACCTCGCCGTAGGCGGAGGAGTCCGGGCCGAAGCCCGGTTCCACGGCGTGTTCGGGGTGCGGCATCAGGCCGACGACGTTGCCTGCGGCGTTACTGATGCCGGCAATGCCGCGGCGGGAGCCGTTGGGATTTTCGCCGTCGTAACGGAACACCACCCGGCCTTCGCCCTCGAGTTCGTCCAGCGTCTTTTCATCCGCGACGTACTGGCCGTCCTGGTTCTTCAGCGGAATGACCATGCCCGCACCGGGCTCGTAGGCAGAGGTCCACGCGGTGGTGTTGTTCTCCACGCGCAGCAGCTGGTCCGCGCAGGAGAACTTCAAATGGTTGTTCTTGATCATGGAGCCGGGCAGCAGGTGCGCCTCGGTGAGGATCTGGAAGCCGTTGCAGATGCCCAGCACGGGCATGCCGCCCGCGGCGGCATCCACCACCTTTTCCATCAGCGGAGCGAAGCGGGAAATCGCACCGGCGCGCAGGTAATCGCCGTAGGAGAAGCCGCCGGGAATGATTACGGCATCCACCGACTGCAGGTTCGCTTCGGCATGCCACAGCCCGACGGCGGTGCCGCCGGCGATGGTCACGGCCCGCGCGGCGTCGCGGTCATCCAGTGTGCCGGGGAAGGTGATCACACCAACCCGGACCGCCCGCAGGGCGTCATTTTCGGGGGCGACGGAGAAGTCACCAATGAGGGGAGTGCTCAAGGTCAGGCCTCCGGGAGAACTTCGACGCGGGTAACGTCTTCGATCACGGGGTTGGAGAGCAGCGTCGCGGCGGCGTTGCGGGCCTGCTCCAGGATTTCCGGGGTGACCTCCCCGTCCACGGTGAGCTCAAAACGCTTGCCCTGCCGGACGCCGGTGAACCCGGTCAGCCCCAAGCGGGGCAGCGCCCCGGCAATGGCTTTTCCCTGCGGATCCAGGATCTCGGGTTTGGGCATTACATCAACAACGATCCGGGGCATCCGGCAACTCCTGTGAGTGAAATGGGTGGCCGCGGACCCTGCCGTCTCACGCTGATTCAGCGCTCCGCGAGCTTGCACGACTCAGTCTAGCGGCGTTACGCGCGTTACGTGGACGTGCCCGGTCAGGCCGGGATTTCCAGCTGGAACCCGCAGCGGCAGCGCAGCACCGTGGTCTCGAGCTGCACTTCGGCGGGGGCGTTCGCCGGCATGGATTCGGTGCTGACCGGTTCGAAGATGGAGAGCTGGCGGCCGTCGCGGGGCTGCATGGGTTCGCCGCAGTGCATGTACTCGGCGTCTGCGGGTTCGGCCAGGCCGCGTGCCCAGACCAAGGAATGCCCGATGCCGTGGCCGTAGAACTCACCCGGAGCGGCAGAGCCTGCCCCGGAAAGATCTTCGGGGCTTATTTCAATGGACATAATACGAGACCTTCAAGTCAGGTCCGGACGGACAGTTCCATCGTCCAGAACGGATAGTAAGCATGCTTACTCATAATATGCCACGAACCGCGGTGGCATGTACAGGGCCCGCCTGGCGGAGACCTGGATCACGGGTGGCTACAGTGGAGCGGTGAAACTGCTCAAGGCACAACCGGGTACCGTCCGCCGGTTTATGAACATCTGGCCGCCGTTCGCCTTCACCGGAATCCGGGTCACCCGCCTGGACCCGGACTACCTGGGCGTTTCGATGCGGCTGCGCGAGCACTGGTGGAACCGGAACGTTGCGGGTGTGCATTTCGGCGGTTCGCTCTTCGCCATGACCGACCCGTTCTGGATGATGCTCCTGCTGCACCACCTCGGCAAAGACCACGTGGTGTGGGACAAGTCCGCGGAAGTCGATTTCATCAAGCCCGGCAACGGCGAGGTCACCGCCGAGTTCACGCTGGCTAAGGCCGACGTCGAGCGTCTCCGTAAGTTGGCTGCTAACGGGGACAAGGTCCTTGAGTGGTTCTCGGTGGACATCACGGACAAGACCGGTGCAGTGGTGGCGCGGGTGCGCAAGCAGGTCTACATCCGCCGGAAGCGGGACCGGGAGAGCCGGGACGCCGTTGCTCCGGCCGCGGGGGACACCGCAGCCGGTTAGGGGCTGCCCGGTTACAGCCCGTTACAGGCTGCCGTTGGCCGGGCCCAGCAGGGCGGTCAGGTTTTCCCAGCGGGAGATCTGGCAGCCGTCGGTTAACGCGAAGGACGCGTCCACCGCGCTCCCGTTGACGGTCCCGGTTACATGGGCGCGCTGCATGCCGGCAATGATCTGCGTGCACATCATGCCGGCCTCCGGTTCGGCGAAAAGCGTTGCCCCCTGCCCGGCCAGCAGGGCACAGGCCGCCGCAGGATCGGGAACATTTGAGCCGGGGAGCGGGGTGGTGCCCTCGCACTGCAGGGTCCAAGTGTCAGTGGTGTTCTGGCCGTCCGCCATGAATTCCACCGTGAGGGAGGCTGCGGCCGCCTGACCGGGGGCGGGGGCCGGAGCGGAGGTGGGAGCCGGAGCGGAGGCAGTTGGGGATGCTGCGGAGGGCGAAACCCCGGGAGTGGCAGAGGCGGAGGCCGAGCTGTCATCGCCAGGGGTGCCGGCGTTAGAGCCGCAGGCGGCCAAAACCAGCACGGAACAGAGCAGCAGCAGGGGGAAGCCGGTGCGGCGGGGACGGATCATGGTGAGACCTCCATCAGTCGGTGGCCCCAGCCTAGTGGCCCCGTCAAGCGGCGGACCACCCAAATCGGCCCGCACGCTCAACCGGCGTAACCCGCTCCCAGTGCGGTCCGGGCCTGCTCCTCGAAGTAAGGACCCTGCGCCGGATAATAATCGCCGAACTCCGGCGCAGGAGTGCCGTTCAGTGCCGCTTTGAGCCGGTCCAGGTAGTATTCCCAGCCCGGACCGTAGCTGCCGGCCGCAGCGGGGTCGGCCAGATGCTGGATGAATTCCATCCGCGTTCCGCCGGCAGCGTCCTGCAACTGGATCTCCAGGTCCCAGGCGCCGTCGTCGTCCCCGACCAGCAGCCGCAGCAGCTCAGGCGCCGCGCAATCCCGGACCTGCACCCGGCTCCAGGGCAGACCCTCTTCGTAAAGCATCTGCAGGTCAAAACTGCTGTTCCGGGCCGGGTGCCCTTCCCAGCGGCCGAACCACGCCGCCGCCTGAGCAGGATCGGTGAGGGCGGACCATATGTCCGCCGGCGGCACCGGAAAACCGCGCGTAAGGATCAGCTGGTAGGACTGGTCTCCGGTGCGGAGGACCCGGCCGGTGGGCTCTGGCTCCATGGCTGCTCTCCCAATTGGGCCAGCAGGTCCAGGATGCGGCCCCGGAGCTGCTGTGATTCCTCGGCAAATGCCCGTTGCGCGGCAGCATACTCCGCCCGCCCCTGCGGTGTCTCCACCGGAATGGGTGCATAACCCCAGTCCTCGAGGTCATAGGGCGAGGCGCGCATGTCCATCATCCGGATCCGCCAGGACAGCTCGAAGCAATCCATCACCAGCTCACTGGGCAGCAGCGGGACAAGCTTGTACGCCCATTTGTACAGGTCCATGTTGGCGTGCAGGCAGCCGGGCTGTTCCAGGTCCCGCTGGTTTTCACGGGTGGGGGTCAGTTCGTTCAGGGGTACGGCTTCGGGGGTGTAGAACCGGAAGGCGTCGAAGTGGGTGCAACGGATTTTGCTGCGCTCCACCAGTTCGTCGGTGCCCTGCGCACCCAGCCGCAGCTGCAGGTAGTCGTGGCGGATCCCGTTGTCCTCGGACTTGTACGCCATGGCCCACTCGTGCATGCCGAAGCAGCCCAGCACCGGTTTCCGGGCGGCCGTGCGGGAGAGCAGCATGGCGGTAAAGGCCGCCGCTTCACCTCGTGCTGCGGCAAACCCGGCCACGTCCACCGTCACGGCCGGAGCAGCGGCGTCCAGGCCGGCCGCTGCCGTTTCGTCTGCCGTGAGGTTTCGGTAGAACTTCCAGCCCGCACGCTCGCGTGCAGCTTCACCGGCCAGGACGACGCCGGCGCCCGGGTGCCAGCGCAGCAGCTGGCCCGGCTTTTGGGAATAGTAGGTGAAGAGGAAATCTTCCACGGGGTGCTTGCGTCCGGCGGAGCGGCGCTGCAGGTAGTCCTCGGTGAAGGGGCGCACACGTGCTTCGTGCGCTGCCTGGCGAGGCAGCCACTGGTCCTGGGGGAGGACAACGGGATGGGCGGAAGGAATCACGCCTCCATTATCCTGCCTGCCGGCATGGACGTCGTCGGCATCTGCGGAGCGTCCGCCTGCCGCCGCCGGATCCTTCCCGCGTGATCATTAGTAGGATGTGAACGGAAGCCCGTTCGAAAGGTGCAGCATGGTTGAGAAGGAAAGCTTCGTGTCCCGGTTCATGCGGACCACGGGCAAAGTGCGGCTAATCTTCGGTCCGGCGCAGCAGGGTTCCACCGAGCACCCCATGACCGAGGAAAACAAGGCACTGCTCAAGGCGCAGCAGGAGCAGGAAAAGGTCATGTGGGAGACCAAGACCCGGGCCGACGGCAGCAGTTACATCGTCTCCCGCGAGCGTCATTAGCCACTTCCCGGGCACCCATATGTGGCTGGTGCAGACCGCGTTCGCAGCGCTCGTCATCGCCTGGCCCCTGCTGGGGGCGTGGCTGATACCCGGACGCGCGCGGCCCGCGTACTGCTGAATCTGTACACGGCTGCCATCCTGCTGCTGACTATGTTTCCCACTACCTGTGGCCATGTTCCTTGCCGGTGTCGGTCTGTCGGCACTGATCGAGGCGGTCCAGGCGTTCGTCCCCGTGCTCGGCCGCAGCTGCACCGCCACGGACTGGCTGGCCAACAGTGCCGGCGCCCTGACGGGAGCCGTGCTGGCGGCAGCCGCCCTGTGGATCCACCGGGCCCGCACCCGGCGGCGGCTACCCGTGGAATCCCCGCTCCAACCGGTTAAGCCGGAACCCTAGCGCCCGGTGCCGCCGTAAACCGTGGCCTCGTCCTCGCCGTCGAGCCCGAACGCCGCATGGACCGCGCGCACGGCCGTGTCCAGCAGCTTGG
Organism: Arthrobacter sp. zg-Y40; assembly: GCF_020731535.1. NCBI lineage: Bacteria > Bacillati > Actinomycetota > Actinomycetes > Micrococcales > Micrococcaceae > Arthrobacter > Arthrobacter sp. zg-Y40. The sequence goes on from NZ_JAJFZS010000004.1 coordinate 393,397, forward strand.
CACTGGTCACTACGGAAATCCGGATCTCCGAGGTGGAGATCATGTCGATGTTGACCCCGGCGTGGTGCAGGGCCTCGAAGAAGCGGTGCGATACACCCGGGTTGGAACGCATTCCGGCGCCGATCAGTGAGAGCTTGCCGATCTGCTCGTTGTACTGGATGGTGTCGAAACCGACCTCGTCCTTGGCGGCGTTCAGCGCATCAATGGCCTCCTTGCCGTCGATGATCGGCAGCGTGAAGGAGATGTCGGTCCGTCCCGAACCCTTGGTTGAGACGTTCTGCACGATCATGTCGATGTTGGAGTTCGCCCCGGCCACAATGCCGAAGATCTCAGCAGCCTTGCCGGGGATGTCAGGGACACCCACCACCGTGACCTTGGCTTCGGAACGGTCGTGGGCAACACCGGAGATGATGGGCTGTTCCAAGGGTTCTCCCTCTTGAATCTTGATCTTGTCGTCGGGGCTGGGCAGTACCCAGGTTCCCTCGTGTGAGCTGAAGGACGAGCGGACGTGCAGCGGCACACCGAAGCGGCGGGCGTATTCCACGCAGCGCAGGTGCAGGATCTTGGCCCCGGAAGCGGCCAGTTCCAGCATTTCCTCGCTGGAAATCTTCTCGATCTTCTGCGCGCTCGAAACCACCCGCGGATCGGCGGTGTACACGCCGTCGACGTCGGTGTAGATCTCGCAGACATCGGCATCCAAGGCAGCGGCCAGCGCTACGGCAGTGGTGTCCGAGCCGCCGCGGCCGAGGGTGGTGATGTCGTGGCTGTCCTGGCTGACGCCCTGGAAGCCGGCCACGATGGCGATGTCGCCGCGCTCAATGGCCGTTTTGATCCGGTGTGGGGAGACATCGATGATGCGGGCCTTGCCATGGATGGCATCCGTGATCATGCCGGCCTGGCTGCCGGTGAAGGACTGTGCGGAGCCGCCCAGCTGGTTGATGGCCATGGCCAGCAGGGCCATTGAAATGCGTTCTCCGGCGCTGAGCAGCATGTCCATTTCCCGGGCGTTGCCCAGGGTGGTGATCTGTCCGGCCAGATCGAGCAGCTCATCGGTGCTGTCGCCCATGGCGGAAACCACTACCACCACTTCGTTGCCGGCGGCATGGGTATCCACCACGCGCTTGGCCACGCGCTTGATGCCTTCGGCGTCCGCTACGGAGGAACCGCCGAATTTCTGCACTATCAGGCTCATGCGTACACTTTCTGAGTTTTGTTGTTCTCTGGTGTGCCCGGCATCTTCGGCGTGGCAGGTATTCCCCTGGAAAACGGGCCGCGGTACCCACGACGTCCGTCCAGAAAGTCTATAGCCGCGCTTTGGCCGGGCTGAAATATCACGGCAACATGCACTTAACGTCACTTTGCGGCGAGTTTGTACCGTAGTCCCGGACTGCCGGACCCTATGGTGGGCGCCATGGGGAATAACAGTGCCGAGAGCACGGGCATAGTCGCCGAGGGAATCCAGCGCAGTTTCGGTAGCGTGCAGGCGATCCGTGCCATGGATTTCACGGCACCCGCCGGGGAAGTGACGGCGCTGATCGGCCCGAACGGTTCAGGCAAAACCACGCTCCTGCTCATTCTTGCCTCCCTGCTGGCACCCGATGCCGGTTCCGTGCGGATCAACGGGTTCGACCCGCTGACCCAAGCCGGTGCGGTGCGCGCCACCGTGGGCTGGATGCCGGACACGCTGGGAACCTGGGAATCGCTGACCGCCACGGAAATCCTGACCACCATGGGGGCCTTCTACGGATTGGGCCGGTCCGCTGCCGCTGCCCGTGCTGCCGAACTGCTGGACACCGTGCACCTGACCGAATACGCGGACCAGCCCGCACGCGTTCTGTCCCGGGGGCAGCAGCAGCGGCTGAGCCTGGCCCGGGCGCTGATCCACGATCCCTCCGTACTGCTGCTGGACGAGCCCGCGTCCGGCCTGGACCCGGCCTCTCGGGTGGACCTGCGGGTGCTGCTCCGACGGCTGGCCGGCGAGGGTAAAACCATTCTGGTCTCCTCGCATGTGCTCTCCGAGCTGGATGAAATGGCGGACCGGGCAGTTTTCGTGGCGCGCGGTGAAACCGTGAAGACCCAGTCGCTTTCCGACGCCGGCACGCAGGAACGCTGGTACACCGTCCGTGCGCTGGACACCGGGAAACTGCTGCGGCAGGTGGATGCGCAGCAGCTCCAATACCGGCAGCCGCAGGACCAGCAGCGGCCCCACGTACAGATCCGGGTGTCCGGCGAGGACGCAGCCGCCGAACTGCTGCGCAACCTGGTGCTTGCCGACGTCGGCGTCACCGCGTTCGCCCCGTCCGGCGGTGCCCTGGAAGAGACCTACATGAGTTTGGAAACCGATCGCCGATGAGTACCCTGAGCCAAAGTCCGGTTGTTTCCCCGCTTGGTTACGCCAGCGGCGTGCGGTCCGTGTTTGCCCTGGAAATGAAGCAACGGCTGCGAACGCGCAGCTGGTACGTCCTGCTGACAGTCTGGTTTTTCGTCATTGGGCTCGTCGCGATGCTGACGGCCTTGAACGCCGGCTCCCAGCAGGGCCAGCGAGGCCCGGTCCTGTTCGAGCTGATGGTCGGCTTTGTCCTGTTCTTCGGCCTGCTGCTGGCCCCGGCCCTGTCAGCCAACGGGGTGAACGGTGACCGCGCCGCGGGCACCCTGGCTATTTTGCAGGTCACGCTGCTGCGGCCCGGCCAAATTTTGGCCGGCAAGTGGCTGGCGGCATGGGTTGCTTCGCTCGGTTTCCTGGTAGCGAGCGTACCGTTCCTGCTCTGGGCGCTCGTCCTGGGCGGGGTCCGTCCGCTCTCCGCGCTCGTGGCCGTAGTGATGCTGGCCGTGGAACTGGGGATTGTGTGCGCCGTTGGGGTGGGAGTTTCGGCGCTGGCCGCCCGTCCGCTGTTCTCCATTGTGGTGACCTACATGCTGGTGGCCCTACTGGGGTTGGGTACCCTGATTGCCTTTGGGCTCAGCACCACACTGACCGAGGGAACGGTTCGTGCCAGTCCGGTCCAGTACTCCCAGTCCGTGCCTTTCGACCCGGAAAACTACGAGTGCGTGGGAGAAGTGCAGGATATGCCGGCGCTGCGCACCGAACGGGTCGCCTGGATCCTCGCCGCCAATCCCTTTGTGATTGTGGCCGACGCCATGCCGGCGCAGAGCGGAAAACCCGGCGTCGAGAGCGGAGTCATGGAAAGCATCAGCATTCTCGTCCGCGAGGCCCAGGCCGGTCCCGAGAGCGGGATGCCGTGCGTGAACGGCGAGAAGAAACCGGGCGTCACGGCCGGCTCACTGGCCGTCACGCCGATCTGGCCGCTGGGGCTGGGAATCCAGCTTGCCGTGGCCGCGCTGCTGCTCTTCCTGGGACGACGCCGGCTGGTGACGCCGGTGCGGAACCTCTCTGCCGGAACGCGGATCGCCTAGGACATGCTGCGGCGGCCTTCGAAGGCCCGGCCCAGGGTGATTTCGTCGGCGTATTCCAGGTCTCCGCCCACCGGCAGCCCGGAGGCAAGGCGGGTGACCTTGATGCCAAGGGTCTTGAGCATCCGCACCAGGTAGGTGGCGGTGGCTTCACCCTCGAGGTTCGGATCGGTGGCGATGATGATTTCGGAGATCTGTTCGTCGGAGAGCCGGCTGAGCAGTTCACGGATGCGCAGCTGGTCCGGGCCGATGCCCCCGATGGGGTTAATGGCGCCGCCCAACACGTGGTAGCGGCCGCGGAAGGACCGGGTGCGTTCCACCGCGATGACGTCCTTGGATTCCTCCACCACGCAGATCATGGTGGGATCGCGCCGCGGATCGCGGCAGATGGCGCAGGTTTCCTGCTCCGTGACGTTGCCGCACACAGTGCAGAACTTCACCCGCTCCTTGACCGTGACGATGGCCGTGGCCAGCTTCTTCATGTCATCGGGATCGGACTCGAGGATGTGGAACGCAATGCGCTGGGCGGACTTCGGCCCCACGCCGGGCAGGCGGCCTAGTTCATCGATGAGTTCCTGAACCGCACCTTCGTACACGTAACCTTCTCTGCTGGGTTGAACTGCATTTGTTGCTCATCATCTGCTGCCGGCAACCGGCTGGAGCCGCTGCCGGAATGTTTGGCGGGGACCGCCGTCGTTGGTGCCGTCCGGTCAGCGGCCGTCGACGCTGCGTTCCTCGATCAGCCGGCCGCCCAGGATCCGCTCAATGGCCTTGCGGCCCACCAGTCCCGAGTCCTCCAGCGTGATGTCATCTGCACTGGGAACGTCTTCGACGTATGCCGAGTCTACTGGCCGGCTCCCCCTGACGGGGGCTCCGCCGCCGCGCTGGGCGGCTTCGTTGAGCAGCTTCTGGTAGCGGCTCAGCGGTTGGTTGGGGCCGGCGGGTGCTGCCGGTGTGGCCGGTGCGGCCGGAGCGGAAGCCCGAGCGGCCGGCGCCGCAGGAGCCGAGGCCCGCGCGGCTGGGGCTGCTGCCTCCACTGCGGGCTTCGCAGCCGCCGGCGCGGAGGCTGCTCCCGTCTGGCCGTTTGCTCCGGTCGCTGGAGCGGCGCTCGATCCGGTGCCCGCCCAGTTGGTGGTGGCCCACTCGGAATCGGAGAGGTGGCCGCCGGAGTACACGTCGGCAGGTGCCTCGGCGGTTTCCCAGGCGTTGCTTTCCGGTGCGTCGTTGAAGGGATCGGAAGGCTCGTCCGGCCACGGCTCATCCGACGGTGCCGGCTGGCGCGGTCCGGACTGGGCTGCCCGTCCGCCGCCACGGCCGGCGCCTGTGCCCCGGGAGGCAGAAGCTCCCGGCGCGTTGGACGGCGAGGCGGTCCGACGGCGCAGCGCAGCAGATGCCGCATTCACCGGCGCGGCCGCAGCAGGTTCTGATGCCTTCGTGTCCGCAGCTTCCGTATTCCGGCCGGCGGCGTGGGTGGGGGCTGCGGGGGAGGACGCAACCGAGGGTGCTACCGTCGCGGCTGAGGACGAAACTGCCGCAGCTGCCAGCGGCCAAGCCGGTGCGCCGGCGCCCCCGGCGTCCTGAGTTCCGGAGCCAGGCGATGTTGTGCGGGCGTTGCCAGCCGCTGCGGTGTCAGCATCCGGACGGGCTTCTGCCGTACGTGCCGCGCTGTCCGGGTCAACCGTAGGGGCACTTGCAACGGTGCCAGCAATGGCACTCGCAGGGGTGCCAGGCGCAACCGGTTCGTCCGGGTGCTCGGCAGTGGCCGGAGCGTCAGGGCGCCCAGCCGACGGCGCGGAGGGTGCCTGCCCAGCCGGTGCATTGGCTGCGGAGCTGCCGGGGCCACCCGCAGGAACCGTTGCAGCCGGGGCGGATGCCGGCGCGCGCCGGCTATCGGCTTTTGGGCCCGACTCACCCGCTGACGCCGAGCTGTCATGGATCGGATTGATCTGGCAGTCCAGCGCCAGGACCTGATGGATGGCCTTGCGCAGGTTATCCAAGTGGTCTGGCCGGTTGAAGTTGGTGGCTGCCCCCGGGTTGGAGAACGCCAGTTCCAGGACCTTGCCGTCAAAGGAGCGAGGGCTGGAGTTCTTGCTGACGTTCAGCCAAGTGGCCCGGCGGATACTCGTGAGGGCATCCATGATTTCGGGCCAGGCGCGGCGGATCATCTCGATCTGCCCGCCTCCGCCTGTGGGAGCAGCTCCGTGCCCGGCGGCGGGTGCCTGACGGGAGGGGGCTGCAGGGCTGCCGGTGGCAGGCTGCTGTGCCGGCTGCGGGGCGGTGGGCTGCTGTGCCGGCGCCTGTGAGCCGTTGGTGGAGGAACCGTTGCTTCCGGCCGGTCCCGCTGGCGCAGCTGCGGACGACGGAGCCGAGCCGCTCCGGTCAGCGGCCGGGCTCTGCGCGGGTGCGGACGCAGCGCCGCCAGTGCTGCTGGCAGCGGGAGAGCTTTGGCCGGGTGCATCCACGGGAGTGGACCAGGTACCGCCCCAGTCCAGGGAGCTGCCCCCCGCAGCAGGAGCACTATCTGCCGCAGGTGCATCCGATCCGCCCTGGTCCGAAGTTTCCCCGGGGGAGGGGGTGGCGGCAAAGTCGATGCCCCGCGGCGAGGAAGGTGCTTCATCCACGGACGGCGCGGAAGCACCCGACTGCGATGCGGTGGGCGCGGCGGCCGGGATGGTGGTTACCGGTGAGGCAGCAGCGGCTGCGCGGCCCATGGCTTCGGTGGGATCGCCGGCGTAGCTCAGGCGCCGCTCGAGGCGGTCCACCCGTGCAGCGGTTCCGCGTTCGGTCTGGTCTGCGGCCGGCAGCAGGATGCGTGCGCAGAGCAGCTCCAGGTGCAGGCGCGGCGAGGTGGCGCCGGTCATCTCGGTCAAAGCGGTGTTGGTGATGTCCGCGGCCCGGGAAAGCTCGCTGCCGCCCAGCTGTGCAGCTTGGGTCTGCATCCGGCTGATCTGGTCCTCCGGCATGCCGCGCAGCACGGCAGCGGCACTGTCCGGCATCGCGTTGACAATGATCAGGTCGCGGAAGCGTTCCAGCAGGTCTTCGACAAATCGGCGCGGGTCCTGGCCGGTCTGGATGACACGGTCGACGGCGCGGAATACCGTTGCTGCGTCCGCTGCGGCCACGGCGTCGACGACGTCGTCGAGCAGGGATACCGGCGTGTAACCCAGCAGGGAAACGGCTAGTTCGTAGTCCAGTCCCTCGGGGCCGGCACCGGCCATGAGCTGGTCGAGGACGGACAGGGTGTCACGCACTGACCCGCCGCCGGCGCGGATCACCAGGGAAAGAACACCGGGTGCCACGGCTACCTGTTCCTGGGCGCAGAGCTTTTCCAAGTAGGCCAGCAGCGGTTCAGGCGGGACCAGGCGGAAAGGGTAGTGGTGGGTGCGGGAGCGGATGGTCCCGATGACCTTGTCCGGTTCCGTGGTGGCGAAGATGAATTTGATGTGTTCCGGGGGCTCTTCGACAATCTTCAGGAGCGCGTTGAAGCCGGCCGAGGTGACCATGTGGGCCTCGTCAATGATGAAGATCTTGTAGCGGTCACGCACCGGAGCGAAGGTGGCCCGCTCGCGGAGGTCGCGGGCGTCGTCCACGCCGCCGTGGCTGGCGGCGTCGATCTCGATGACGTCGAGGCTGCCGGAACCGTCACGGGCAAGCTCAATACAGCTGTCGCACTTGCCGCAGGGAACGGGAGTGGGGCCTTCAGCGCAGTTCAGGCAGCGCGCCAGGATGCGCGCGGAAGTGGTTTTGCCGCAACCACGGGGACCGGAGAACAGGTACGCGTGGTTCACGCGGTTCTTTTGCAGGGCCGCCATCAGCGGCTCCGTGACGTGCTCCTGGCCGATCACATCCGCGAAGCTCTCGGGACGGTAGCGGCGGTAAAGGGCTGTACTCACAGATAGAAGCCTATCGGTTGGCACTGACGGTTTTCACTCCGGCGCCCGGTGCGTGACGAAGCGCTCTCCGGGGAAAATTAAAGACCCCCCATGCACCTGCCAGAGCCCGCTTACCCTTGCTACCTTCCGGTCCTGGGGGAGTTCACAGGATGACACCACATGAGGGGCCGGGAACCAGTCTACCCGATATTTGAGGGTGCCGAATGCGCGCTGGCGGGCTCCTTCAGCCGCGGGACCACGCGGGCACCCGGGTCCTTGTTAACTGCGGCCGGAGCCGGTTGTGCGCATTCCGTCCATCAGAAGGGTGATCATGCCGTCTGCGTCATGGCGCCAACCCGGTTGGCCGTAGGCGGTTCCGATTCCGTGCAAGGCAAGCAGGACAGCCCCGGCTCCTATGTCCTTCCGTATGGCCCCCGTTGCAGCGGCTGCCGTCACCAAGGTGTCCACCGCGGACGTGAGCTTCCGGGTGCCGTCGGCGATCGCCGTCGTACTGCCGGACAGGAGGACCGCCAGGGTTGCCCCGAGTCCCTTCTGCGACTCCATATGATCGACCATCCCGTGCAGGAATGCCTCCAGTGCTTCTTCGGCGGGCATAGCGTCCTGCAATTCCCCTGCCCGTTCGCACAGGGAGTCGATCTCTTCCTGGTAAACGGCCTCAGCCAGCGCTTCCCGGGTGGGGAAGTGGCGATACAGGGTTCCCGTGCCAACACCGGCCAAGCGGGCGAAGTCGTCAAAGCGCAGCTCGACGTCGCCGGCGTCAAATACATGCCGCGCCGCAGCGATGAGAGCATCCCTGTTTCGCCGGGCATCGGCGCGCAGCTGCTTGGTGGCGGTCATGGCACTCCTCGGGATCGACAAATGGAGACGATCTCCATATCGTACCAACTGGAGACAGTCTCCACTTCCACCGATTCCGGGAGGTACTGCATGAAGATCCTGATGTTCGGACGAGGCGTTATTGCCACTATGTACGGGTGGGCACTTGGGCAAGCTGGCCACGAGGTGGAATTCCATGTCCGGCCCGGCCGCGCGGCGCACTACGGCGACGGCGTTGAACTGGACCTCCTGGATGCCCGGCGCCGGCCGTGGGGCAGACGCCGCACCGGAGAAATGCCGCTGCGCTTCCGGGAAGAGTTGACGCCTGAGGACGGCTTCGACCTCGTTGTGCTGAGCGTGCCGCATTACCGCTTGGCGGAAGCGGCAGCGTTCCTGGCTCCCCGAATCGGCAGTGCGTCGGTGCTGGTTTTCGGCAACGTATGGGATGAGCCGCTCGAGGCCGTCGCGGCTCTTGATCCTGAGCGTGTGGTGTGGGGCTTCCCCCAGGGCGGAGGCGGGTTCGGCTCCGACGGCGTCTTGCGGGGAACATTGCTGGCCACGGTCATCTTTGGCACGTTCGGCCGTCCTCCGCAGGAGCGGGAACGGGCGGTCCGGGCAACGTTTCGCCAGTCCGGGTTCCGGGTTCGCGAGCAACCCGACTTTCGCGGCTGGCTGTGGACCCACTTCGTTGCGGACGCAGGACTGCACGCCCAGGGTTTGAAGGCGGGGTCGATGGCGGGGCTGGTGGGGAACAGGGCCAGCCTGCGCAGAGCGATGAAAACCAGCCGGGAACTGCTGGCGCTGCTGCAGGCCCGCGGCGTCGATCTGCGCCGCCACCGAGGTTCGGTGCTTCCATTCAGGGCACCCACATGGTTGACGGCTGCCATCCTGGCTTGGGTCCTTGCCCACTTCCCGCCGGCCCGCGCCAACTTCGAGGCGCACGCAGACCCGGAGGCTCAGGAACCGAAGGTGATTTGCCGGGACGTCCTGGCTGAAGCGCGGAGGCTCGGCGTTCCGGCCACAGGCTTGGCAGCAGAGGAGCTGTACTTCATCCATAGTGGTCCCGAAAACCCGTAAGCATGTACCCCTCTATATGCACCTCTCTACGTGCGCCTCTATAAGGGATTGCGCACGGGGAGCGGGTGACGGATTCCGGGCCTTGCCGCTGCCCGCCGGGCGGTGGTCTGCAACCGTCGGAAGGGGTGCGGCAGGTCACCTCGGAACGGTTTGCAAGGACCGGACCGGGTGTGCAAAGATAGACGAGTCGCCGCGGCCGGGACGCTGAAATAAGCGCCCGAAGCATGGCGGCCAAACCCACCAAAAAACAGAGTTTCTCTGGTGCGCCCTTCACGGGCCGGCAGGAAAGACTCCGGCTTTTTGCTGGGCCGGAACGGCGGTTGACACGCTTTCCCGGGGCTTCCGATAAGGAAAACCGGGAATTGCGGAAAACGCCTGGATGGAATAAGATGGAAAACCTTGCAGCGAAGAAGAAAAGGAAAACATTGTTTTCCCGAGTATTTTCGGATTGCGTCTGTTGTTTGAGAACTCAATAGTGTGCCAAGTTTATTGATACCAATTTATTTTAATTGGTTGAATCGACTGTTCCGCCCACCCCGTGGGCTGGAATGGTTTTTTTAGCTGGTTTCGAATTTAGTGCAGTGCCTGGCGGCCAATTTTCCTTGGCCCCGGCATTGTGTCTGTATGAACATTTACGGAGAGTTTGATCCTGGCTCAGGATGAACGCTGGC
>NZ_JAJFZS010000005.1:0-58689 GCF_020731535.1 Arthrobacter sp. zg-Y40
TAATAGGCCGATAACTTACACCACATCAACACCTGGGGAAACACGACTTCAAACGGTTTCCCAATGTAGAGGGTGTTGTGATCATGCTGCTTGCGTCCACTATGTGGTTCCCGGACAACAACCCGTGAGGGTTGTTCCCCTGGGAACGAATGAACACTATATTTGAATATTTGCTTACGTCTGTTTGATGTTCGTGACCATTGTTTTCCCCACGCATGCCTGGTTGTTTTGGGTGTGTGGTGCGGGTGGAAGGGTTACGGCGGTCATAGCGTGGGGGAAACGCCCGGTCCCATTCCGAACCCGGAAGCTAAGACCCACAGCGCCGATGGTACTGCATCCGGGAGGGTGTGGGAGAGTAGGTCACCGCCGGACAAATTGTGGGGTGAGGCCCGTACCAGTGTTGGTACGGGCCTCACCTGTTTAACCCGGGAACCCTGGTTGCGGCCTACAGGGGCACCGCTCCAGGGGTGCCCATGTCGGCAGGGGCTGATTCTCCACTAGGCTTGTATCCATGCGTATTGCTCGATTTGTACAGGACAGCGACCCGGCGTTCGGCGTGGTCGGCGGAGAAGAAGGCAGCGAAGAAATTGCCGTCATCAAGGGAGACCCGTTCTTTTCGGGGATCCAGCTCACGGGGGAGCGGCACAAGCTCGAAGACGTTCGGCTGCTGGCGCCGATTATCCCGCGCAGCAAGGTAGTGGGCATCGGCCGCAATTACGCGGACCACGCCAGCGAGATGGGCAACGAGGTGCCGGCGGCACCGCTGATGTTCCTCAAGCCCAACACCTCGGTCATCGGCCCCAATGATCCCGTGGTGCTGCCCTCCTTCTCGGACGAGGTCTCATACGAGGCGGAGCTCGCCGTCGTTATCGGCCGCATCTGCAAGGACGTCCCCATCGAACGGGTGGACGAAGTGATCTTCGGGTACACCTGCGCCAACGACCTCACCGCCCGCGACGTGCAGCGTACCGATGACCAGTGGGCGCGGGCCAAGGGCTTTGACACCTCCTGCCCTCTGGGCCCGTGGATTGAAACCGAACTGGACCCGGAAAGCACCGACGTGCGCGGTTTCCTGAACGGCGAGCTCGTTCAGGACGGCAACACGAGCTCCATGATCTGGGGTGTCAAGGAACTGGTGTCCTACGTGTCCCAGGCCTTTACCCTCTTGCCGGGCGACGTCATCCTCACCGGAACCCCTGCAGGAGTAGGCATCATTACCGACGGCCAGCGCTTCGAGGTCGACATCGAGGGCATCGGCCGCCTGGTTAACACCGTCCGCAGCTGATGTCCTTCGGGGCGGTCAGGCAGGAAGGCCACGGCACGTTCGCCGTGCCGGCGGCACTATGGTCCGCCATCCTCCTGGCTGCCCCGTTCCTCAGCTTCGCACCGGCTGCCGCATGGCCGTGGGCCGTAGGAGCGGCACTGCTGCTGGGTGTGTTCCCCACCGTACTCATTGCCACTCTCGGGCGCCGCGGCGACCTGCGTCCGCTGCCGCCGTCGTCCCTGCCGCCCGCTGTGCTGGGCGCGGCCGCACTGGCGGGCATGACGCAGTGGGCAATTCTGTGGCTGGACGGTCCGTTGGCGCTGTCCGCCGCCGCTTTCGGGCTGATCACTTCCGCCGTTGTCTTGATGATCGCGAACTGCTTTGCATCCTGGGACTGGCTGGACGTGTCCCTGGGCGCCGGCGTCGTCATCACCGCGGCGGAGGCCTACCTGTTGCTGCCGGCGGGGGTTTACGGCCCGGCGGCCGCAGTGCTCCTGGCAGCCGGGCTGGGGACCGCAGTGGCCCTGCGTTTCCGCGAAGCGGCGCCGCACCACAATTACCGGTTCCGGCGCCTCGCTGCTGCTGCTGCCGGCGCACTTGCCGGGGGAGGAGTGTTCCTCTGGCTGCTCTCACATGCCCGGTGAGGGCCCTGCGGGGCAGAAGCGACTAAACTGGGAAGCATCATGACTAATGCGCCCACTCCCTTAGCTGACCTGCCCACCGTTACCGATGACACGCCCGTGCGCGTGCGGTTCTGCCCGTCTCCCACCGGCACCCCGCACGTGGGCCTGATTCGGACAGCCCTGTTCAACTGGGCCTATGCCAAGCACACCAAGGGCACCATGGTGTTCCGCATCGAGGACACCGATACGGCCCGCGACAGCGAGGAAAGCTTCCTGCAGCTGCTCGACGCGCTGGACTGGCTGGGCATCACCTGGGACGAAGGCGTCAACGTGGGGGGTCCGCATGAGCCGTACCGGCAGTCCCAGCGCGGAGAGATCTACCAGGACGTCATCGCCAAGCTGCGCGACGCCGGCTACCTCTATGAGTCCTACTCCACTCCCGAAGAGATCGAAGCCCGCCACCGCGCTGCAGGCCGCGACATCAAGCTCGGCTATGACAACTATGACCGGGACCTGACCCCGGAGCAGATCGAAGCCTTCAAGGCCGAAGGACGCTCGCCTGTGCTCCGCGTCCGGATGCCCGATGAAGACATCACGTTCACCGACCTGGTCCGCGGTGAGATCACGTTCAAGGCCGGCACCGTTCCCGACTTCGTGGTGGTCCGCGCCAACGGCGCCCCGCTGTACACACTGGTGAACCCCGTGGACGACGCCCTGATGGGCATCACCCACGTGCTGCGCGGCGAGGACCTGCTCTCCTCCACCCCGCGCCAGGTTGCGCTGTACCGTGCATTGATCGACGTCGGAGTGGCGAAGTACATGCCGCTGTTCGGCCATCTGCCGTACGTCATGGGCGCCGGCAACAAGAAGCTCTCCAAGCGCGATCCCGAATCCAGCCTCTTCCTGCACCGGGAGCGCGGCTTCATTCCGGAAGGCCTGCTGAACTACCTGTCCCTGCTGGGCTGGTCGCTCTCGGCTGACGAGGACATCTTCACCGTTGAGCAGCTGGTGGAGAACTTCGACATCCACAACGTCCTTGCCAACCCGGCGCGGTTCGACCTGAAGAAGGCCGAAGCCATCAACGGCACCCACGTGCGGATGCTCGAACCCACTGACTTCCGCAACCGCCTGGTCCCGTACCTGCAGCACGCCGGCTTGGTGGGGGAGACCCTCACCGGCCGTGAAGAGCAGATCCTCACCGAAGCAGCCCCGCTGGTGCAGGAACGCATCACCCTGCTCGGCGAGGCCCCGGATATGCTCGGCTTCCTGTTCAAGGCCGACGACGCCGTGGACGTTGCCGATGACGCACGCAAGGGACTGCCGGCGAACCTGGCCGAAGTGCTCGATGCAGCGCTGGGTGCACTGGAACCGGTCACGGACTGGACTGCCGAGAACATCCAGGCGGCGCTGCGCCAGGCCCTCGTGGAGGACATGGGCATCAAGCCGCGCCTGGCCTTCGGCCCCGTGCGTACCGCTGTTTCCGGCCGACGGATCTCGCCGCCGCTGTTCGAGTCGATGGTCATCCTTGGCCGCGATTCCTCGCTCGCGCGCATCCGCGCCTTCCGCGACGCCGCGTAGGAGCACCTGATGGGCAGGTCCATTGATGCGGTGCTGTTCGACATCGATGAAACATTGGTGGACCTGCAGGCTGCCATGGGCAGTACTCTGCAGGCAGTAGGGGCCGCGGATCTGACCCATTTCACGGCGGCGGACTGGGACGCGTATACCGCCCTGTTCGCCGCCGACCCGCAGGGCCACTATGAGTCCTATCTTGCGGGGCGGCTGGACTTTGCCGATCAGCGGGTGCTGCGCCTGCAGCACGCGCGCGAGCAGGCGGGCCTGGCGCCGCTGGACAGTGACGCCGCCCGCGCCTGGAACGACGCCTACGAGCAGGCCCTGCCGCGCTACTTCCGGGCGTTCGACGACGTCGTGCCCCTCCTGGATGCGCTGGACGCCCGCGGGATTTCCTACGGTGCGGTGAGCAACAATGTCCACGACTACCAGCGGGCCAAGCTCGACGCCGCCGGACTGGAGCGCATCAAGGTCCTGGTGGGCATAGACACAGTGGGCGTCTCCAAGCCGGACCCGATCATTTTCCATGAGGGTGTCCGTCTCCTGGGCGCCGCGCCTGAGCGCACCGCCTATGTGGGGGACAATCTCCGGGTGGACGCGGCAGGAGCTGTCGCCGCCGGGCTGCTGGGGGTATGGCTGGACCGCACGGACAACCCGTCACCGGTCCGTGAGGACAGCATGCCCGTGCCGGCAGACGTGCACACCATCGGTTCGCTGGCAGAGCTGCCGGGCCTGCTCTGACAGCAGCCGGAGAGGGGTGAAAGAGCCCGTTTTGTACTTGCTCCGGAACCCGTGTATAGTAATAACTCGTGCTGAGGGGTTGAAGCCCAAAGGAACGCGGCAGGGAAACCGGCCAAACGCGTCGCCTGAAGCACAGTGGGATATGGTGTAATTGGCAACACATCGGTTTCTGGTACCGACATTCTAGGTTCGAGTCCTGGTATCCCAGCGGTAACCAACAAGGCATCTGCCGGTTGGTCTCCACTGAAAGAGTATGAAATACTCTTTCAGCCGGTTCTTCGAAACCGGCAAAGGAAGTGCGCAGGCTAATCCACCCGTTGTAACCAACGGCTAGATCTATGCTTGCGGCACTGTACACGGCCCCATCGTATAGCGGCCTAGTACGTCGCCCTCTCACGGCGATAACGCGGGTTCGAATCCCGCTGGGGTCACCAGTAACCGGCTCCGGACAATATGTCCGGGGCCGGTTTTGCATTTAAGCCCCGGACGAGGCGAGGGGCAGCGGGGGCGGCGTGATAATTTCGAATCCGCACTCCTTCCCCATACCCCCACTGAAAACCGAGGAACAGACTGTGCCCAACGAGGCCCTGACCGTGGACCAGCTCGACGAGAAGGCACTCCTGGCCCGGATCTTCCCCCGGCTGGGGCCGGACACGGCACTACTGGGTCCGGGCGATGACGCAGCGGTGATTGCGTCGCCGGACGGGCGGACGGCCATTTCCATCGACACCCTGGTCCAGGATGCGGACTTCCGCCTGCTGTGGCCTTCGGGCTACCGGACCACCGGATTCGACGTTGGGTGGAAATGCGTGGCGCAGAACGTTTCCGACATCCGCGCGATGGGAGCCGTTCCCACATCCCTCGTCGTCAGCCTCACCCTGCCCGGCACCACGGAGGTGTCCTGGGTCGAGGATCTGGCCGAGGGGCTCGCAGCCGGCATCGCGGCCCTGGCCTTCGAACAGTGTTCAGTGGTGGGCGGTGACCTCGGCCGCGGGGACCAGATAGTGGTGACGGCGGCGGTAACCGGCGATTTGCAGGGCCGCCGGCCGGTACTGCGCTCGGGTGCACGCGCCGGGGACGTCCTGGCCCACATCGGTGCCTTGGGCCTGGCTGCAGCCGGCTTGGCTGTACTGGAGGGCAATGTCGACATGGCGGATCCCGAAGCGGCTGACGACCAGGAGCTGGCGGGGTTGGCTATGGCCCAGCTTCGTCCGCGGCCGCCGCGCGCCGGTGCCGGTCCCGAGGCGTCCCGTGCCGGCGCCACGGCCATGCTGGACGTCTCCGACGGGCTGGTACGCGACGCAGGCCGCGTTGCCCGGGCATCCCGCGTGGGCATTGACCTGGACGCGGAATACCTCCTCGCGAAGGCAGCGTCCCTGGCCCCGGCAGCTGCACGCCTGGGCGCCGATCCGCTCGTGTGGGTCCTGGGCGGGGGAGAGGACCACGGTCTGCTGGCCGCCTTCCCTCCGGATGCTGCCCTTCCGCAGGGCTTTGTACGGATAGGGCAGGTGCACGACGGCGAGGGGGTTACATTTGGCGGACAGGTCCCACCGGCCACGGGCTGGGACCACTTCGCCGGCTGACGTGCCGACGGGCTAGACTGCTAGCGCAGGATATGGCGCTCCCGTATGCGCTGCGACAGTGACTGCAGCTCCTCCCGGGACAGGTCGGGCAGGTGTTCCAGCTCATCGAGCAGCCCGTTCAGGGAATCCCGGGAACGGACCCGCAGGAGTTCGTTGTAGAACCCCACAATGATGCCGGTCAACAGCGCGACCACCAGGATGCCGTACAGGGCCACCACCACGGTAATCAGCCGCCCCATGGGCGTGACGGCAACAAAGTCACCGAATCCGATGGTCGTAAAGGATCCGAAGAGCTACCAGAGACTGTCTCCCAGCCCGGGAATGGCCGATTCGAACAACGGGATCAGCAGGGTGGCCACACCCAGGACGATGAGGAAGCCGTAAATGATGTAATCCGCGTTGGTGACCCGGACGATGTTCCAGAGCACGCGCATCCGCTTCATCATGCCTCCCGTGCATCGGAGACTCCCAATATAGGCTTAGTCGGCGTTCTTGCGCAGGGCTTCCGTCAGCTGGGCGGCTGCCTTGGCAACGACTTCGGCGTGGATGCGGCCGGGCTGGCGGGTCAGCCGTTCAATGGGCCCGGAAATAGACACGGCGGCAATCACCCGGCCGGACGGACCGCGCACCGGAGCGGACACCGAGGCGACCCCGGGTTCACGTTCGCCAAGGCTCTGGGCCCAGCCCCGGCGTCGGACGCCGGCCAGGACGGTGGGAGTGAACCGTGCGTTGTGCAGCCCCTCGAGCAGCCGGTCATGGTCCTCCCATGCAAGGAGGCACTGGGCTGCGGAGCCGGCCTTCATGGACAGCTGGGTGCCTACCGGGATGGTGTCCCGCAGCCCGATGGGCCGTTCGGCGGAGGCGACGCAGACCCGCCATTCGCCCTGTCGGCGGAACACTTGGGAGCTTTCTCCGGTGATGTCGCGCAGCTGCAGCAGCACGGGTCCGGCCGAGGCGATCAGCCGGTCCTCGCCGGCTGCGGATGCCAGCTCCACCAAGCGGCCGCCGAGGACGAAACGGCCCTGGATATCCCGTCCCACGAGCCGGTGGTGCACCAGTGCCAGGGCCAGCCGGTGAACGGTGGGCCGGGCCAGTCCCGTGGCCGAAACCAGCTGCGCGAGCGTGGTGGGGCCGGCCTCCAGTGCATCCAGCACCATGGCCGCTTTATCGATGACTCCTACGCCGCTTGCTGTGTCCATGCACTGATACTGCCGTCTCACTATCTGAGATGCAAATCCAAAAGCTGGCGCGGCGGTACGGCGTGCTGGTTCCCTTAAGGCATCAGCAGTGAATCGTTAAGGGGTATCGGTATGGGTGAGCATGTGGCAGGCAGGACGCTTGCACAAAAAGTCTGGGACGAGCATGTCGTCCGCAAAGGCGAAGACGGCGCGCCGGACCTTCTCTACATCGATCTGCACCTCGTCCACGAGGTGACCTCCCCGCAGGCCTTCGAGGGCCTCCGGCTGGCGGGCCGCGGCCTGCGCCGCCCCGACCTGACCATTGCCACGGAGGACCACAACACGCCCACGCTGGCCATCGACCGGCCGATTGCGGACCCGGTCAGCCGGACCCAGATTGAAACCCTGCGCGCCAACTGTGCTGAGTTCGGTGTGCGGCTGCATTCGCTGGGGGATGCCGAGCAGGGCATTGTCCACGTGGTAGGACCGCAGCTGGGACTGACCCAGCCCGGCCTGACCGTTGTGTGCGGCGACTCGCACACCTCTACCCACGGTGCCTTCGGCGCCCTGGCCATGGGCATCGGGACCTCCGAGGTGGAACACGTGATGGCCACCCAGACACTGTCCCTCAAGCCTTTCAACACCATGGCCATCAATGTCGAGGGCGCGCTGCGGCCGGGAGTCACCTCCAAGGACATCATCCTGGCCGTGATCGCCAAGATCGGCACCGGAGGGGGACAGGGCTACGTGCTGGAATACCGGGGTTCCGCCATCCGCTCCCTGTCCATGGAAGCGCGGATGACCATCTGCAACATGTCCATCGAGGCGGGTGCGCGGGCCGGGATGGTTGCCCCTGACGAGACCACCTTCGCCTACCTCAAGGGACGGCCGCACGCGCCGCAGGGGCGGGACTGGGATGCCGCCGTCGAGCAGTGGAAGTCCCTGGCCACGGACGAGGACGCACAGTTCGACGCCGAAGTGTTCCTCGACGCCGACACCCTGGAACCCTTCGTCACCTGGGGCACCAACCCGGGGCAGGGTGTGTCGCTTTCGGATGCCGTGCCGGCGCCCGCACACTTCACCGACGGGAACGCCCGGGCAGCAGCAGAGCGCGCGCTGGCCTACATGGACCTGGCCCCCGGAACACCCATGAAGGAGATCCGGGTGGACACGGTGTTCCTGGGCTCCTGCACGAACAGCCGCATCGAGGACCTGCGCATTGCGGCCGACATTATCCGCGGCCGGCAGAAGGACCCGGCGGTCCGGATGATGGTGGTCCCGGGTTCTGCCCGCGTGCGGCTGGAAGCCGAAGCCGAGGGGCTGGACCGGGTCTTCAAGGACTTCGGCGCCGAATGGCGGTTTGCCGGCTGCTCCATGTGCCTGGGCATGAATCCGGACCAGCTGGAACCCGGGGAACGCTGCGCCTCCACGTCCAACCGCAACTTCGAAGGGCGGCAGGGCAAGGGCGGACGCACCCACCTGGTCTCGCCGGTGGTGGCCGCCGCTACCGCCGTGCGCGGAACCCTCAGTTCACCCTCGGACCTGGACCCGCTGCCGGGTGCCGCCGTCGACGCTGCTGCTGCTGCTGCCTAGGAGAGACCCCATGGAAAAAATTACCACCCACACCGGCATCGGTGTTCCGCTGCGCCAAAGCGATGTGGACACAGACCAGATCATCCCGGCCGTTTATCTGAAGCGGATCACCCGGACCGGATTCGAGGACGCACTGTTCGCCGGCTGGCGCAAGAACGAAGACTTCATCCTCAACCGGGAACCGTACAGTCGCGGCTCCGTCCTGGTGGCAGGGCCGGATTTCGGCACCGGTTCCTCGCGGGAACACGCCGTCTGGGCGTTGAAGGATTACGGATTCCGGGCCGTGCTTTCCTCCCGCTTCGCGGACATCTTCCGCGGGAACTCCGGCAAGCAGGGGCTGGTGGCCGCCCAGGTGGCCCAGGACGACATCGAGCTCATCTGGAAGGTGCTGGAAGACTCTCCCGGCACGGAAGTTACGGTGGACCTGCAGGCCCGCACGGTCCTGTGCGGCAGCGTCAGCGCCGGTTTCGAGATTGACGAGTACACACGCTGGCGGCTGCTCGAGGGCCTGGATGACATTGGGCTGACCCTGCGCCACGAGTCGGAAATCACCGGTTTCGAAGCGCAGCGGCCTTCCTACAAACCCGTCACCCTCCCGGCCCTGCCTTAGGAGGCAGGCAGCCGCCGGTTTGCCCCCGGCAGCGTTTCGTGCACCTAACCAAATCCCTATATCATTGACAGGCCCCGTCCAGGCGGGGCCTGTCCGTTTGTCCGGGCGGTGCAACGTGTCGGGAATCACCCCGACGAGGGGCCATGGCAAGGCGGCGTTATTTCAGTAAGCAGACGCTTCCTCCTATGCTTGGTTGCAGTCTCTTATTGCTTTTGGGGCCCAACTAGTTAAGAAATCAGGTGTTCATGGGTAGCGTTCTCACCATCCGAGGCGGTGTTCCTCTATCGGGGAAGGTACCGGTCCGCGGGGCGAAGAATCTGGTCCCCAAAGCCATGGTTGCGGCCCTGCTTGGCAACGGCCCGTCCCTGCTGCGCAACGTTCCGGAAATCAAGGACGTCGAGGTTGTCACCTCCCTGCTGAAGCTGCACGGCGTAGAGGTCACCAAGGACCCGGTAACCGGCGACCTCACGATGGATCCGAAGAACGCGAAAACGGCGGCGTCCAAGGACATTGACGCCCATGCCGGGGACTCGCGCATCCCGATCCTGCTGTGCGGGCCCCTGATGCACAGCCTCGGCGAGGCTTTCATTCCCGACCTTGGCGGCTGCAAGATCGGCGACCGCCCGATCGACTACCACCTGCAGATGCTTCGCAACTTCGGTGCCGTGGTGGAAAAGCGCCCCGGCGGCATTTCCATCTCCGCACCGCGCGGCCTCACCGGTGCCAAGCTTGAACTGCCGTACCCGAGCGTCGGCGCCACCGAGCAGGTGCTGCTGACCGCGGTTAAGGCCGAGGGCATCACCGAACTGCGCGGCGCTGCCGTGGAACCGGAAATCCTGGACCTGATCGCGATCCTGCAGAAAATGGGCGCCATCATTTCCGTGCAGACGGACCGCGTCATCCGCATCGAGGGTGTCACCGAGCTGACCGGGTACAACCACCGGGCGCTGCCGGACCGTAACGAAGCGGCGTCCTGGGCTTCCGCTGCCCTGGTTACCAAGGGCGACATCTATGTTGAAGGCGCGGACCAGAAGGACCTTACCGCCTTCCTGAACACCTACCGCAAGATCGGCGGCGCGTTCGACGTCGACGACGGCGGCATCCGCTTCTATCACCCCGGCGGTGCCCTGAACCCGCTGGTGCTGGAAACAGATGTACACCCCGGCTTTATGACGGACTGGCAGCAGCCCCTCGTAGTTGCGCTGACCCAGGCTGAGGGCGTCTCGATTGTGCACGAAACCGTGTATGAGAACCGCTTCGGTTTCACCGATGCACTGGTTCGTATGGGCGCCAACATCCAGGTCCACCGCGAATGCCTGGGCAGCGTCCCGTGCCGGTTCGGCCAGCGCAACTTCCTGCACTCGGCGGTTATCGCCGGCTCGGTGCAGCTGCGCGGCGCAGAAATCGACATTCCGGACCTGCGCGGCGGTTTCAGCCACCTGATCGCGGCGCTGGCAGCAGAAGGCACCTCCCGGGTGACCGGCATCGAGCTGATCAACCGCGGCTACGAGCACTTCCAGGGCAAGCTCGAGGGCCTCGGGGCGGACTTTGACGTCACGTCCGGTGTATCTGCCGGACTCCGGTAGCCTGACGCCATGAAGGAATCGACTAGGTCACGGGTAGTTTTCGCATTGCTGGCCGGGACGCTGCGGCCCGTGTTCAATGTCTTCCTGAAGAAGCACTGGCAGGGGGCGGAGAACCTGCCGCAGGATTCGGGCTTTATTGTGTGCCCGAACCACGTGACCGAAGTCGATCCCGTTGTGGTGGGGCATTTCCTGTACAACCAGGGCCACCCGCCGCACTTCATGGCCAAGGCCTCGCTGTTCAAGGCTCCCGTCCTGGGCCCAGCCTTGAAGTACAGCAACCAGGTCCCGGTGGAACGCGTAACCACCGGCGCAGCCGGGTCCCTGAATGCTGCGGGGAAGGCCTTGGCGGCCGGACGTGCGCTGGTGATTTATCCCGAGGGGACACTGACCCGTGACCCGGACCTGTGGCCGATGAAGGGCCGGACCGGTGCGGCGCGGCTGGCCCTGCAGACCGGGGTCCCGGTTATCCCGGTTGCCCACTGGGGTTCGCAGGACCTGCTGCCCCGCTATGCCAAGCGTCCGTCGCTGTTTCCCCGCAAGGAGGTGCACCTGGTAGTGGGCAAACCGGTGGACCTCTCGGAGTTTGCGGGCCGTCCCATCACGAAGGCGGTGCTCGACGCCGCCACTGACCGGATCATGTCCGATCTCACCGACATGGTGGCCAAGCTGCGCGGGACCCAGCCGCCCGCCGAACGCTGGGATCCCGTGTCCAAGGGCCAGAAACAGATTGGCCGTTCCTTTGAAGCAGATAAACCGAAAGAGGCTGGACAGTGACCGCCAGAAGTGAGCACCCCGCCGTCGTCGCCGTGCTGGGCGCCGGAAGCTGGGGCACTGCCTTCGCCAAGATCGCCGCGGATTCCGGCGCCGGACGCGGCACCGAGGTCCGCCTCTGGGCCCGCCGGGCCGAGGTGGCCCAGGATATCAACGGCAGGCACCGCAATACGCAGTACCTCAAAGACACCGTCCTGCCCGAAAACCTGCGTGCTTCAACAGATCTCGCCGAGGTTCTTGCCGGAGCGGAACTGGTCGTCCTGGCCGTGCCCGCACAGTCGCTGCGCGCCCAGCTGCAGGACGTTTTGCCCCTCATGCCCGCCGACGCGGTGGTGGTGTCCCTGATGAAGGGTCTGGAACGCGGTACCGACGCCCGGATGAGCCAAGTCATTGCCGAGGAACTGGGCGTTCCCCCCGAGCGCATCGCGGTGGTTTCCGGGCCGAACCTGGCCATGGAAATCGCCCGGCAGGAACCCACCGCCTCCGTGGTGGCCTGCACCGACCTGGATACGGCCGCATGGATTGCAGAGGCCTGCACCGCGCCGTACTTCCGGCCTTACACCAACGCCGATGTGGTGGGCACCGAGATAGGCGGCATCGTCAAGAACGTGATTGCCCTCGCCGTGGGCATCTGCGACGGCAAGGGCATGGGAGACAATACCAAGGCCTCGGTGATGACCCGCGGGCTGGCCGAGACCACGCGCCTGGCCCTGGCCCTGGGCGGCAACGCGGAGACCATGGCCGGCCTGGCCGGCATGGGCGACCTCATTGCCACCTGCTCGTCCCCCCTTTCGCGCAACCACACCGCGGGAACGCTGCTGGCGCAGGGCCTGAGCCTGGCCGAGGTCAACGCTTCCATGACCCAGACTGCCGAAGGCATCAAGTCCGCCCAGGCCGTCCTGGACCGGGCCACCCAGCTGGGCGTCTACATGCCCATCACCGAAAACGTCGTCGCCGTACTGCAGGGCGTAATTACTGTGGAAGAACTGGGCCCGCGGCTGCTGGCCCGTGAATTGAAATCCGAAGGTGTGTCCGCCCCGTGACTGTTGAACCCCTGCCCACCACTGCCGAAGAGCCCGGCCGTGCCGCCCGCCCCCGGGTGGCCGTCCTCTTCGGCGGACGATCCAGCGAGCACGCCGTCAGCTGCGTAACGGCTGCCGGAGTGCTGCAGGCCATTGATACGGCCAAGTACGACGTCGTTCCTATCGGCATCGCCAAGAACGGCCAATGGAGCCTGGTTGACGCAGATCCCGCCTCCTGGTCGCTGCGCTCCAGCACGCTGCCGGAGGTGGCCGTCTCCGACGACTCCGTGGTCCTTTCATCGCAGGACGGCAGCAGCGAACTCGTGGCCCACGAGCCCGGCAGCCTGCCGCGCAGCTTGGGCCGCATCGACGTCGTGCTGCCGCTGCTTCACGGACCCTTCGGTGAGGACGGAACCCTGCAGGGCCTGCTGGAAATGGCCGATGTCCGCTACGTGGGCGCGGGCGTCCTGGCTTCGGCCGTGGGCATGGACAAGCACTACATGAAGGTGGTTTTCGCGGCCGCCGGGCTCGAGGTCGGCCCCTACGAAGTCATCACCGACAGGCAGTGGCAGCGCGACCCGCAGGCCTGCCTGGCCCGCGCCGGTGCGCTCGACTTCCCGTTGTTCGTCAAACCGGCCCGCGCCGGTTCCTCCATGGGCATCACCCGGGTCACCGATCCGGCGCAGCTGCCGGCAGCCATCGAAGCGGCCCGGCTGCACGACCCCAAAGTGGTTGTCGAAGCCGGGATCACCGGCCGGGAAATTGAAGTGGCCGTACTGCAGGGCCGCGGGACCCAGGACCCGCGGACCAGCCAGCCGGGCGAGATCGCGGTGCGCGACGGCGGCCACGAATGGTACGACTTCGAGGCGAAGTACGTTGACGGTGCCGCCGTCGACCTCAGCTGCCCGGCGGACCTTCCGGCGGACATTTCCGCCCGGGTGCGTGACCTGGCCGGGGCCGCATTCGAAGCTGTCGGCGGCGAGGGCCTGTCCCGGGTGGACTTCTTCTACACGCAGGACGGCAAGTTGATCATCAACGAGATCAACACCATGCCCGGCTTCACGCCGGTCAGCATGTACCCGCAGATGTGGGCCAAGTCCGGGTTGCCGTACACCGAGCTGATCGACGAACTGATCACCCTGGCCCTGCAGCGGCCCACCGGCCTGCGGTAAGCGGCCGGCCCGGCCGGGCCGGCCGGGCCGGCCGGGCCCTGTCTCCGGGTAGGGTCCGCAAGTTTTCGGGTATGCCTTCCGTGGTTATTCTCAGGACCCGTGTGCCCGTGCTGGCTACACTCGCATGTCTAGGACCGACCACGGACCCTGATGCGAGGACCGGCTATGCGTACGCACCCCTCTCCAGTTTCCCCATCCAAGGAACCCCCATCCAAGGAACACGGCCGCCGGAGGGTGGCCGTTAGGCGCGTGCGGAACGGGCTGTGGCTTGTGGCCAGCGTTGTCCTGGCCGCGGCACTGGTCCTGGGCGGCTACCTCTGGTCGTTGGCAACTGCCTTCGACGGCGGCAGGAACACCATTGTGGGGGCGCTCCCCTTGGACAAACCGCCGCGGCCTGCTGCCGCGGAAAAGTCACTGAACATCCTGCTGATGGGCAGCGAAGCAGGCAATTCCGGCAGCGCCGAGGCGGCACCGGACATGATGATGCTCCTGCACCTTCCCGGCGACCGAAGCGGGGTCTATGCACTGTCCATCCTGCCCGGTACTTCCGTGGACGTGCCCGGCTACGGCACCCGCCGGCTCGATTCGGCCATGTCGCTTGGCGGGGTCCCCCTGACCGTGGCAAGTGTGCAGAATATGTTCAACACCCCGATCGACCATGTAGCCGTCATCGATTTCGAAGGCTTTCGGGGGCTCACGAGCGCACTCGGCGGAGTCACCGTGAACAACGGCACGGCATTCTCCTCCGGGGGAGCCAACGGCGACTATTTCCCCTCCGGACCGATCACCTTGGAAGGGGATGCTGCGCTCAACTACGTCCGGACCGGTCAGGGTTTCACGGATGGCGACATACAGCAGGTGAAGAACCAGCAGGCATTTGTTGCAGGTATCGTCGACGGGATGCTGACCCGTGGTCCGCTCAACAACGCCGTGACCGCGCGGGGCGCCATCAGCGACTTTGCTCCTTTCCTCAGCGTCGATGCAGGCCTGGACTCCCGCACGCTGGGAAGCATGGCAGTGAGCCTGCGGAGCATGCGGTCCCAGGACGTGCACATGTTCGCCCTGCGGACCAGCAACGGTGCCGGGGCGGACGGCGGGCCGGTACAGATCGCGGATCCCGGCCAGCTCGCCGGTATCTCCGGTGCCTTGGCTTCGGATACGGTTGCGGACTATGTCCAGGCAGCGGGAAGCGGCGCCGACTAAGCCGGAGGCTATCCGTCCAGTTCCAGGGTGTCCTCCGGGCTGAGGCACTGCGAGGTGGGCTCGATCTTCGATACCGCGTTCTGCAGTTGAACCAGGATGGTGGAAGAAGCCACTTCGTTGGGGTTAAAGACCACCTCCACGGCCGGTTCGCGGCCGTATGTTGTGGCGGTCCAGGTGTCTTCGTTTTCGCGCAGCACCCAGTCCACGCCGTTGACCTCGGCACACGGGTCCGTGGTGGGCCCGGGCACGGGCACGCCGCACCGGAGGATCGCCTTGGACGGATCGCCCCAGGCCGCCGTTGACTGGCTGGCGGTGTCCCGCAGCCGGTAGCCGGCCATTTCATCAGGCAGGGCCACCATTACGGCGGCGCAGTCTGGATTGGCGGCATCCGGGGCGGCATCAACATTGGCTGTCGCAGTGCAGGCTGTGGCGGAGACGGCCACCAGCAGCAGTACCGCGGGCAAAGCGTAGGACTTCATGCATCAAGGGTATCCGGCACGCCGAGGGGGACCGGAATCGGTCCCGGGATGCCGATGTATATACTTCGAACCCCGACGAGCGGAGGACGACTGTGAGCGAGCACCGGCTACCACCCGAATCTGACGCTAAGCATCCCGTACGCACCGCTTTGACCGTGATGCTCAGTGTTGTACTGGTTGCCGCCCTCGCGGCCGGTGGCTATCTGTGGCACCTGGCCCGGACCTTCGACTCGGGGAAGCAGACGCTTACCGGTGCCCTGCCTGCCGGCAGCCCGCAGAAGGACCCGGCTGCCGGGGATTCGCAGAATTTCCTGTTGATCGGCAGCGACAGCCGCGACCCGGGCTCGGACAACGCACGGTCCGACACCATGATGCTGGTGAACATTCCGGCGGACCGGAGCGGTGTCTACGTGATGTCGATTATGCGTGACACGTGGGTGGACGTACCCGGCCACGGCGCGAATAAGATCAACGCAGCCATGGCGCTGGGCGGTGTTTCCCTCACGGTGGAAACCGTCCAGGAGCTTTTCGACGTCCCGATCGACCACGTGGTGGTCATTGATTTCGAAGGATTCAAGGGGCTCACGGACTCGCTGGGCGGTGTCACGCTGGAAAACCATACGGCCTTCACCTCGCGTGAACCGGGCGCAGAGTATTTTGCGGCCGGAAGCATCCGGGTGCAGGGAGAGTCCGCATTGAAGTACGTACGGGAACGGTACGCCTTTGCCGACGGCGACTACCAGCGGGTGCGCAACCAGCAGGCTTTTGTGCGGGGCCTCCTGAACGGGATCATGGCCCGGGGGACGCTGCTGAATCCGGTGAAGGTCAATGAGATCGTGGGCGGAATGTCGCCGTACCTCAGCGTGGACGAGGGCCTGGACGCGGTGGCAGCCGGGCGCCTGGGCGTGAGCCTGCGCAAGGTAGGGCCGGAGGATGTGCACATGTTTACCTTGCCTAACGAAGGGGTGGGCACCTCACCGGACGGACAGTCCATTGTGCTGCCTGACTACGCTGCCATCGCGGAAATAGGGGCAGCCCTGGACGGTGGCACTATGGCCGGGTACCCGGGAGCCTCCGGCGCAGGGAAAGGGTGAATTGTTATCGGTTCTGTCACCGCCCTGCGGTAGGCTTCCTAATGACATAAACGGTTAGCGGCAAAGACGGCGAAGACCGGACGGGACGGGCCCCAGATGAGTGGCACAAGCAGGAAACGGGACTACTTTGCAGACTAAGATCACCGCCAACGCGCAAGCGCTGAAGCGATGGTTGAGCAACGCAGAGGTGTCCCTTGGCAACCACAGCGACCGCCTCAATGCCATCAACATTTTTCCGGTGGCCGACGGCGACACCGGCACCAACCTGTACCTGACACTTTGCGCCGCCGCCAAGGCAGCTGCCGAAACCGATACAGCCGACATCGGCGAACTGCTGGGAACCGCAGGCCGCGCCGCCATGGAAGATGCCCGCGGCAACTCCGGCACCCTGTTTTCGGTCTTCCTCACGTCCATGGCCGAACCCCTGGCCGGCGCCGTCCGGTTGTCCGCGCCGCTGCTCGCCTCTGCTTTGCAGCGCGCCCAGCTCCGGTCCTGGTCGGTGCTCAGCGATCCCGTCCCGGGCACCATGCTCTCGGTCCTGGAAGCGGCAGCCCATGCAGCCTCGGACAGTGAAGCCGCCGTCACCGGCGATGACAGCAACGTAGGCCTGGCAGTGACTCTGCGGGCCATGCTGGACGCTGCCCTTGCCGCCGTCGTCCACACCGAAAACCAGCTGGACGCGTTGACGGAAGCCCGGGTGGTGGATGCCGGCGGCGTCGGCTTCCTGCTGGTGCTTGACGCGCTCCGCGCCGCAGCCCTGGGCGAGGAGCTGCAGGAGGAACTGCTGGACGGCCTGCACGGCTACGATGTCCAGGATCCGCAC
Source organism: Arthrobacter sp. zg-Y40 (assembly GCF_020731535.1). Classification (NCBI taxonomy): domain Bacteria; kingdom Bacillati; phylum Actinomycetota; class Actinomycetes; order Micrococcales; family Micrococcaceae; genus Arthrobacter; species Arthrobacter sp. zg-Y40. The sequence continues at coordinate 17,315 of NZ_JAJFZS010000005.1, forward strand.
ATCCACGCGCATATGCCCCGGATGGAGGGCGTCGAAGTTATGTGCACCATCAATCTCAGTCCGCTGGACGCCGCCACCCTGCGGCTGCAGCTGGATGAGCTGGGCGACTCGGTGATCATGAGCGCCGTCAGCCCTGTTGCGGACGGTTACCGCTGGCGGGTGCACGTGCACACCCCGGAGGCCGGCGCCGCCATAGAGCTGCTGCGCGGGCTGGGCGAGCCGATGAACCTGACCATTACGGAGCTCTCCGCGGACGGACACGAAACCAAGGAGATCCCCGAGAACCAGGAAATCCCCGGGGCGCATGGACTCTAGGCTTCCCGCAGAACTGGATTTCCCGCTCGACCGCCGCATCGGCAAGCCGTCCGCCACGAAGCTGGACAAGCAGCTGGGCCTCAAGACGGTCGGCGACCTGCTGCACCACTTCCCCCGGCGCTACCTCGAACGCGGGGAGCTCACCCCCATTGCCGAAATACCCTTCGACGAAGATGTCACCCTGATAGCCCGGGTACAGAGCAACAACCGGCGGCAGATGCGCGCCCGCAAGGGAATGATCGTGGAGGTGGTGGTCACCGATGACACCGACGGCAGCCTCGGCCAGCTGCATCTGACGTTCTTCAACGGATTCAACGCATCCAAGGAGCTGGCCGTAGGCACCCGGGCGATGTTCTCCGGCAAGGTGGGCGCCTACAAGGGCCAGCTGCAGCTCACCAACCCCAGCTATGTCCTGCTGGATGAAGACACCGTGGACGAGGAAGAGCTCAAACGCCCCATTCCCGTGTACCCGGCCACAGCCAAACTCGCCAGCCCGCAGATTGCCAAGTCCGTGGCCATGCTCCTGGACACCATGGAGACGGACCGGCTGCGCGATCCGCTCCCCGCCGCAATCCGGAGCCGGGAACGTTTTCCCGGCCTGGCAGAGGCGTATAACCGGATCCACCGCCCCGCCACCATGGAAGAGGCCTACGCCGCACGGCACCGGTTCCGCTACCAGGAAGCCCTGGTGCTGCAGACCGCGCTGGCCCGCCGTCGGGCGCTGACCGCTGAGGAAGAAGCCACGGCCCGCCCTGCCGTGCCCGGCGGCCTGCTGGACCGGTTTGATGCCTCCCTGCCCTTCACGCTCACGAACGGGCAGGCCGAAATCGGCCGGGACCTTTCCCGGGAACTGGCCGGAGACCACCCGATGAACCGGCTGCTGCAGGGCGAAGTGGGGTCGGGCAAGACCCTGGTGGCGCTGCGGGCCATGCTGCAGGTGATCGACGCCGGGGGACAGGCCGCCCTGCTCGCCCCCACGGAGGTACTGGCAGCCCAGCACTACGAATCTATTACCGCCATGCTTGGCCCGCTGGGCCGTGGCGGACAGTTGGACGGTGATCCGGACGGCACCCGGGTGACCCTGCTGACCGGTTCCATGAACACTGCGGCACGCCGGGCGGCACTGCTGGATGCGGCCAGCGGAGCAGCGGGAATCATCATCGGCACCCACGCGCTGCTCTCGGAGCACGTCTCCTTCGCCGACCTCGGCCTGGTGGTGGTGGATGAACAGCACCGGTTCGGCGTGGAGCAGCGGGACGTGCTGCGCACCAAGGGGCACAGCACCCCGCACCTGCTGGTGATGACGGCAACCCCTATTCCGCGCACCGTCGCCATGACCGTGTTCGGCGACCTTGAGGTGTCCACGCTGACCGAACTGCCGGCCGGGCGGGCACCGATTTCCACGTTCGTCTCTCCGCTGGCCGAAAAGCCGCAGTGGGAGCAGCGGATCTGGGCCCGCGCACGGGAAGAAATCGACGCCGGGCGCCAGGTCTACGTTGTGTGCCCCAAGATCGGAGACAAGGAAGAAGAGCCGGGCAGCGAGCTGGCGCTCTTTGACCCTGCCGAACCGCCGGCCGGCGGCGAACGGGCGCCGAAGCAGCAGTTGGCCTCCGTCACGGAAATGACGGAGTACCTGGCCACGGTCCCCGCCCTCGCCGGAAAAACAGTGGCGGCGCTGCACGGCCGGCTGGACCCGGCGGAGAAACACGAAGCGATGGCGGCCTTCAATGACGGTGACGTGGACGTGCTGGTCTCCACCACCGTCATCGAGGTGGGCGTGGACGTTCCCAACGCCTCCCTCATGGTGATCATGGATGCGGACCGGTTCGGCATCTCCCAGCTGCACCAGCTGCGCGGCCGGGTGGGCCGCGGCGGGTTGCCCGGCACCTGCCTGCTGGTCACCAGCCTGGAACCGGGCCATCCCAGCCGGGAACGGCTGGAAGCGGTTGCCGCGACCACCGACGGCTTCGAGCTCTCCCGCAAGGACCTGGAACTGCGCCGCGAGGGCGACATCTTGGGTGCCAGCCAGTCCGGCGGGCGCTCCACACTGAAGCTGCTGCGGGCGGTGCAGGACGAAAAGGTCATCGAAAAGGCACGGGCTGATGCCGTCGCCCTGGTTGCGGAGGACCCGGACCTGCGGGAGTATCCGGCCCTGGACGAGGCGATCGAGGCGTACCTGAACCCCGAGGCCGAAGCCTTCCTGGAACGCGGATAAAGTGAAGGCATGAGCCGCATTATTGCCGGGACCGCCGGCGGATCCACCTTGTTCAGCGTTCCGGGCGACGGAACCCGTCCCACCACGGACCGGGTCAAGGAAGCACTGTTCTCCCGCCTGGAATCCTACGAGGTGCTGCAGGGCGCCCGGGTACTGGACCTGTTCGCCGGTTCGGGAGCACTGGGTGTGGAAAGCGCCAGCCGCGGAGCCGAGGCCGTGGACCTGGTGGAGCTTGCAGACAAGGCCGCGGCCACCTGCCGGCGCAACGCGGAACTGGTCAACAAGCTGCTGGGCTCCAACCGGGTGAGCGTGCACCGGGCCAAGGCGGAAACATTCCTGCTGCGTGTGCCCGAAGAAGTCCGGTGGGACCTGGTCTTCATCGATCCCCCCTACGCCCTGACGGAGGCCGAACTGGAAACGGTCCTGGCGCCGCTGGCGAAACACCTGTCCGAGGGCGCCGTCGTGGTGCTGGAACGATCCACCCGCTCCGATGAGCCGGTCTGGCCGGCGGGGCTGGAACGCTTCAGCGAGCGTAAGTACGGCGAGACCACCCTGTGGTTCGCCGAGCCCGCGCAGCAGGCCGGTTAGCCGCGCCCGCTAGGATCCCGAGGCAAACACGTCCAGGTCCTCGCCCGTGAGCACCGCAGCAGGATGCGGGCCGGCGGCCAGCAGCTGCCGGGTCCATTCCTCCGGCCACGGGAACGGGGTTGCCGCCAGCACGATGTTGCCGGGGTAACGGCCGGTAAACATGTCGGCCGGACCCAGCGCGGCCACCGCTCCGCGGCCGGCACGTTCCAGGCCTGCCGCCAGTTCGCGGATCTGCCTGCGGGCGAACGCCAGCGGCGGATCGTCTCCCACATTGACCAGCAGCACGCCGTTGGGGCAGAGCAAGGCGGCCAGCTCCGCGTAGAAGTCCGACGTCGTCAGGTGCCCGGGTGCATCGGCGCCGGCAAAGATGTCCAGGACAACGGCGTCGAACTCCTGCCCGGTAAAGCGGTCCAGCGATTCACGGGCATCACCGATCACCGTCTGCAGATCCGTTCCCTCCGGCAGCGGAAGGTGGGCCAGGACAAAGTCCAGCAGTTCCCGTTCCAGCTCCACTGCGGCCTGCCGGGAACCGGGACGGGTGGCCTGCAGGTATCGGGCAAGGGTCAGGGCGCCGGCACCCAGATGCAGGGCGCGCACCGGCTCCCCGGCGGGCCGAACCAGGTCCAGGACGTTGCCCATACGGCGCAGGTATTCATAGAAGATCTCCCCGGGTCGGGCCAGGTCTACGTGGGACTGTTCCGCCCCGCCGATGCTCAGCACATAGGCGCCCGGCGTGAAGCCGTCTTCCGTGATGGTGGCGTGGGCTCCGATGCCGCGCAGCAGCCGTGAGGCGTTCACAGGGCACCGCCCAGCCCGGCCAGGCGTTCTGATGCCTGCTCCAGGACCTCGAACTTTTTGCAGAACGCGAAGCGCAGCAGTGAGCGTGTGCGCTGCGCGCCGTCCGCGTGGCAGAACACTGCCACCGGGATGGCCGCCACACCGATCAGCTCCGGGAGCCGGCGGGCAAGCGCGGTGGCGTCCGTGATGCCCAGGGCGGAGGTATCCGCGGTGAGGAAGTAGGTTCCGGAGGAAGGCAGGACGGTCATGCCCGCTGCGCGCAGCCCCTCGCCGAGGAGGTCGCGTTTGGCTTTCAGGGTAGCCGCGGCCTCCGTGAAGTAGGCATCAGGCAGGCCCAGGCCAACCGCAACGGCGTACTGGAACGGGGTGCCGGAGGTGTAGCTCAGGAAGGTCTTGACCGTCCGGACCGCGGACACCAGCGGTGCCGGGCCGGTGAGCCAGCCGATCTTCCAGCCCGTCACGGAGAACGTCTTGCCGGCGGAGGAAACGGTCAGTGTCCGCTCGGCCGCCCCCGGCAGGGTGGCGACGGGGATGTGCTGCGGCCCGAAGGTGAGGTGTTCATACACTTCATCGGTGACGATCACGGCGTTGTACCGCGCCGCCAGGTCCACGACCTGCTGGAGCACTTCACGCGGCAGGACGGTCCCGGTGGGGTTGTGCGGGTTGTTCACCAGCACCACCCTGGTGCGCTCGCTGAACGCGGCCTCCAGCGCGCCGTCGTCGGGCAGGAAATGCGGGGCCTGCAGGGCAACGGTGGTGTGCGTGGCGCCGCTGAGGCCGATCACGGCACCGTAGGAATCGTAGAACGGCTCGAAGGTCAGCACTTCGTCTCCCGGGCCAGCCAGCGCCAGCAGCGCCGATGCGATGGCCTCGGTGGCTCCGGTGCTGACAATCACCTCGGTTCCGGGATCCACTGCCAGGGAGTAGAAGCGGTCCTGGTGGGCGGCGATGGCCTCGCGCAGCACCGGCAGTCCCTGGCCCGGCGCGTACTGGTTGGCGCCGGAAGCAATGGCGGCGCGGGCGGCGTCGAGCATTTCCGCCGGGCCGTCCTCGTCCGGGAACCCCTGGCCGAGGTTGATGGCGTTGTGCCGGCCGGCCGTGGCGGTGATTTCTTCGAAGATGGTCACGCCCAGGTTGCCGTCTGCTGCGAGCAGGTTGGCGCCGGCGGCGGTGCGCTGCCAGGGCGCGGGGCCGGCTGCCTGCCGGGAGCGGAGCAGGGACGCGGGGGTGGAGAAACTCATTCTTCCAGTATTACCCTGCCGGACCCGGTAGATTCGACTTATGCGACGCGCTGTATGCCCAGGTTCCTTTGACCCTATCCACAACGGCCATATTGAGGTCATTGCCCGCGCGGCAAGCCTCTTTGACGAGGTCATTGTGGCGGTGTCCACCAACTATGCGAAGAAGTACCGTTTCCCGGCCGAACAGCGCCTGGAACTGGCGGCCGAGGCACTGGGCTCGCTGCGCGGGGTATCCGTGGTTCCCATGGGGGAGGGGCTGCTGGCGGAGTTCTGCCGCGAGCACGGTGCCGGCGCCATAGTAAAGGGCCTGCGGTCCGTCCAGGACTACCAGTACGAACTGCCGATGGCCGTGATGAACCGGCACCTCACCGGCGTCGAAACCGTCTTCCTGCCCGCCGAGGGAAGCTATACCCACCTCTCATCCTCCCTGATCAAGGAGGTCGCCGCCCTGGGCGGAGACATCAGCGGATTTGTCCCGGCAGCCGTGCTCAAGCGCCTGCTTGCCGCCGATTAGCTCTTGGCCCGCAGGCGGGTAAACTGGACCTCGGAGTTCCGTGCATGCGCGGGCTCCGTGGCTGCAGCGCAGCCGCAGTTTGAGAGATTCCGGCAAGTCAGGCTAAGATGATATGTCGGTCTATGTTCTACAGGAGTTCTCATTAGCGAATTTTCGCGGTCCAATCCGAATACACCCCTGGCAATCAACGTCAGGGACCTCGGGCGCAGCCCGGGAACGATGCGGACCTTGCATGAACATGTACCGGCACCGAAAGACTTCGGTGTTGCGCTTATCGGCGTTCCGGAAGGATCCGAGCTCGAGGTTGACTTGAGGTTGGAGGCCGTGCACGAAGGGATTCTGGTATCCGGCGTAGTCATCGCTCCCGTAAGGGGCGAATGCGGCAGGTGCCTGAAGCCACTCGCGTACGACCAAGAAGTCGATGTGCAGGAACTCTTCTACTACGAGGACGCTGAGTCCTTCGAAGAAGACGAGGAAGAAGAGCAACGCCGGATCGAGCGAGATGTCATCGATCTTGAGCCGGTATTGCGGGACGCCGTGGTTCTTACCATGCCGTTCCAGCCGGTGTGCCGGGAAGACTGCCCAGGCCTTTGCTCCGAATGCGGAGCGCGCCTAGAGGAGGATCCGGGTCACCACCATGAAGCAGTGGATCCTCGCTGGGCAGCCCTCGCAGGGTTGACCGGCACGGCCGCAGAAGATACTGCGGCACCAAGTACAGAGTCAGACGAGAGAGAAGAGAGTTAGCCGTGGCTGTTCCGAAGCGGAAAATGTCCCGCGCGAATACACGTGCACGCCGGTCCCAGTGGAAGGCGACCGCGCCCAACCTGGTGAAGACCGTGGAGAACGGCCGCGTCACCTATAGCCTGCCGCACCAGGCCAAGGTCGTCACCGATTCCGCCGGCACCGCGCTGTTCCTTGAATACAAGGGCCGCAAGGTCGCGGACGTCTAAGACCAGTGTTCGGCCCTGCCATGCACACCTTTAGGGGAACCGCTGCCAGGGCCGTGAATACTGCTTTTCGGGTTGTATCCAAAAAGTGAAGAATACTGAAGAGCTTATGAAGCGTCTCGGTGTCGATATCGACGCCGGGACGCTTCGTCTTGCGCTCACGCACCGCTCCTACGCTTACGAGCAGGGCGGCATCCCCACGAACGAACGCCTCGAATTCCTTGGCGATTCCATTCTGGGGTTCTCGGTGACCGATGCGCTCTACCGGGATAATCCTGACCTTTCCGAGGGGGAGCTGGCCAAGCGCCGCTCCGCCGTCGTGAGTACCCGCGCCCTGGCCGGCATTGCCCGCGACCTGGGGCTGGGCGAATACATCCTGCTCGGCCAGGGTGAAAAGCTCACCAACGGACGCGACAAGTCCTCCATCCTCGCGGACACCACGGAAGCCGTTATCGGCGCCGTATATCTGGACCACGGGATTGAAACCGCACGCCAGATGGTGATGCGGCTGGTGGGACCGCTCCTCTCCGACGCCGATGCCCTGGGCGCCGGTACGGACTGGAAAACGAGCATCCAGGAGATCGCCGCGAGCCGGAAAATGGGCGACATCGAATACCGTGTCACCGGTTCCGGCCCGGACCACTCGCGCAGCTTCGTTGCCGTGCTCCATATTGGGGATACGGCCTTCGGCACGGGTACCGGCCACTCCAAGAAGGAAGCGGAGCAGGAAGCTGCCGCCGCGTCCTGGAAGATGATCAATTCCAGGGAAGCCGACGCCGCGGCTGCCGGTTCCTAGGCGGTTCCGCCGTGCCTGAGCTTCCCGAAGTCGAGGTTGTCCGGCGCGGACTCGCCTCCTGGGTCCGCGGCCGGACCATCACCGGCGTCGAGATCCTGGACGCCCGCTCCGTGCGGCGCCACGCTGCCGGTCCCGAGGACCTGGTAGGCAACCTTGAGGGCGCTGTGGTCACCGACGTCGTGCGCCGCGGCAAGTTCCTGTGGCTTCCGCTGGTCGAGGAGGATCACGACGGCGTGCCGTCTCTGGCGCTCATGGCGCATCTGGGGATGAGCGGCCAACTGCTGATGGAAGACTCCGCGCTGCCGGACGAGAAGCACCTCAAGGTGCGCTTTTCGCTCAGTCCGGCGGTCGACGACGCCGGTGCGGCCATGCCCTCCGAGCTGCGGTTCGTGGACCAGCGGATTTTCGGCGGCGTGTTCCTCACCGACCTGGTGCCGACGCCCGACGGCGCTCCCGGCGGCCTTTCCGAAACCGGACTGCCGCTGGTGGCGCAAGAGGCCGCGCACATTGCCCGAGATCCGCTGGATCCGGCCTTTTCCTTCGATGACTTTTACCGCCGGCTGCGTGCCCGGCGGACCGGGATCAAGCGTGCCCTGCTGGACCAGGGGCTGGTGTCCGGGGTGGGGAACATCTATGCGGATGAATCGCTGTGGGCTGCGCGGATGCACTTTGCCCGGCCCACGGACACCATGCGCCGTGCGGATGCGCTGCGGCTGATTGAGGCGGCGCAGGACGTGATGACCCGGGCGCTGGACGCCGGCGGGACGAGCTTCGATTCCCTGTATGTGAATGTCAACGGGGCGTCCGGCTACTTCTCCCGGTCCCTGAACGCCTACGGCCGGGAGGGGGAACCGTGCCTGCGGTGCGCTTCCCTGGGGCGAAATCCGCTGATCCGCAGGGATTCCTTTATGAACCGGTCCTCTTACAGTTGTCCGGTGTGCCAGCCGTGGCCGCGGAACGGGCGCTGGTAGCCAACACTACCGACGTTCCACGAACTGGAGCGGATGTCCGTCCGGGTCCTCCACGAACGCCACCCGGAGCCTTCCGTCCAGGAACGGGTGGGGACCCTCAAGGTCCTTTGCGCCGGCGTTGAGGGCCGTGGCATAGGCTGCAGCGACGTCGTCGGTCCACAGGGTGAGGCACGCCCGGTGGCCCTCGGTCACCGGGGTGAAGCTGCTGCCCCTTCCGTGTCGGCCACGAACAGGATGATCTGCGGGTCGAAGATCCTCACGATTGTCCTTTTGTTGTGTGCGCATGGAATCCATCCGTGCGGAAGGTAGCCAGCGCGTCGGCCAGCATCCGATGTCCCTGCCGCTCGAACGCATGGTCGCCGGTTTGGTAGGCCCACACCGCGGTGGAGACTGCTTCGCGCAGCAGCGTCATATGCCAGAGTTCCATGTCGCTGTCATCTTCCCGCACGCCGTCCCCGAGGCCTGCACCGTAGCCTGCCAAGAAGACGTCCTTCAGCTGCGGGTGGGTGCGCCATTGCTGCGCTGCCAGGCGGCAGAAGTCCGTGAGAGCGGGGCGGAACGCGAACCGGCCGAAGTCGATGATTCTCAGTTCCGTGCCATGGAGAAGCCAGTTGCGCGGCTGCCAGTCGCCGTGGGTCGGAACCACCGTTACCGGCTTTGGCGAATAGGCGGCAAGGATGGTCCTGGCGTCTTCCACTTGGGACTTCTCGATGCGGTGCGGCCGTTCCAGCCAAGACAGCGCCCTGGCCGTTGCTGCGCTCTCGTAGCCCTTGTTGGTATGCGAGGTCTGATCATGGAACTGACGCAGCAGCGAACCCGCCTGGTGATGAACTTCCGGGTCATGCTCGGCCGTGGTCCCCTCCGCCAGCGATCCATCGAGATATTCCGTGACGAGGACCGTCTGGGCGAGGTCCGAGCGGACGAGCCGCGGTGCACGGTGCTGCCGGCTCCATACCCGCGTCCATGATTCATGCGCCGCGATCTCGCGTCCTATGTGGTGGTTGGAAAGACCGGCGGCTTTGACGACGTACCGGCGCTCCCCGGATTCGACTTCCAGTACCGCTGTGTCCGAGAGGGCCCAGGAGAGATCCCGGATGAGGCGAACCCCCGGCAGCCACTGTTGCACAAGCTCACCCTGGCTCATGCTCAGTTGGTTCCGGTGCCAGGTTTCCATTCCAGCAGGCTAGCGGGTCGGCTGTCCGGTTGTGCACATATCCGTGTGCGCGGCATAGCGTCGGAGCATCGGCCTCCCGGGCTGAGTGGCCGCGAACAGAGCAAAAACAGGTAGCGGAACAGGTACTTCTGCCCTGTTTTACCTCTGTCCCGCCGCCTAAAATCGAATACATGTTCGAATACTCGTCGCCTCAGGAGCACCGGCTGGCCGGCACTGCCGTAGCTGGCAGCGCCATGGTGCATGGGTGGGTGGAGGTGCTGGTTGACCAAGCTGGCCTGGTGTCGGGAGCGGAACCGGAGGACAGCGAACTCATCGACCGGATACGGGCACTCGAGGAACTGAAAGCCGCCGCCTCAGCCGCCCAAGCCCGGGCCGCCGCAGCGTTTGATGCTTCCCAGCGCCGGAAACAGGCCGCAGCAGGAATGCGCCGTGAGGATGTGGGCCGCGGGATCTCTTCACAGATTGCGTTGGCACGCAGGGAGTCTCCGAACCGAGGCGGGCGGCTGCTGGGCTTCGCAAAAGCCCTGACGTCCGAGATGCCGTGCACCTTGCAGGCCTTGACCACCGGCGCTATCAGCGAATGGCGGGCAACGTTGCTCGTTCGGGAGACGGCGTGCCTCAGCGTGGAGGACCGGCAGCGGGTAGATGCAGAAGTTGCCGGAGACCCCCGCGTGCTGGAAACACTGGGTGACCGCCAGATCATTGCCCGGGCCAGAGGCGCCGCCTACCGGCTGGATCCGAAGGCCGCCGTAAACCGGGCAGCCAAAGCCGCCACCGAGCGGTTCGTCTCCTGCCGCCCCGCTCCGGATACCATGACCTACCTGACCGGGCTGCTGCCCGTGGCCCAGGGAGTCGGCGTTTATGCGGCCTTGTCCCGTGAAGCGGATCGCCTCCGTGCGGCGGGGGATGCCCGGGGGCGGGGCCAGATCATGGCCGATACCCTCGTGGAGCGGATTACCGGCCAGACCGATGCGGGCCAGATGAAGGTGGAAGTGCAGCTGGTCATGTCGGACCGGACCCTGCTGGGTGGAGAATCGGAGCCCGCGTTTGTCCCGGGGTATGGTCCCGTGCCTGCGCAGTGGGCGAGGGACCTGCTGCGGGGGAGCGGGAGAGACGGGGATAACGGCCGGACGCGCCGCGCAGACGGGGACAGCGGAGGGGGACGCAGCAGGAACACCGGCGCCCGCCAGTCAGGGCGGGGGCAGTCGAAGCGGGACAAAAGCGCAGAACGCTGGATCCGGCGGCTCTATGCGGATCCGACCAGCGGGCAGCTGGTCGCAATGGACACCCGTGCCCGGCTGTTCCCTGAATCGATGGCCCGCTTCATCGCCGCGCGGGACCAAACCTGCCGCATGCCGTGGTGCGGGGCACCGATCCGGCAGATCGACCATGTACATCCGCACAAGGACGGCGGGGTCACCAGTATCGTGAACGGCCAGGGACTGTGCGAGGCATGCAACCAGGCCAAGGAAGCACCTGATTGGCGAGTCCGACCGGTCGACCAGCCGGGGCCGCACACGGTTGAGACCATGACTCCAACCGGGCACACCTACCAGTCCTCGGCACCGCCGCTGCCCGGGTCGCCTCAAGACCGGATGCGGAACGGGCCCGCCGTGGATCCAGGGCCTCCGCGCTTCGCAGACGGAACCTTGGAAGCCTGCGTTGTGGACTACCTGAGGGCGGCTTAGCCGGCGCTAGTGGTCTGCGAGCTCCGCCAGGACCGCATCAGTCAACGCTGGCCAGGCCTCGGCTGCCCACGGACCGAAGTCCCGGTCAGTGAGGCAAACGGCTGCTGCGCGGGCTGCGGGGTCTACCCAAAGGAAGGTACCGGACTGACCGAAATGGCCGAATGTCCTCGGGGAGCTGTTGGCACCGGTCCAGTGCGGAGACTTGCGGGCGCGGATTTCAAAGCCGAGACCCCAGTCGTTCTCCTTCTGCCGGCCGAACCCGGGCAGTACCCCCGCCAAGCCCGGGAAGACCACACGGGTCGCTTCCGCGAGCCGGCCCGGATCAGTCAGCGTGGGGGACTGAAGCTCCGCGGCAAAGCGGGTCAGGTCCGCAGCAGTAGACACCGCCCCGGCTGCGGGCGATCCCTCCAGCGTGGTGGCGGACATTCCCAGCGGGCTCAGCACACCTTCACGCATGTAGTCGGCAAATGAAATATCGGTTGCTTCTTCCAACGTCTCGCCGAGCACTTCGAAGCCGGCATTCGAATACAGCCGGCGGGTGCCCGGGGCATACCGGACGGTGCGCTCGCCGAAATCGTAACCGCCCGAATGCGCCAGCAAATGACGCACGGTGGAACCCTCCGGTCCCGCCGGCTGGTCCAGTTCCAGCGCGCCCTCATCCAGGGCAATCAGGACCGTGTAGGCGCTGAGCAGTTTGGTGACGGACGCCAAGCGGTACGGACGGTCCTGGTCGCCGGCAGTGCCCAGCACTTCGCCGTCCGCTCCGAGGACGGCTACGGAAACATTGTCCACCGGCCACGATCCAACCGCAGCGAGACTCCTCACCGGGCCACCCCGCCGCCGTAATGGAGCGCAAGCCGGGCCATGCCGTCCTCGATCGACACCTCAGGCGTCCAGTCCAGCACCTCCCGGGTTTCGCGCTGGTCAAACCAGTGCGACGTCGAAAGCTGCTCGGCCAGGAAACGCGTCATGGGGGGCTCGTCGTGAACCAGCCCGCGGCGCCCTGCGGCCAGCCATACACGTTCGATGACGCTGCCGGCTTTACGGGCGGCCACGCCGGGCACGCTCCAGCGGGGAGCGCTTACTCCGGCGGCGGCGCAAATGCCGGCGATCAGCTCACCGACAGGACGCGGCTGGCCGTTGGTCACCACCAGCGCCTTGCCCTGGGCGGCGTCCATCCGTTCCAGTCCCCGGACGATCGCGGAGGCGGCGTTGTCGATGTACGTGGTGTCGATCAGGGCTGCACCGGCGTCCAGCAGCGGCAGTCGGCCGGACCGTGCACGGTCAATGACCCGTTCCACCAGCTGGGTGTCACCGGGGCCCCAGACGATGTGCGGCCGGATGGCTGCCACCCGGAATTCGGCCGAATTCGCGGCCAAGGCCAGCAGTTCGGCCTCGGCCTTGGACGAGGCGTAAAAACCGCGGGCCCTTTCGGGGTCGGCCTTGCCTGCGCCGGCGCCGGCAATTGGTTCACCAAAGTGGGCCACGGACGGAGAGGAAACGAAGACGACGTCGCGTACCCCGGCTTCCCGGGCTGCCTTGAGCAGTATCTGGGTTCCGAGGATGTTGGTTTCTTCGAACTCCTGCCATTCGCCCGTAAAGGACACCTTGGCGGCAAGGTGGATGACGGCGTCCATGCCCTCCACGGCACGGGCAGCGGCCTTGGGATCCGCCACGGACCCGGCCACGAAATCCGTTCCGGGCAGCCCGGGACGGCGCTGCAGGGTGCGTACCTTGTGTCCCTTGGCAGCAAGCAGCTCAGCGACGGCGCCGCCAAGCAGGCCGCTGGCACCGGTCACCAGGACGTTGCGGGGCGCCAGGTTGCCGGAGGTGCTCATCGGGAAGCCTCCTCAAAGACAGGCAGCGATCCGGAGCCGCCGGCGGTACCGGCTGAGGAACCGTCAGCGCCCGCAGAAGCAGGAACCGCGGGGCCGCCCTTGCCGTGCTTGCTCTGCTTTCCAAGCTTTGGCACCGGCCCCCCGGCCAGCAGCTGCGAGGCCCAGCCGGCCAGCGCGGTTCGGTCGATCTTGGAGTTGTGCCGGATGTCGGTGGGCATCGCCGGCAGCACCAGCACCGCGGCGAGGTCAATGCCGCACAGCTCCAGTACCTGTGACCGGACCTTGGCGGACAGATCCGCAGCGGCCGTTCCGGCCCGCCGGACCGGCGGCGAGGTTTCCAGTACGGCAACAGGGACCTGGGCCCCGGCCGGTCCGACGCCGACCACGGCCACCCGGCCCACGCCGTAGACCGACTCGGCAGCCTGCTCAGCGGCTACCGGCGTGCGGACGCCCTCTGCGGTGGTGAGGATGTGCCCCAGGCGGCCCTCCACCCACAGCCGTCCGTCCCCGTCGAGGTGGCCGACGTCGCCGGTGCGGTGCCAGCCGGTAATCGAAGAACTGTGGCGCTCGGTAATCCAGAGCCTGTCATACCGGTCCTTCACATGCGGGGCACGGACAAGGATTTCGCCGGTACGGTTCGCCGTGGTCAGCGGGTCGCTGCCCACCGAACCATCGGGGAACACCTCGGCAATGGCCACCTCGGCACGGGACACCGGGGTGCCAACACAGACGCCGTTGCCGGAGCCCGCAGCACGGATGCCCGCCAGGCTGATGTCCGTCACCGGCAGCGCCTCGGTCATACCGTAAGGCGTGTGCAGCGACGCGTTGGGCACCAGGTCCTGGACCATGGCCAGCAGTTGCTCGCCAATGGGGGCGCCGGCCGAAAGCAGCAGGTCCACCTGTCCCAGCGCTGTCCGCTGCGCGGCGTCCAGCTCTCCGGAAGTTGCTGTCACATTGGTCAGCGCGGCGGGGGAGGCGAAAACGGTGGTGGCATTCACGGCCACTGCGGCGTCGGCAAGGGCCGAAGCGGTCAGCGTACGCGGGGAGGTTACATCCATGTCCGGAGTCACCGACGTGGCGCCCAGGGCCGGACCCAGCAGGGCAAACGGCGCGAAGCCTGCCACCAGTGAGGTGCCGGCGCGCAGGTTGTAGGTGTCCTTGATCGCATCGCGCATGGCGGCAAGCTGGCGGTGGGTGTACACCACACCCTTGGCCGGACCGGTGGACCCGGATGTGAAGAGGACAGCGGCATCGGCGTCCGGTTCCGCGGGGAACCACGGCACCTCGGCTGTGCTGCCGCCGGCAATGAGCTCGGCCACCGAATGCTTGACGCCCAGCAGCCGTTTACGGGCCGGGGCCAGTTCGGTGACGCTGATCCGCGTGCCGGGCCAGCCCAGCGCCCGCGCTCCGATGAGCGCACGGTCGATTCCGATGAGGAACGCGGGACCGGCGCCCTTGATGGCGCGCCCCAGCCCCTTGGTGCCCAGACCGGCGTCGGCCACCACAATCACGGCGTTCAGGCGCAGGCAGGCGTAGATCAGCGAGGTCAGTTCAATGCCCGGCGGTACCAGCAGGTTCACCCGGGTGCCGGGGCGCACCCCGGCGGCGGCCAGTCCGGCGGCCAGGGCGTTGACCCGCTCGGCCAGCTCGGCCCAGGACAGTGTGCGCGGCTGTGTGCCGGCACCGTTTCCGCCCAGCGGGGCCATATCGACGACGGCGGCGCTCGTGTCGTCGGCGCGCTCGTCGAGTTCGGCGAGCATGGGCCGGAACGGCTCGCTGCGCCGCAGCGAGGTGTCGGCCGGGGCCTCCACGGCAGTATGCAGCCAGGAGAACACCGGTGAGGCAATGTCCACGTCTTCGTGCAGCAGATGACCGGCGCCCTCGAAGCGGTGCACCGAAGAAGCCGGCAGCCGCTCCAGCAGGTCGCGCAGGTACCGGTCGGAGAACACCGGGTCCTTGGGTCCCCAGAGCACCAGGGAGGGAACGTTGAGACGGCGGATGCCGTCGGCCACAGTGTTCAGGGTGCGCCAGCTCGGATGCGTTTCGTCAGCCGGAATGTCTGCCACGAAGTTCGCCACGCCTTCCCGGCGGGCCGCGCTGCGGTACGGCAGGGCGAAAGCGTTCTTCACGTCGGCGGACAGCGCCGGCTGGGCCAGGGCATGGGTGACGCGGATGAACGCGTCGGTGCTCCGGGTTCCCCACGGGTGGACGGCCGGGTGCAGGGCCAGTTTCAAGGCCGGCGGCAGGGAGAAACCTGCCGGGTGCACGGCGGTGTTGGTCAGTACTACGCCGGCAAGCTCGCGGCGGTGCCGCAGTGCCCAGCCCAGGGAAATGACGCCGCCCCAGTCGTGTCCGGCGGTGACCACCTGGCCGCTGATGCCCAGCGCGTCTGTCAGGTTGCCAAGGTCGGTGATCCGGTCCTCAAGGCGGCGGAAGGTGCCCGTCCGCTGGGAAAAGCCCATGTCCAACTGGTCGACGGCCACTACCCGCCACGGCTTCTGCGCCGTTGCGCCGGCGGCCAGCATGCTGCGCCAGAGGTAGGACCAGGTGGGGTTGCCGTGGACGCACAGCAGCGTACCTTCCGGTTCGACGCCGGCGGCGGCCAGATCAGGACCGTTGTCCAGCACATGCCACTTGTGTACGGTGCCGGGCCGGTCGACGGCGGCGGTTGAGGGTACGCGGACAAACGAGGACCAGGCGGGGGAAACGCCGGGCCAAAGCTCCTCTACCACGCAATCTCCATCATGGTGGTGTTCAGGCCGGACCCCACTCCCATGCACAGCACACGGTCCCCGGGGTTGAGGGTCTTGGACTCCTGCGCCAGGGTCATCGGCAGCGACGCCGGGCCCACGTTGCCCCAGGTCGGGAACGTGATCGGCACCTTGGAACGGTCCAGGTCCACGGCCTTGATGATGGCGTTGGTGTAGGAGTTGGACACCTGATGGGTGACATAGCGGTCCATGCCGCTCCAGTTCCAGCCGTTTTCCTGAGCTTCATTCCAGCCGTCGACCACCAGTTCCAGGCCGCCGTCCAGCAGGCCCTTAGTGTCGGTGTACATGCCGTCCACGCCGCCCACGCACAGCTCATGGTGCTGGGTGCCTGCACGGGAGACACCGCCGAGGATGCGGTGCGAACCGGGGTGCTTGTCGGCGCGGCCGATCACGGCAGCCGCGGCACCGGAGCCCAACGTCAGGGTGGCGAATTCCCGCAGGTAGTCCTGGCGGGTGGAGTCCGGGGCGTTCAGCCGGTCGAACGTGGCCTCCTGCACGCCCTGGGAATCTTCGCCGGCAACAATCAGGGCGTAGTTGATCTGCCCCGAGTCGATCATGTTGGACGCCAGCGTGATGCCGTTCACGAAGCCGAGGCAGGCATTGGCCAGGTCGAAGTTCATGGCGGAAGAAGGCAGGCCCAGCCCGTTGTGGATCTTCACAGCAACGGAAGGCTCAAGGTTGCGGCGGGTCACCGAGGTGTTGATCAGCAGGCCGATCTCGGAGGCCTCGATCCCCGCCTCGGCGAGGGCCTTGGCGCCCGCCTCGATGGCGCCGTCGTCGAACCCTGTTCCAGGGGCCCACCAGCGCCGCTCGCTGACGCCGGCAACCCGTTCCAGCAGGCGTTTGGAGAGACGCAGCCGCTTGAGCGATGGCTCAAGCCGCTGGTCGAATTCACTTGAACTCATAACCATCGGAGCTTCGACGCTGTTCACGCTGAGGATGGCCGAATTGGAGTGCTGGAAGTTGAAGTTCCCGGTCAAAATGCCTGCCTTGTCTGCTGCTGAAACTATCGCGCTGGCGGCCGCCGTGAAGCCTGCATCCACGCCCTAAAATCATATGACTCTTTTAGAAGCCTACTTTCCGGCGCGGCGAATCAGCAGGGAAATGCCGGATTACGCTCTCCGAGTAGAGCGGAATTTTGACGCTAACCGCGTAGATTTAGGGAATCAACCCCGGCAGGAAAGATTAACCCCCGTGCACCTGAAAACCCTGACCATGCGAGGATTCAAGTCCTTCGCATCGGCCACCACCTTCGAGTTCGAACCCGGCGTCACCGCCGTGGTGGGCCCCAACGGGTCCGGGAAGTCCAACGTGGTGGACGCCCTGGCCTGGGTGATGGGCGAACAGGGAGCCAAGACACTGCGCGGCGGGAAGATGGAGGACGTCATCTTCGCCGGCACCTCCGGCCGGGCGCCGCTGGGCCGGGCCCAGGTGTCCCTGACCATCGACAACGCCGACGGCGCCCTGCCGATCGAATACTCCGAAGTCACCATTTCCCGCACGCTCTTCCGGGCCGGCGGCTCCGAGTACGCCATCAACGGCAGCCCCTGCCGGCTCCTGGACATCCAGGAACTGCTCTCGGACTCGGGGCTGGGCCGTGAGATGCATGTCATAGTGGGCCAGGGCCAGCTCGACAAGGTGCTGCATGCCACTCCAGAGGAGCGCCGCGGTTTCATTGAGGAAGCCGCCGGCATCCTCAAGCACCGCCGGCGCAAGGAGAAAACCCTCCGCAAGCTGGATGCCATGGCCGCGAACCTGGCCCGCGTCACCGACCTCACGGCCGAACTGCGCCGCCAGTTGGGGCCGCTGGGCAAGCAGGCCGCCGTCGCCCGCCGCGCCAAGACGGTGCAGCAGGACGTCCGGGACGCCCGCTCCCGGCTGCTCGCCGATGACCTGGCCACCCTCACTGCTGCCTACGAGAAGGAAGCCGCAGACGAATCCGCCCTCAAGGCCCGCCGCGTGGCGGTGGAAGCCGCCGTCGCCGCAAGCCGGGAACGTCAGGCCGAGCTGGAGGCGCTGGCAGCCCGGGCAGCTCCGGAACTGAATGCGGCACGGGACACCTGGTACGAGCTGTCCTCCCTGCAGGAGAGGTTCCGTTCCCTTGCCGCCCTCGCTGCCGAACGTGCCCGGCTGCTGGGGACGGCTGAACCCGTTGCCGGCACCGGCCGGGACCCTGAACAGCTGCAGGCCTCGGCGGACCGGGTGCGCGCCGAAGCCGCCGCCCTGGAAGCGGACATCGAGGACCTGCGGGTCCGGCTGGAAGACGCCGTGGAGATCCGCGAAGCGGCTGAAGAGGACGCAACCGCCGAAGAGCGGCGCTACGCAGCCCTGCTCCGGGCCGCAGCGGACCGGCGTGAAGGGCAGGCGCGGCTGGCCGGCCAGGTGGAAGCAGCCCGCTCCCGCCTGGCCTCCGCCCGCGCCGAGGCCGGACGCCTGCGGACTTCCATCGCGGCAGCCGAAGAGCGGCGCGCCAAAGCGCAGGAAGCCTTTGGCCGGCTGGAAGGAACCGCTGCCGGTGCCGAGGCCGGGGAAGCGGACCTCGACGCAGAGTTCGAAGCGGCGCAGGCAGACCTCGACGACGCAGCGGCGGCCCTGCAGCAGGTGCAGGTTGCCGAGCGTGAAGCCGTCCGCGAGACGGAAACCCTGACAGCGCGCCGCGAAGCGCTCGCCGTCGGACTGGACCGCCGTGACGGCAGCACAGCACTGCGGGACGCCGGGCTGCCCGGGGTGCTGGCACCTTTGTCGATCAGTGTTAAGCCCGGCTTTGAACGCACCGTTGCCGCTGCCCTCGGCACAGCTGCCGAGGCCGTGGCCGTAGCGGACCTCGACGCCGCCGTCCGGGCGCTGCAGTACCTCAAGGACATGGGGGAGGGGCAGACGGATCTGCTTCTTGCCGGGTCCGGTCCCGCCGGGGAAAACGCTCCGGGCGCCGTGGTCCCGGCAAGGCAGGCCGTGCTGCCTCCCGGCGCCGTGCCGGTGCTGTCCCTGATCAGTGCCGAGGACCAGGTGCAGGTGCAGGCGGCCCTGAATGTCCTGCTGGCTGACGCCGTAGCGGTGGATAGCCTGTCGGCTGCCGCCGTCCTGCTCTCGGCGGATCCCGCTGCCCGGGTCATTACCGCCGACGGCGACGTGCTGAGTGCCTACAGTGCCCGGGGCGGCTCGGCCACGGCCCCCGGCCTGCTCGAAATCCAGGCTGCGGTGGATGAAACTGACGCCCGGCTGCAGGCTGCACGCATCAGGGCGGAGGAAGCAGGGGCAGGGATCGGGTCCGCCGCCGCCCGGGTGGCGGCAGCGCGAACCCGTGCAGAGGCCGCGCTGGCCGCCCTGCATGAATCCGACGCACGGCTGGCAGCCACCGCCGAACAGTTGGGCACCTTGGGCTCAGCCGTGCGTGCTGCAGCCGGAGAAGCCGAGCGCCTGGCCGGACTGGTGGCTGCAGCGGACGCCAACGCCGCCGCGGAAGAAGAAAAGCTCGCGGCAGTGACCGAACGGCTGGCGGCGGCAGGAGAGGACAACGCCACCGAGGAAGAACCCTCCGCCGGACAGCGGGATGCGCTGGCGCTCGCAGCGTCCGCCGCACGGCAGGCGGAAATGGACGCCCGCCTGGGCCTGCGCTCGGCCGAAGAGCAGCTCAAAGCAGTTGCCGGGCGTGCCGAGGCGCTGGAACGCTCCGCCGTCGCCGAGCGGCGGGCACGGGAAGCCGCAGCGGAGCGTGCCCGCCGCCGCGCAGTGCAGCGGGAACGCGCCGTTGCCGTGGCGGCTGGCGCGGATGCGGTGCTGGCGCACCTGCAGGTGTCCCTGGTGCTGGCCGCCGCGGAACGGGACCTGGCCGAAGAATCCCGGGCGGCCCGCGAAACCGAACTGGCAGCAGTCCGCAGCGCCAACAACGACGCCGCCGCGGAGCTGGCACGGCTCACCGACTCCGTACACCGGGACGAGCTGGCCAGGGCCCAGCAGAGGCTGCGGATCGAGACGCTCGAGGCCCGGGCGCTGGAGGAGCTGGGCATGACGGCCGAGCACCTGGTGGCCAACTTCGGACCGGACCAGCCGGTTCCGGTGCCGGCCGATGCTGCGGAGGGGAAGGGTGCGGACAAGTGGGCCGCCCTGCACACCCCCGTGGACGAGGACGGCAACCCCCTGATGGAGGGCATCCCGTACGTCCGGGCCGAGCAGGAAAAACGCCTGAAGCGCGCTGAACGCGATCTGGCCGCACTGGGCAAGGTGAACCCGCTGGCACTGGAGGAGTTCGCGGCACTGGAGGAACGCCACCAGTTCCTTTCCACCCAGCTGGAAGACCTCAAAGCCACCCGCAAGGACCTGCTGGACATCATTGCCGACGTTGACCGCCGGGTGGAGGAAGTGTTTACGGCCGCCTACCGGGACACCGCCGAGCAGTTCAAGCATGTGTTCGCGCGGCTGTTTCCCGGCGGCGAAGGCCGGCTGGTGCTCACCGACCCGGACAACATGCTCACCACCGGCATTGAGGTCCATGCCCGTCCTGCGGGGAAGAAAATCAAGCGGCTGTCCCTGCTCTCCGGCGGGGAACGGTCCCTGACCGCCGTCGCGCTCCTGGTGGCAATCTTCAAGGCCCGGCCCTCGCCGTTCTACGTGATGGACGAGGTGGAGGCAGCCTTGGATGACACGAACCTGGGCCGGCTGATCACCATCTTCGAGGAACTGCGCGAGTCCAGCCAGCTCATTGTGATCACGCACCAGAAACGCACCATGGAGGTGGCGGACGCACTGTACGGGGTGACTATGCGCGGCGACGGCGTGTCCACCGTGATCAGCCAGCGCATCGAGCGCGGGACGCCCGGGCAGGACGGGGATAACCCCTAGCGGGCGTACCGTGCGGTGAAGTTCGCCAGGATGCGCGGCGGCACGTGTACTGCCGAGCCCCGCACGGCATCCATCACGGTCTCTGCTTCCTCCGGCGGGAAATATCCTGCGTTCCGGTACACCGAGATCCGCGTCAGCAGCCCGGCCACGTCCAGCTCGGGATGGAACTGGGTGGCGTACAGGTTGGTCCGGACCCGGAACATCTGCACCGGGCACGTGGCCGAGCCGGCAAGGTTAACCGCGTTCGGAGGCAGCTGCGCCACCGCCTCCTTGTGGCCGACATAGGCCGCGAAGGTCTCCGGGATGCCCTCCAGCAAGGGATCCGCCCGGCCGGCCGGCGTCAGCGCAATCTCCACCGGCCCCACGGGCTCGCCGTACGTGCGGTCCACCACGGCGCCCTGGTGCCGGCCCAAGGTGCCCACGCCGTAGCAGGCGCCGAAGAACGGGAAGTCCCGCCCCGCAACCTCGTCCAGCAGCGCGGCCATCTCGGCCTCGACCCGCAGCTGCACGGCGGACTTGGATTCTTCCGGATCACTGGAATTGAACGGGCCGCCGCCCACAATCACACCGCTGTAGTCAGCCAGGTCCACCGGCGGCATGGGGCCGGACTCCAGGCGTACCCGGTGCAGCTGCTCCTCGCCCAGCCCGCCGAAGCGCAGGAAGGAGGCATATTCCTCATCGGCGGCGTCGTCTTCGGCCCGGGTGGCCAGGAGCAGGAAAGGCTTCATTCCTCGATGGTAGTGCTGGCCGGGGCCGCTTTCCGGGCGGGCAGGGTTTCCCGCGCGGCCAGCCACGCCACGAAGCCCAGCGCCATAATGCCCCCGGTCACTCCGAACGCCCAGGAGTAGCCCAGGCGGTCCGCCAGCATACCGGCCAGCACGGGGCCGGCAATGGCACCGGTGTCGCTGGCCATCTGGAAGGTGGCCAGCACCTTGCCGCCGCTGCGCCCGTTGCCGATGATGTCGCCCACGGCGGCCTGCTGGGCGGGGTTCAGCAGGCCGGTGCCCATGCCGGCTATGGCGGAAATGATCAGGAATTCCGGAACGCTGGAGCTGAAGCCGATCAGTGCGGTGGCCACCGCGTTAATGGCCAGTCCGAGCAGGATCATCGGCCGGCGCCCCCAGCTGTCGGCCAGCCGGCCGGAGAAGGTCAGTACGACGGCGGTGCCCGCAGCGAAGGCGGTCAGCGATATGCCGGCCACTTCCGGGCCCGCGGACAGGGCCGCGGCCGCGAACAGCGGCACCAGCGCGTTGCGGACGCCGAAGGAAGACCACCCGTTGGCGAAGGATGAGGCAAGGGCGCCCCGGTAGGCGGAGTCCTTCAGTGCTTCCCGGACCGTGAGCACCGGCAGCTTCGGGGCGGCACTCTCCTCGGCACCGGCCACCGGACGGGTGTCTTTGAGCCGCAGGAACACCACGCCGGCGGCCAGGACCAGGGCGGCGGCATAGACCAGGAACGGGATCCGCAGCCCGAAACCGGCCAGCAGCCCGCCGAGCAGCGGCCCGCCGATGTTGCCCAGCAGGAAGGACGAGGCGTAGGCGCTGGAGACCCGGCCGCGGACCTCCGGGGGAGCGAGCCTGATGATCAGGGCCATCGCGGAGATAGTGAACATGGTGGACCCGATACCGCCCAGGCCACGGAAGACCAGCAGTTGCCAATAGGACTGCGCGAAGGCACACGCGGCGGTGGACAGGGCCACGATCAGCAGCCCGGCGATATAGACCGGGCGTTCGCCGAGTTTTTCCAGCAGCACCCCGCCGGCCGGCGCGAACACCAGCCGGGTGAACGCGAACGCGCTGACGATCACCGAGGACGCGGTCACGCCGACGTCGAAACTCAGGGCAAACTGCGGAAGGACCGGGGCCACCAGGCCAAAGCCGAGGGCAATGACGAAGGCAGCGGCGATCAGGACTTGGATTTCCTGCGGGATTCGGATTCGGGGAGTGCGCACCATGATAAGGCGATTCTCTCAGATTCCCGGGGAGTCAAAGAGCCGTCTGTGAGAAGCTTGGAAGCGTGAATGAGACCCTATCGATAGTGATCTACGTCCTTGTCGCCTTGGCTGTGGTCGGCTCTGTCGCTGCGCTGCTGGTACGGACCCGGCGCACGCCCAAGAGCATGTACCCCACCCGCCGCGACGCCAACGACCCGGTCACCGGATCCGGTGCCGGCACCGACACGCTTGAGGCACCGCCGGGGGAGACCGGCGTCGTTGTTCCCGATGACCTGCGCGGCCTGGAGGAAGCTCCCGCCCCGGAAGCTCCGGGCCTCGAGACGCCCGAACCCGTCCAGGGCCGCCTGGCCCGCCTCCGCGCCCGCCTGGCCAAATCCAACAACGCGCTGGGCAAGGCGCTGCTGGCGCTGCTTTCCAGCGACCGGATTGACGAGGATGTCTGGGATGAAATCGAGGAAACGCTCCTCCTCGCGGACCTCGGCACCGAACCCACCATGGAACTGGTGGACGCCCTGCGCGCACGCGTCAAGGTTTCCGGCAGCCAGGACCCGCAGGAAGTCCACGCAATGCTGCGCGAGGAACTGATCAAACTGGTGGATCCGTCAATGGACCGCTCGCTGGCTGTTACCCGGCACGCCGAGACCCCCGCCGTCGTGATGGTGGTGGGCGTCAACGGCGTCGGCAAGACCACCACGGTGGGCAAGCTGGCCCGCGTCCTGGTGGCCGAAGACAAGGACGTGGTGCTGGGCGCCGCGGATACCTTCCGTGCAGCCGCCGCCGAGCAGCTGGCCACCTGGGGCCAGCGCGTGGGCGTGCCCACCGTGCGTTCCGAAATCGACGGCGCCGACCCGGCGTCGGTGGCGTTTGAAGCGGTCAAGGCCGGCATCGACGGCGAAGCGGACGTGGTCCTGATCGACACGGCCGGGCGCCTGCAGAACAAGGTCGGCCTGATGGATGAGCTCGGCAAGGTCAAGCGGGTCATCGAAAAGCAGGCCGCCGTGGACGAGGTCCTGCTGGTGCTGGACGCCACCACGGGCCAGAACGGCCTGACCCAGGCGAAGGTCTTCGCCGACGTGGTCAACATTTCCGGCATTGTGCTGACCAAGCTGGACGGCACCGCCAAGGGCGGAATCGTCGTCGCCATCCAGCGCACCCTGGGTGTGCCGGTGAAGCTCGTGGGACTGGGTGAAGGCGCGGACGACCTCGCCCCGTTCGAAGCCGAAAGCTTCGTGGACGCCCTGCTGGGCTAGTACCCGCCGCAGCTCAAAGCCCCGTCTCCCGGCAAGGGAGGCGGGGCTTTTGCGTACCCGGAAACGCAATGGAAACCTCCCCGTCACCGCCCTTTTACCGGACCTGCGTGTTTGTAACCTCCCGGCAACACCCCTACGCCCGGCCGGAAATCTGGCCCCGGCAAAGTTCGTGGTGCGGGAGATGCCCGCCAAACGCGAAGGGACGTGAAGATGGATCTGTCAGCAGGTCACGTCTGGGTAATGGTTTCGGCAGCTCTGGTGCTGCTTATGACACCGGGGGTGGCGTTCTTCTACGGCGGCATGACCCGCGCCAAGGCCGCTCTGAACATGATGATGATGAGCTTTGTATCCATCGGACTCATCGGTGTGGTCTGGGTGCTCTGGGGCTTCTCCATGACCGGCGGGGACGGCATCGCCGGACTGTTCGGCAACCCCTTCACCTCCTTCGGCCTGGAAGACATCCTGGGCAGCGAAGACCTCATCACCGCCGGATACGGGGCAACGTTTGCCATCATCACCGTGGCCCTGATCAGCGGGGCCGTTGCGGACCGCACCAAGTTCGGTGCATGGGCGGTCTTCGTCCCGATCTGGGTGACCCTGGTCTACTGCCCGCTGGCCTTTATGGTCTGGGGCGGCGGACTGCTCGGCGCCGACGGCGCGGTGGGTTCCGTGGTGGGCGAGGCCATCGACTTCGCCGGCGGCACCGTGGTCCACATCAACGCCGGCGCGGCCGGACTGGTCCTGGCCCTGATCATCGGCAAGCGCAAGGGCTTCGGCAAGGACCCCAGCCAGCGTCCGCACAACATCCCCTTCGTGATGCTGGGCGCCACCCTGCTCTGGTTCGGCTGGTTCGGATTCAACGGCGGCGCCGCCGGTACTGCTGAAGAGGCGGGCCTCATCTGGATCAACACGCTCGCCGCCCCCGCCGCCGCCATGCTCGGCTGGCTGCTGACCGAACGGATCCGCGACGGCCGGGCCACCTCGCTGGGAGCCGCTTCCGGCGTCGTCGCCGGCCTGGTGGCCATCACCCCGGCCTGCGCCAACGTCAGCCCGCTGGCCGCGGTGGGACTGGGTGTGGTTGCCGGTGTCCTTTCCGCCCTGGCGATCGGCCTGAAGTACCGGTTCGGCTATGACGACTCCCTCGACGTCGTAGGCGTCCACCTGGTAGCCGGGCTCGTGGGCACCCTCGCCTTGGGCTTCATCGCCCTGCCGGCCGACGGCGCCGGCGGCGGCCTGTTCTACGGCGGCGGTCTCGGGCAGCTCGGCGCGCAGTTGGCCGCAGCCCTGATCACCATCGTCTTCTCGGCCGTGGTGACCCTGGTCATTGGCCTGGCGATCCACAAGACCATGGGCTTCCGGATCTCCGAAGAAGACGAGATCAACGGCGTGGACCTGAGCGAACACGCCGAAACGGCCTACGAATTCGACGGGCTCGGCACGGGCGGCGCTTTCACGCCCTTCCCGGATACGGCACGCACCACCACCAAGGAGACGGTCAACTCATGAAACTCGTAACCGCTATTGTCCGGCCCGAGAAGCTCGACGCCGTCCGGGGCAGCCTGGAAAGCTACGGGGTGCAGGGACTAACCGTCAGTTCCGCGAACGGCTACGGCCGCCAGCGCGGGCACACCGAGGTCTACCG
The DNA here is from genome assembly GCF_020731535.1 of Arthrobacter sp. zg-Y40. Lineage (NCBI taxonomy): Bacteria > Bacillati > Actinomycetota > Actinomycetes > Micrococcales > Micrococcaceae > Arthrobacter > Arthrobacter sp. zg-Y40. The sequence continues at coordinate 42,856 of NZ_JAJFZS010000005.1, forward strand.
GGGTGCGGAGTACACCGTGGACCTGCTGCCCAAGGTGCGGGTGGAGGTGCTGGTGGCCAACGAATGGGTCAATGACATTGTGGATGTGCTGGTTTCCACCGCCAACACCGGCCGGGCCGGCGACGGCAAGGTGTGGGTGGTCAACGTGGAAGAGGCACTGCGGGTGCGTACCGGCGAACGCGGGGACAGTGCACTCTAGCTACTCCCTACAGGTCCGCCCGGCTGGTATTCCAGCCGGGCGGTCCCTGTGTTCCGGCAGGGTAGGACTCCATCGGGACCTCGTCGGCGGCCCATGCCTGCAGCACCGGATCCACGATCCGCCAGCACTCAGCGGCTATGTCGGCACGGACCGAAAGCAACGGATCGCCGTTGAGCACCGATTCGATCACCTCGCCGTACGGGGTCAAGTGCGACACGTGGGTGGGTCCCTTCAAGCCCGTGCGTTCAAGCCGGAACACGCTCTGCGGTCCGTTGATGTTCAGTTCCAGCTCAATTTCCGCCGGGCCGAAGGAAATCCGCAGCCGCGAAGGCAGGTCGGTGATCCCCGTGAACCCCTCCGGCAGGTGGCTGACCGGCCGGAACGTCACCAGCACCTCCTTGCGGGCACGGCTCATGGCCTTGCCGGAGCGGAGGATAAACGGAACCCCGGCCCAGCGGTCATTGTTGATCCGGATGTCCACCTCGGCCAGGGTCTCGGTGCCGCGGGAGGGATCAACACCGGGGGAGTCCGCATAAGCCTCGATCTCCCGTCCGTCCACGCTGCCGGCGGTGTACCGGGCGCGGCGGCTGGCGGCCGGGTCGGCGACGGAGGCGCGCAGGGTAGCCGCCACCAGATCGCGCAGGTCGCGCTCGCCGAGGGTGGCCGGTGCCTCGATGGCCATAAACGCCATGATGTGAAGCAGGTGGCTCTGGATCATGTCCTTCAGGGCTCCTGCGGAGTCGTAGTACTTCGCCCGCCCTTCCAAGCCCAACTGCTCGTCGAAAACGATCTCCATCTTCTCGATGTGCAGGTTGCTCCACGCCGGTTCCAGCAGCCGGTTGGTGAACCGCAGGCCCAGGATATCCATGACCGTGGTCATGCCCAGGAAGTGGTCCACCCGGAATATATTCTCTTCGGGAACCAGCCGGGCGAGGGCCTCGTTCAAAGCAACGGCGGACGCCTGATCGCTGCCGAAAGGCTTTTCCAGCACCAGCCGGGTGTCCGGCGGCAGGTCGCCGGCCTGCAGTTTCCCCACGGCCTGCACCGCCAGGGCAGGAGGCAGCGCGAAATAGACGGCCAGGGGAGGCTCCAGGTCCCGGATCCTATCTGCCAGCTCGGCGCCCTTGGACAGGTCCAGCTGCAGGTACCGGCCGCGTTCCACCGTGTCGGCCAGATATTCGGCGCCGGATTCATCGGCAGCTTCGGAGGCTTCGGCGAAGCATGCCCGCATGCGGTCCTGCCACTGCTCCCGGGTCCATTCCCGGGACCCGGACCCGATAACGGTCAGCCCGGGCGCGCGTCCGCGGCTGACCACCCGGGCAAGGCCGGGCAGCAGCAGGCGCTCGGCAAGGTCTCCGGTGCCGCCAAGGATGAGAAGGGTCCGCACACGCTGGGGATCGGCCATGACTCCAGCGTCCCACCGCCGCCGCCGCGGAGGTAGGGCAGGGGAGGCAAATAGGCGGAGCGGCTTGGTACCCTTAACAGCTGGGCCTGGCAAACAAGGCGAAGAAACTGACGAAAGAAGTGCGCGGCACGTGTTTAATTCACTGTCTGACCGGTTGACTTCAACCTTCAAAAACCTGCGCGGCAAGGGCCGGCTCACCGAGGCCGACGTCGACGCCACCGTGCGAGAGATCCGCCGCGCCCTCCTGGACGCCGACGTCGCCGTTCCCGTGGTGCGTGCGTTCACCGCCACTGTCAAGGAACGTGCCCTCGGGTCCGAAGTTTCCCAGGCCCTGAATCCGGGCCAGCAGGTCGTCAAGATCGTCAACGAAGAGCTCAAAGCTATCCTCGGCGGCGAAACGCGGCGCCTGCGCCTGGCGAAGAACCCGCCCACGGTCATTATGCTCGCAGGCCTCCAGGGTGCCGGTAAGACCACCCTCGCCGGCAAGCTTTCCAAGCACCTGAAGTCCCAGGGCCACAGCCCGCTGCTGGTCGCAGCGGACCTGCAGCGGCCCAACGCCGTCCGCCAGCTCCAGGTCAACGGCGAACGCGCCGGCGTGCCGGTCTACGCACCGCACCCCGGCGTGTCCTCCGAGTTCGAGGCCGCCACCGGTGATCCCGTTGCCGTGGCCCGCCAGGGCATCCAGGAAGCCCGCACCAAGCTGCACGACGTCGTTATCGTAGACACCGCCGGCCGCCTGGGCGTGGACGCCGAACTGATGCAGCAGGCCGCGGACATCCGCGCCGCCATCAACCCGGACGAAGTCCTCTTCGTGATTGACGCCATGATTGGCCAGGACGCCGTGAACACGGCCCAGGCCTTCAACGAGGGCGTGAACTTCACCGGCGTCGTCCTGACCAAGCTCGACGGTGATGCCCGCGGCGGTGCCGCGCTGTCCGTGGCCTCGGTGACCGGCAAGCCGATCATGTTCGCCTCCACCGGCGAGGCCCTGACGGACTTCGAGATCTTCCACCCGGACCGCATGGCCAGCCGCATCCTGGACCTGGGTGACGTCCTGACGCTCATCGAGCAGGCGGAGCAGAGCTGGGACAAGGATGAAGCCAACCGGATGGCGAAGAAGTTCGCCGACCAGGAAGACTTCACCCTGGATGACTTCCTCGCCCAGATGCAGCAGATCCGCAAAATGGGTTCCATGAAGAAGATGCTCATGATGATGCCCGGTGCCGCCGGCATGCGTGAGCAGCTGGAGAACTTCGACGAACGCGAGATCGACCGGGTCGAAGCCATTGTCCGCTCCATGACTCCGCACGAGCGCGTGGCCCCGAAGATCATCAACGGCTCCCGCCGCGCCCGCATTGCCCGCGGCTCCGGCGTGCACGTCTCCGAGGTCAACGGCCTGCTGGAACGTTTTGTCCAGGCCCAGAAGATGATGAAGAAGATGGCTGCCGGCGGCGGCATCCCCGGCATGCCGGGTATGGCAGGCCCCGGCGGCTTCGGCGGTGCCCGGAAGAAGCAGCAGGCAGCCAAGGGCAAGAAGAAGGCCAAGTCGGGCAACCCGGCGAAGGCCGCCCAGGAACGGGCGGAAGCAGAGGCCCGGGCCGCCGGTGCCCGCAAGGCGCTTCCGACCGGCAGCGCCTTCGGGGCCCAGGACGCGGACTTCGACCCCTCGTCGCTGAACCTGCCCAAGGGCTTCGATAAGTTCCTGGGCAAGTAGGAATACCTGCTGCGCAGCACACAACGCCGGACCACTTGTCCGGCGTTGTGTGTTTAATGGCGTGTGCGTGCCTGAAACGGCGCAATCGCGGAAGCAGGGGCCACCACAGGAAGGGGCCGGCATGGCGGCACAGGGGCTGAGCGGCTTTTACGGGTCGGTCTTCCGGCGCAGCATCACGGTCCAGGTCCTGATCCGCACCCGTGACCACCGCGTGCTGTTGCTGCGCAACGGCAACGCCTGGGAGCTGCCCGGCGGTGTGGTCAAGGGCGGGGAAGATCCGCGCTCCGCTGCCCGCCGCGTTGCCCGCGCAACGCTGGACCCCGGGTCCGACGTCGGCCGTGTCCTGGTCCTCGACTACGTGCAGGGCTCCCATGGACAGGGACAGGCGCAGGGGCAGGGACAGGGCGACTCCATCGCCTTCCTGTTCGACGGAGGTGTGCTGTCCACCTCTGTCTCGGCGTTCACCGGAGCCGGCGGGGAGCGGGAAGCACGCTTTGTTCCCCTGATGGATTGGAGCAGGGGGACGGACGAGGGGCACGGCCGGCGGTGGGGGGCCGCGGTGGAGGCCCTGGAGCTGGGCACCGTGGTGGAGCTGGTCAACGGGGAGCCGGCATCCGCCGGTCCGGTGCCTGCACCCCTGCCCCGCAGGATGATGCCGCCGCTGGAGGGTTTCTCCGGAATTCTTGGACATTAGGAGTGGATTTGCCTCGGGAACGAGTGGTGTTTGTGCACGGCGCCGGCAGTTTCGGTGCTGCCGCCTGGCCGCGGCAGCACGGGCTTGCCCTGGACTATGACTGCCTGTTCCTTCGACGCCACGGCTACGACGCCGTCGCCGAACCGCTGCCGCCCGATCTGGAGACCGATATTGCCATCATCCGGGAAGCGCTCGGCGGACGCGGACATCTGGTGGCGCATTCGGCCGGTGCGGTTCCGGCCATGCTGGCGGCTCTGCGCGACCCGGCGGGGGTGTCCTCCCTGGTCCTGTGCGAACCGGCCGTCTTCTCCCTCACCCGTGACCTGCCCGCCACGACGGCGCACCGCGAGCTGCTGCAGCCCCTTTTCGACGCGGCGCCCGGCCCGTCGGACGCGCAATACCAGCGTGAATTTGTCCGCCGGGTCTTCGCGGCCGAAGCAGCGGCGGCCCCGGACGAGGCCGGTCTCCGCTCGGCCGCCCGCCTGCGCCTGCAACAGCCGCCCTGGGATGCTCCGCTGGACATTGTTCCGGGCGTTCCCACACTCGTCCTTACGGGCGGGTGGGAACCTTTGTACGAGGAAGTGGCGGATTTCTTGGTATCCACCGGCGCCGAACACCGGCAGGTTGGCGGGAACCACCGCCCGCAGGACACGGACTCCGGAGCACAGGCCATCCGGGAGTTCCTCGCCCGCCGGCACGGGGAGAGCTGATGGTCAGAGCGTTAATCCGTAGCGCGGAGCCGGAGGACCTTCCCTTCCTGCCTGCGCTGGAATCGGCCTCCGATGCCCTCTTGGACGGAGCGTCTGGACTGCGGGATGCAGCCACGGCGCTGCCGCCCGTCGGCTTCGCCCGGCTGGAGGAAGTCGACGGCGAGGCCCATCTGGAGCAGCTGTCGGTCCATCCCGATGCCGCCGGCGCCGGACTCGGCCGCACCCTGGTGAAGGCTGCCCTCGGCTGGGCACGGGAGCAGGGGTATGGCTCCATGACGCTCTGCACGTTTGCCGACGTGCCGTTCAACGCACCGTTCTATGCCAGTTGCGGGTTCGAAGTGGTGGTTGATCCCGAGGGTGGATTGGCGGGCCTGCGGCAGCACGAAAAGCTGCTGGGCCTGGACTCCCTGGGCAAACGGGTGGCGATGCGGGCGTGGCTGGGACAGCCGCTGCCGCGTGATGGCATGAAGCCCTCATGAGCGAGCAGCAACCTGTGGTCCTGGTTCCGAGCAGGTATTCCGAGTGGGTAGCCATGGCGGCGGAGATGGCAGTGCGCATCCGCAGGCAGGTGCCGGATGCGCAGGTCGAACACATCGGTTCCACCTCGGTGCCGGATCTGCCAGCCAAGGACGTGGTGGACCTCCTCGTCGGCGTGCGCCGCGTTGTTTTCCGCGACCTGCTCCGCCATGACCCCCAGGCCCGTGCCCGGTATCTGGCTGCCAAGCAATCTGCGGCCGGGAGCGCCGGCGGCTGGGATGACTACACACAGTCGAAGACGCCGGTGGTCGCCGAACTGCTGGCCGGGCTGGCGGACGGAGAACCCCGGCTCGCCATTAGATGAACCTTCAAGTAAGCTGTTTACATGAACGTTCAAGTAAATGACCGGCTGCCCGCCAACCTGGCCATGGGCACGGTGATGCTCAGGGTGGGGGATCTGGCGAAGGTCTCCGGATACTACCGGGGCGCACTCGGCCTGGAGGTGATCGCAGAAGCGGACGGGGGGCTGTACCTGGGCCGCGGCGCTGTGCCGGTGGTGCATCTGGCCCCGGCGCCGGGCCTGCAGGTCGCCTCCCGCGGGGAGGCAGGGCTGTTTCACACCGCCATTCTTTTCGAAGACCGGGCGGCACTGGCCGCGGCCGTCGCTTCGGCGGCGCAGTATGACCCCACGGCATTCGCAGGGTCGGCGGACCATCTGGTCAGCGAAGCCTTTTACTTCACCGACCCGGAAGGCAACGGCATCGAACTGTATTACGACAGGCCGCGGGATGCCTGGGAATGGGATAACACCGGCGCAGGCCGGCAGGTAAAGATGGCTTCGCTGGCCCTGTCCCCGCAGGCCTACCTCCGGGAACACCTGACCGAAGCGGCACTGGACGGACTGCGGGGCTCCGCGGCCGCCGTCGGGCACGTCCACCTGCAGGTGGGGGACACGGCAACTGCCGAAGCCTTCTACGTTTCCACGCTCGGCTTTGAGCGGACCGCCGGGTTCCATGGGCAGGCGCTGTTCGTTTCCGCCGGCGGCTACCACCATCACATGGCCATGAATGTGTGGAACAGCCGAGGCGCCGGGCCGCGCCGCGACACCTTGGGATTGGGGGAGGTGCTGATCAGCGTCCCGTCCGCGGACGACGTCGCAGGGCTGGCCGACCGCCTGAAGACTGCGGGCGTTGCCAGCCACCACACGGGTGCCGAACTGGTCTTCGAGGATCCGTGGCGCAACCGGCTGCGGGTCGCCGCGGGTTGACCGGGACCGCCGGGGAACCGCTTTGGGCCCGCCGGCGCCGTGAGTCGCAAAACGAGGAACCATCTGGCACAATGGTCAGGTACTCGATCTGCGCGGCCCCTCTCTCCGTGCATGCATCTTGTCCTTTTGAACCCTAACGTTATGGCCCGCCCCACGGGAGCAGAAGTACGGGTTCGCCCCATTTCAGATCAGGAGTGACCACAAAAGTGGCCGTAAAGATTCGCCTTAAGCGCCTTGGCAAGAAGTTCTCAGCACACTACCGCGTTGTTGTCATGGATTCCCGTGCCAAGCGCGATGGCCGTGCCATCGAGGAAATCGGACTGTACCGTCCGACCGAGGACCCGTCGTACATCGACATCAAGTCCGACCGCGCCCAGTACTGGCTCGGCGTCGGCGCCCAGCCGTCCGAGCAGGTCGCAGCACTGCTGAAGATCACCGGTGACTGGCAGAAGTTCAAGAACATCGACGGCCAGGAAGGTACCCTGCGTACCAAGGCCCCGAAGGAAGCCTTCGTGGCTCCCGAAAAGAAGTCCGTGATTGTCCCCGAGGCAATCACCCCCAAGGCCAAGAAGGAGGAAGCTCCTGAGGCTTCCGCCGAGGCTGAGGCTGAGTAAATTGCTCGCTGAAGCACTGGAGCACCTCGTGCGCGGAATCGTTGACAACCCTGAGGATGTCAACGTTTCCGCCAAGAGCAACCGCCGTGGGGAAACCCTCGAGGTTCGGGTTCACCAGGAAGATCTGGGCCGGGTCATCGGCCGGCAGGGACGGACGGCCCGCGCACTGCGCACGGTCATCGCCGCCCTTGCCAACGGTGAGCAGGTCCGGGTTGACGTTGTGGACACCGACCGGCGCCGCTGATAATCAACGGCGCAGCGGAAGCGGACAGTTCTTCCTTGCAGTACCAGCAGTAAAAGCAGTACACAGGATCCGGCCCCGACACCAGATAATGGTGCAGGGGCCGGATTTTTTGTGAGGCGGGTTCCCGCCCCACCATCCCAGGCGAGACAACCCCGACAGAGGAGATTCCATGCAGTTACAGGTGGCACGCATCGGCAAGCCGCACGGCATCCGCGGCGAAGTGACCGTCCAGGTGCTGACCGACGCGCCCGCGGACCGCTTTGTCCCCGGCACCGAACTCACCGTGGAGCCGGCCTCCAAGGGGCCGCTGACAGTGATCAGTGCCCGCTGGAACAAAGACATCCTGCTGCTCGGTTTCGAGGAAGTAGAGGACCGCAACGGCGCCGAGGAACTGCGCGGCGTCAAGCTGTTCATCGATACCGAAACCGCCGACGAAGATGACGACGACGAAGGTTGGTATGAGCACGAACTGGTGGGCCTGAAGGCGCGGGTGGGCAACGACGTCGTTGGCACCGTCAGCGGGCTGCGGACCCTTACGGTCCAGGACCTGCTGGTGGTCGAAGACGCCAACGGCGCGGAAATCCTGGTGCCGTTCGTTGAGGCCATCGTCCCTGAAGTGAACGTCGAAGGCGGCTACGTGCTGCTCACTCCGCCCGAGGGTCTCTTCGAGCTGAACAAGCCCGAAGACAAGAAGCTCGAAGACAAGAAGCCCGAAGCCGGCGCGGCCGACACGAAGGAAGCCGGACAGTAAGTGCGTATCGACGTCGTCAGTATCTTCCCGGAGTACCTCGCCGCCCTTGAGCTGTCCCTCATCGGCAAGGCCCGGCAGGACGGACTGCTGGACCTGTCCGTGCATGACCTGCGGGACTTCACCACCGACCGGCACCGCACCGTGGATGACACTCCCTACGGCGGGGGAGCGGGAATGGTCATGAAGCCCGAACCCTGGGCGGCGGCGCTGGAATCGGTTGCCGGCGACGGCGACGAACGCCCCGTCCTGATTGTTCCTTCGCCGGCGGGCGCGGTGTTCACCCAGGCCATGGCCTACGAGCTGGCTGAGGAGAAGCACCTGGTCTTCGCCTGCGGCCGCTACGAAGGAATCGACGAACGGGTCCTGGAATGGGCCGGGGAACACTTCGACGTGCGTCCCGTCAGCCTGGGCGACTATGTGCTCAACGGCGGGGAAGTGGCTGTGCTGGCCATGGTGGAAGCCGTGGGCCGGCTGGTGCCCGGCGTCGTCGGCAACCCCGAGTCGCTGGTGGAGGAATCCCATTCCGACGGGCTCCTGGAATACCCGGTTTACACCAAGCCCTCCGACTGGCGGAACCGGCCCGTCCCCGAAGTCCTGCTCAGCGGCAACCACGGGAAAATCGCCCGTTTCCGGCGGGACGAGCAGCTGCGCCGCACCGCGGCCCGCCGCCCGGACCTGATCGAAAAGATCGACGCCGCTGCCCTGGACAAAGCGGACCTGGCCACCCTGGCCGCCCTGGGGTACGAAGTGCGCGGCGGCCGGATCCTTCCTCCGGCCTGATGCCCCGCCCGATCCGCTCCAGCTGATTGGTGGTGCCGGGTCGGATATGGCAAAATAAAGCATTGTGCCATCTGGGTCCGTACCTGCCACAGGGGGAACGCGGCCAACAGCCAGGCACGCCGGCAGCCCAACTTCGGGTTCCTGCCGGTCCTTTACCTTCGACAGCATCCGTGCGGCCCCGGTTTCGGGACGCATTCTTGCTGCCGTTACCAAAGTGGATGACCTGTGGCGTCCACCAGGAGTGATAAACAAATGCACATCCTAGATTCTGTTGACGCAGGCTCCCTGCGTACGGACATCCCCGAGTTCCGCGCCGGTGACACGGTCAAGGTTCACGTAAACATCATCGAAGGCAAGAACACCCGTGTTCAGGTCTTCCAGGGCTTCGTGCTCAAGCGCCAGGGCGACGGCCTCCGCGCGACCTTCACGGTCCGCAAGGTCAGCTTCGGCGTCGGCGTGGAGCGTACCTTCCCGGTACACTCCCCGGTCATCGACAAGATCGAGGTTGTATCCAAGGGCGACGTCCGCCGCGCCAAGCTGTACTACATGCGCGACCTGCGTGGCAAGGCAGCCAAGATCAAGGAAAAGCGCGACTTCCGTCCCGCCAAGTAATTTACTTGTCTGCAGCATCCGCCTCCGGGGACCCCTCCGCGAAGCACACAGAACGCCGGCCCCGGATTGCGGGCTGGCGTTTTGTGCTATGTGCTCTCGCTGCGGCGGTCATCCTCGCCGCCCTTGTCCGGGCCTTCCTGTTTGACGTTTTCTACATCCCCTCGGATTCCATGCAGCCGCTGCTCGAACCCGGAGACCGTGTGCTGGTGTCCCGGATCGCGTATGCGTCGGAGGACATCCGCCGCGGCGACGTCGTGGTCTTTGACGGCCGCGGCTCGCTGGCACCCCTGCACAGTGGACGTCCCGCCCTTGAAGAGGCGGCCGTCACCGTGGCCCGCTGGGTGGGCCTGGCCGGCAGCGACACCGTGTACGTGAAGCGGGTGGTCGGTGTGGCGGGGGACCGTGTCAGCTGCTGCAGTGACTCAGATCCCCGAATCACCGTTAACGGAACTCCGGTGGATGAGCCGTACGTTTATGAAGGTGACGCCCCCAGCGAGCAGCCGTTCGACGTCGTCGTTCCCGAGGGCCGCCTGTGGGTCCTGGGGGACCACCGCTCCGTTTCGGCGGATTCCCGTTCGCTGCTGGGGGCACCGGGCGGCGGGCTGATCTCCACCGAAAGGGTGATTGGGCAGGCCCAGCGGATTCTTTGGCCGCTCGGACGCAGTACCAATATTGACCGGCTATCCTTAGGAGCCGAGTGGACAACGGAGAAATAAGAGGAAACGCAATGTCGCAGCAACCGGACCAGTCCCCCGACGGGACGCCCGGCTCCGGGGAGCAGCGGGACCACGCCGCCCACGCCATGGCACCCAAGCAGAAGAAGCGGGGGCTCGGGGCGTGGCTGCGGGAAGTGCTGACCATCGTGGTGATAGCCCTGGTGCTTTCCTTCCTGATCAAGACCTTCCTTTTCCGGGCGTTCTATATCCCCTCGGGGTCCATGGAAGAGACGCTGGAGATCAATGACCGGATCTTCGTCAACCTGCTGGTGCCGCAGCCGATAGACCTGAACCGCGGCGACGTGGTGGTGTTCAAGGACACCAAGGGCTGGCTGCCGCAAACAGTTGAAAAGCCGGCGAATCCGGTACGCGAGGCGCTCACCTTCGTGGGGCTGCTCCCGGATGAATCACAGCAGCACCTGGTCAAGCGGGTCATCGGCACCGAAGGCGACCACGTGGTGTGCTGCGATGCGGACGGCAAGATCACCGTCAACGGCGAAGCCCTGGACGAGCCGTACCTTTACCCCGGCGCCACTGCCTCTGACATTCCCTTCGATGTGGTAGTCCCTGAAGGCAAGGTCTGGGTGATGGGGGACCACCGCAACGCCTCCGCCGATTCGCGCGAGCACCAGGCCGGTGAGGGCGGCGGCTTCGTCGACGTAGGGGACATTGAGGGCAAGGCTGTAGTGACCGCTTGGCCGCTGAACCGGATCGGCGGAGTCAGCAGCTATTCCGAGGTCTTCGAAAACGTTCCGGAACCCGAAGGAAGCAGCAGCAAGTGAGCACTGCCGTAAGAGCTTCCGCGGCGTCCAAGGCACCCACCCTGCGTTTTGAACGGACCTTCGCCGCGCAGGGGCACCAAATCCTTGCCGGTTGCGACGAGGTGGGGCGTGGTGCCCTTGCTGGCCCGGTGTCGGTGGGGCTGGTGGCCGTTGACCTGGCCACGGTGCGTTCCCTGAAAGGCGTCAAGGACAGCAAACTGCTCTCCGTGGCGGACCGGAACGCCCTGGTGCCCCAGATCAAGAAATGGGCGCTGGCCTGGGGCGTCGGACACGCTACCGCTGCGGAGATCGACCTGTTTGGGCTGACGGCAGCGCTGCGGCTCGCGGGAACGCGGGCCTGGGATCAGGTGTGCCTCACCCGGCGGCCCGACGTCGTGCTTTTGGACGGCAATTACAACTGGCTTTCCCCCGAGCGGCAGGGAAGTCTCTTCGACGGTCTGGAGGCAGCCGGCGGCGTCGGCGGCGTCGGCGGTCCCGCGGCGCTGGCCCCAGGCGAGGGCTGCGACGCGGAAGTCCACACCAGGATCAAGGCAGATATGCAGTGCCTGAGCGTAGCGGCTGCCAGCGTCCTGGCGAAAGTGGAACGCGACGCCATGATGGTAGAGTTTGCCGCTGCTAACCCGCACTACGCGTGGGAGATCAATAAGGGCTATGCCACCGAGTCGCACCGTGCGGCCATCGATACCCATGGACCTACGCCGCTGCACCGCATGTCCTGGCATCTGGGCTCCAAGCCGAGGCCCGGGGAAACGGCGGCGGTGCCGGGGGACGACCTAAGCCCAGTTGGGGGGATGATAGGAACATGAGCGCCGAAGACCTTGAGAACTATGAAACGGACATGGAGCTCCAGCTGTACCGGGAGTACCGGGACGTTGTCGGTCTCTTCAGCTACGTGGTGGAAACCGAACGGCGGTTCTACCTGGCCAACCATGTGGACCTCCAGGCCCGCTCCGCCGACGGCGAGATCTACTTCGACCTGACGCTCCAGGACGCCTGGGTATGGGATGTCTACCGCTCCGCCAGGTTTGTGAAGAGCGTCCGCGTGATCACGTTCAAGGACGTCAATGTGGAGGAACTGACCCGCAACGATGACCTCACACTGCCCAAGGCGGACGAACTCTAGGCGTTACTCCACGCCCGCCGGCACGGACGGCAGCCGCCGTGCTGTGTCGGCCCAGCTGGCCGCCGGCTCCCTCGAATCGCCGTTGGCCAGGGTGGAAATCCAGCCTTCAACCATCTTGCCGCGGTGGTTTAGCAGATAGGGAACGGCTATCGGTGCCGGAAATCCGCAGCGCCAGACCGTTTTGTAGCTGCCGGCGTTTCCGGCGTTCGCGCTCCAAGTCACCACGTCCCAGCCCAGCTCATCGAAGGCGTGGCCGAGTACCAGCCGCACGGCGCGGGACATCAGGCCGCGGCCGCGGAATTCCGGTGACGTGACGAAGCCCAGGTTGCCCGAGTTCGCACCCTGGAAGCGCAGGTCGATGGTCCCGGCGTAGTTTCCCCCGGTTTCCAACGCCCAGGACACGGCATTTTCCTGCGGCACCGAAATGCCCGCAAGATACTCCCGCGCCATCTCCGGCGTATAGTCCAGCGGGACCGTGGTCCACTTGATTGTGAGCGGGTCCAGGCACCGGGCGTAGACGGCGTCGAGGTCGGCAGGAGTATGCGGGCGCAGCGCCAGCGGGCCGTCGACCAGCCGGGGGATTTCGAAAACCATCCCCACATCCTAGGCACGGAGGACCGGTCTAGACTGCTGACATGCCCGAGCACCGCACCGGTTTTGATGCCAACCGGCGGCTGTATGCCCAGATGCAGCCCGACGCTGGCTCGCTGGCGCATCTGCTCGCCCTGCGGGATTCCCTAACCTCGGGTGCGCCGCGCGGGACCCGTCCGGTGCCGCGCGGCCAGCTGCACTTGACACTCATCCATTTCGGTAAAGTGCTTGACGTGCACCGGGTCATCAGTGCGGCCACGGGCATCAGCCTGCCTGACTACGGGCAGCTGCTGGCGGGATACATCGAGCGGACAGAGGCCCTCCTGCCCGAGGACTCCTTCCGGCTGCAGCCCGTGCACCTGACCGGATTCGGCGCGCACGGACGGACCCTCGTGGCGGAATACGCTCCCACCCCGCAGCTTGCCGCGCTGCACGCAGCCCTGCTGACAGAGCTGACCGGGTTCCTGGCCGCCTGCGGGATTGGGGACACTGCCGGGTTCATGGCGGGCGACCCGAACTTCATGTTCGCGCAGACGCTGCGCCCGCACATCACCCTTGCCCGCTGTTACACGGGGGAGCCGCCGGCGCTGCCGCTGGCGCCGGTAACGCTTACACCCATGCCGGTGGTCTACCCCGGGCGCTGACCGCGTGCTGACGCGTGCTGACGCGTGCTGTGCGAGGATGGCCGCGTGAATACCGATCAGCTGCTCGCCGGACCCAGGGGCCGCCGGCTGTGCCTGAACCTGGCCGCGGAACTGGAGCCGCGTATCCGCATGGCCGTCTTCAACCTGGGCTATGAGCTTGACCCGGGCAAGGGGGTTTCGGTTGTCCGGTTCGGAACGGCTACCGACGCCGGGGGAGCCACCGACCTTCCGGCCGCTTCGCCGGAGGAGCTGGGTGCGCTTCTTGCTGCCGTGGACGTGCCGGATCTGGACGAGATGCCGGTGCTAGCTGCCCTGGACGCAGCCGTGGCCACAGCCAGGTACTGGCAGGCACCGGACGGTGAGGACGTCCTGGCAGCGCTGCCGGTCATCCGGGAAGCGCTGCGTCCCGTGGCGGACCGGGTCAGGGCGTCACCGGGAGCGGGCTGGTGGGAGCAGCCCCGTGCCCGGGAACAGTGGGCCGTCGACTGGCGGGATCCGGATGCTCCCGCACCGTTGGGGCAGGACCTGCGCACGGTGCTTGCGGAGTGGGCACGGAACACCCGTGCCGAGGAGCTCAGAGCGTTGGAAAGTTTCCGCTACGCCTCCGGTTCCTGGTGGTCGATCCCCGTTGGCCTCCTCGGCACGATCAGAGCGCTCCCCGTCGGATTGGACTTGGTGGAGGACGCCCCGGGGTGGCGGGAGGCCACCGCGATTCCGGTTCGAGGGGACGGCCGGACCTACGAAATCCGTACCGCGGACGACTGGGCGCAGCTGTGCCGTGCGTTCCCGCTGGAGGTCACGGCCTCCCGCCGGCACGACTGGTTCCAGGTCACCGGCCGGGACGGCCGGTGGGTGATCCCGGACTGGGAACGCGTGGGCACGCAATGGGATGCCGTCCACCTGACGGTCCTGGGATATCTGGCCTGTGCCGGCCGGGCACTGACCGTGGACAGCGACACGGCGTCGGTGATTGCCGGCTGGGACCCGGACCGGACGATCTGGCTCACCGACGTCGTACGCGAGACCGGCGGACAGCGGCAGTCGTGGCACCGTTCCCAGCCTGGTGATGCCTGGCGGGAGCAGGCTTAGTCCTCTCCTCCCCAATGCCGCCTTCAGCGGCCGCGTCCGCCCGGGACTGCACACCGGCGGATGAACCGCGGCAGGGCTGTGCCCGCCGGCGCAAGGATGGCGACATGAAAGCCAAAGACATCCTGGGCAGCCGCGGCGAGGAGCTGGCGGCCCAATACCTGGCCGCCGCAGGAATGACCATCGTCGACCGGAACTGGCGCTGCCCCGAAGGAGAGATCGACCTGGTGGCCGTGGACGGCGCCACCCTGGTGGTGGTGGAGGTCAAGACCCGGTCATCCCTTGCCTACGGGCACCCGTTTGAAGCCATTACCCCGGCGAAACTCGCCCGGTTGCATGGTCTGTCCGCGGCTTGGGTGCGCGAACACGGACGGTATTTTGCGCACCGCCGGATCGATGCGGTGGCAGTGCTCGACGACGGCGCGGGCCGGCCGCTTGTAGAGCACCTGCAGGCAGTGGGCTGATACTGCCCGGCGCCGTCGTATGATGAGCCCCGGCACTTAGGGGGACGGCGGGATGAAAAACATCGTAAACAGCGGACGGGAAGACCATGGGCTGGAAGCGGAAGCGGACAGGGGGTTGGGCCCCGGCTTGAGACCCACTTTGAGTCCCGGTTTGGAGCCCTTGACCTTTTCGGTTTCGAAGATCCGGGTTCTCGGACTGGGCCTCATGGCGCTGTTGTTCGCCGCGGGATGCGCGGCGTTGGTAGTGCATGGCTTCACCGGCCATCACCATCACGGCAGCGGCCGCGTTGGCGGCAGCTTGGCAGAGGTGGTGGCAGGCTTGATCGGTGTGGCCTTCTTCGGCGGGGGCGCTTTTTTCTTCGTTTGGAAGAAACTGCGGGAGCCGGAACTGCTGACGCTCACCGAGCAGGGCATCATGGTGGCGTCGGGAGGCTTCATCCCCTGGGATAACTTCGCCGCCGTCGGCATCGGCCGGACCATGGGCGGCCCGGGCGGTGCCAAGATCATCGGAATTCGGGTGAAATCGCAGGAGCGCCTGGTCGCGACCATGTCCCCGGGCGATATCCGCGCGGTGCAGGGGGTAGCCAAGGCGGGCAGATTATTTGGCCGGATCATGCCTGGCAGGGGATTGCGCGGGCAAAGGGAAGCCTTGGGCGCTTTGCGCTCCATGCCCCAGCACGGCCCGGTGGCCACTTTCCAGTGGACGCGCGATGTGTCCGGCTGGGATGTGAGCTGGTCCCCGCTGGTATTCAATCGCCGCAGTGCCACCGTGGTGCGGATCATTGAGGATTACCACCGGGCAGTGTTGAAGCTCCGTCCCTAGCCCAGGGCCTTTTCCTCCACAGACCCGGGATTCCTGTTCCCGTTGCTGCGCCGTCCACATCCGTGGGGGGGGGGGGGGGCCGCCCCCCCCCCCCCCCCCCGGGGGGGGGGCGGAGTGGCCGGCTTCACCCCCCACGGG
>NZ_JAJFZS010000006.1:0-5337 GCF_020731535.1 Arthrobacter sp. zg-Y40
CACCCCGGTGTTGCGTTTCCCGGTTGCGGCGCCGACCACTGCGGGGGGGGGGGCGGGGCCCCCCCCCACGTCACCGGGACATGGTGGAGGCATGAGAGCCAGTGAACCCCGCAGAGGGTGCTACCCGATCCCGGTGTTCCCGTGAGCCTGGGACGGACGTACGGAGTGGGACTGGTGGGCCTGCACGGCAGGATCGTGGAGGTGGAAGCGGACATCGGCCAGTCGCTGCCGTCCTTTGTCCTGCTGGGCCTGCCGGACGCATCGCTGAACGAGGCCCGTGACCGGGTCAAGTCTGCCGCCAAGAACGCCGGGCTGCCGCTGAGCCGGCGCCGGATCACCGTCAACCTCATGCCAGCCGATGTGCCCAAACACGGCTCCGGGTTTGACCTGGCCATTGCTGTGGCCGCCCTCTGCGCAGGCGGCACGCTGAGGAGCCCCGGACGGTGCGTCTTTCTCGCCGAACTGGGGCTGGACAGCAGGCTCCGCCCCATCCGTGGCGTCCTCCCGGCCGTCATGGCTGCTGTGGCTGCCGGGTTCACGGACATTGCCGTGGCTGCGGAGAATGCTGGCGAAGCAGCGCTTGTTCCCGCCGCCCGTGTGCGCGGCTACACCTGCCTGGCCGAGGTCGCCGCAGACCTCGGTGCAGACCCGGAGCAGCTGGTCTTTCCCCCGCCGGCCAGCCGGGCAGCGGATGATTCGCCGGCAGGGGAGGAGACGGACCAACCTGCCCGCCTTCCGGACCTTGCCGATGTGGCGGGGCAGCAGGAGGCCCGGTTTGCAGTGGAGGTGGCGGCGGCCGGCGCCCATCATCTGCTGATGACCGGCCCGCCGGGTGCAGGCAAGACCATGCTCGCCGAACGGCTGCCCGGGATCCTGCCGGATCTTCCCGACGATCAGGCAATGGAGGTTACGGCCATCCATTCCCTGGCCTGGCAGGGAAGGCCCTGCCGGCAGCTGCTGCGCCGGCCGCCGTTCGAAAGCCCGCATCACACCGCCTCCCCTGCGGCAGTGATCGGCGGGGGCAGCGGAATACCCCGGCCCGGGGCAGCCTCACGGGCGCACCGCGGAGTGCTGTTCCTGGATGAGGCTCCCGAGTATGAGCGGCGGGTCCTGGACGGGCTCCGTCAACCGCTGGAAAGCGGGCAGCTGGTGCTGCACCGGGCTGCGGGTACAGCGGTCTACCCCGCCCGTTTCCAGCTGGTCCTCGCCGCGAATCCGTGCCCGTGCGGGCTGGCAGCCGGGAAGGGAATTGACTGCACCTGCACCCCGCAGCAAAGGCGCCGATACTTCAGCAGGCTTTCGGGTCCCCTGCTGGACCGGGTGGACCTGCAGCTTACGGTCCAGCGGGTGTCGCTCGGGGACTATTTCGGTTCCGATGCGGCGGAGGGAAGCGGGGCAGTCGCTGCACGGGTACGGCAGGCGCGGAGCCTGCAGCGGGAACGTCTGCTTCCGCTGGGGTGCGAAACGAATGCCGAAGTAACCGGTTCGCTGCTGAGGGATGTCCTGCGGCCGCCCTCCGCGGCCACAACGGCACTGGACCGCGCCATGGAGCGGCAACTGCTGACCGCCAGGGGATATGACCGGGTGCTGCGGGTGGCTTGGACCATCGCTGACCTTGCCGGTCACCCTGTGCCCGGGGCCGACGACGTCGGGCAGGCGCTGGCTTTCCGCAGGCAGGGAGCGGCAGCAGCATGAGCACCGTGGAAGAGGAATTGCTGCTGGCCCGTGCGGCGCTGTCCCGGCTGTTCGAACCCTCAGACACCGTGGGGCTGGCGCTGGTCTCAGCCGCCGGACCGACGGCGGCCCTGCGGATCGCCTCGGGTGAGGTTCGGCTGCCGCCTGAGGTCGCTGCCGGCATCGGGCAGATGCTGGGGTCTGCGGGTACGGCATCAGGTCCCGGAGTGTTCACTGAGGCATTGGGCCGGTGGACGCCGCGCGTGGCCGACCTGGCCCCGGGCCGGGACCTGGAAACCATCCGCCGGCTGGGCGGCGAACTGCTTATCCCGGAGGATCCCCGCTGGCCCGAAGCACTGCGGCACCTGGAAGCGGGTATGCCGCTGTGCCTGTGGGTACGCGGCAACCCGGAGGCCGCTTTTCCTGAACTGAACCGGACCGTTGCGGTGGTGGGCTCCCGTGATGCCACCGGATACGGGCTGTCGATCACCGGAGACATCTCAGCAGGGCTGGCCAACCGCGGATACACCATTGTTTCCGGCGGTGCCTACGGCATCGATGCCCAAGCACACCGTGCAGCGCTCGCAGCTTCCACCGGCAACAGCGCAGCCACCATCGCCGTGATGGCGTGCGGGGCCGACAGGTTCTACCCGGCAGGCAACGAAGACCTCCTGCGCAGCGTCGCCGACCGCGGACTGCTGCTCTCCGAGGTGCCGCCGGGGTCGGCGCCCACTCGATGGAGATTCCTGCAGCGCAACCGGATTATCGCGGCCCTGAGTGCCGCCACCGTAGTGGTTGAAGCTCGATGGCGCTCCGGTGCGTTGAACACGGCCCATCACGCCGCCGGCCTGGGACGCGAGGTAGGAGCGGTCCCGGGGTCCGTGTACTCAGCCAACTCAGCCGGATGCCACCGCCTGCTGCGGGACGGCAGCGCGGTGTGCGTGACCGACGCGCAGGAAGTCGCCGAACTTGCCGGTCCGCTGGCGGACTCCCGGACGCCGGACTCGTCGGACTCGCCGGCCCCCTTGGAAGACCACGACGGCCTGACCGTGGAAGACCTCCTGCTCCTGGACGCCCTGCCCGTCCGCAGCTCCACCACCATCGACAAACTCGCCCGGGTTGCCGGACTGTCGGTGCCCGGCGTGCGCGCAGGCCTGGCGCGGCTGGAACTGGAAGGACTGGCCATCCGGTCCGGCCCGGACCAGTGGCGCAGGGGGCACCGATGACGGCAGGGGCACCCGCTGCCACATCACGCTGATCCTTCACTAGTTACCACTACCGAAAGGAAACACCCGGAATGCTCACCCATAAGATCATCACTTCTCCACTGGGAGTGCTCACGCTCGTCGCTTTGGACGGGATCCTGACTGCCGTGCGGCTGGGACCCCCGGCGTCATCTGCAGGTGCGGGAACCCCGTACGGGCTTGCGGCCGAGGACGGCTTCGAAGAGGCGGAACGGCAGCTCGCGGAATACTTCGAAGGTCAGCGGTGCTGTTTCACGTTGCCAACCAGCCCAATGGGAACCTACTTCCAACGCAGCGTGTGGGCCCTGGTCCAATGTGTCGGGTACGGCAGCACAGCCAGCTACAAGCAGGTAGCGGTGCTGCTCGGCGACGCGGCGAAAGCAAGGAGCGTGGGCACCGCCTTGGCGCGCAATCCCCTGAATATCGTGGTCCCCACCCACCGGGTGCTGGGCTCACGAGGGGCCTTGACCGGCTATTCCGGCGGAGTGGAAGCCAAACGCTACCTGCTGGACCTGGAGCAGGCACCGGAAACCGAACACCTGAGACTCACCTGCCGGCCGGCGGATACCGATAACGTGCCGGCCTGACCGGCGGGCACGGGCGTCCCGTCGGTCAAACCGCCCATAGAGGCTGAGCGGACCGGTGTCCCGCGAGCCTGCTTGAACGGCCGGGGTAAAGGTACAACAGTGAGGAGGTGACATCCAAGACATCGGCAGACGGGGCACCGGAGACCGGTGCCGCCGGCACTGCTCCGAGCCCATCCGCCTGGCCCGTGGAGTTCCATGCAGCCGTTGAAGGCTTTTGCCGCTACCTGGCCGCCGAACGGGGGCGTTCGGAGCATACGGTCCGCGCCTACGAATCGGACCTCATTCAGTTGCTCGACTACGCGTTGGCTTCAGGCGCGGGGAAGCTGCAGGATCTGGACCTCGGGATCCTGCGCGGCTGGCTCGGCGAACTTAGCGCCTCCGGACAGGCCCGCGCCACGCTTGCGCGGCGTGCAGCAACGGTACGGAGTTTTGCCAACTGGGCGCTGCGGGAAGAACTGATCGCGGAGAACCCGGCACTGCGGCTGAAGGCTCCAAAGAAGGAAAAGACGCTCCCGGGCGTGCTGCGCACCAGCCAGCTCGACGAACTGTTCGCATCCCTCAAGGCAGCAGTCGCCGAAGGCGAGCCGGTGTCCCTGCGGGACCGTGCCATGGTGGAGCTGCTGTACGCCACGGGCATCCGCGTGGGGGAGTTGTCCGGATTGGACGTTGATGACCTTGATCCGGACCGGAGAACCCTCACCGTGATCGGCAAGGGCAACAAGGAACGCACCGTGCCCTACGGACTGCCGGCAGCACTGGCAGTAGACGACTGGCTGCGCCGCGGCCGCCCTGCACTGGCCGGCGCGGACAGCGGGCCGGCGCTGTTCCTGGGCAAGCGCGGGCGCCGGGTGGACCAACGCCAGGTCCGCAGCGTCGTTGCCGTACTACTGGATGCCCTGCCGGACACCTCCGCCACGGGCCCGCACGCCCTGCGGCACTCCGCGGCAACACACCTGCTGGACGGCGGGGCGGACCTGCGGGCGGTCCAGGAAATCCTGGGCCATTCCTCGCTGGCAACTACGCAGCTGTATACCCACGTCTCCGTGGACCGGCTGCGCCAGAGCTACAGCCAGGCACACCCGCGCGCGTAGGCGCAACGGCGGCAGGTTCACAGGCGCCGCAAGTTTCAACACGGCCCCGCAGGCCGCATTGGCACAAACCGGTAACTTGCGGCACAATGATTCACAGCGGGACGCTGGAGCCGGATATCCGCCCATGCAGCAGGTCGTTGGGGAAGACGCACCTACAGCTATGGAGGATGGAATGTCTGTTGTGATGGCGCGCGGAGTACTCTTTGTGCACTCTGCCCCTTCCGCGTTGTGCCCTCACATTGAGTGGGCCATCGGATCCGTCGTGGAAAAGCGAACGGATCTTCAGTGGACCCCTCAGCCGGCCGCGCCCGGCATGGTGAGGGCCGAGATCGCCTGGACCGGACCGCAGGGTACCGGTTCCCTCCTTGCCTCGGCCCTGCGCGGCTGGGCCCACCTCCGCTACGAGGTCACCGAGGAACAGAGCCCCGGCGCCGACGGCAGCCGCTGGGCCCACACCCCGGAACTGGGTATTTTCCACGCCGCCACCGACGTGCACGGCAACATCATGATCTCCGAGGACCGGATCCGCTACGCCTACGAGAGCGGCGCCGGGGACCCCTCCGCCGTCTACCATGAACTTTCACTCGCCCTGGGCGAGGCCTGGGACGACGAACTGGAGCCGTTCCGGCATGCAGCGGACGGCGCGCCCGTCCGCTGGCTCCACCAGGTCGGCTGACTCTCTTTACTCCATAGCAAAAAGCAGGCGTGCGGGGCCCGCGGGGGCCGGGCGGCGGCGTCGGG
>NZ_JAJFZS010000007.1:0-1476 GCF_020731535.1 Arthrobacter sp. zg-Y40
CCCCCCCGGGGGGCGACCAGAAAATCCACCCCACCAAACACGCGGCGGGCGGGCCCCGGGGGGCCCCGCACGCCTGCTTCGTTTCCCGACGGGAACCGGGGTTGCCTAGTGGTTGCGCAGCACGGCGACGGCGTTGTGCCCGCCGAAGCCGAACGAGTTGCTCAGGGCGACAATGTCGCCGTCGCGCAGCTTGCGGCTGGACGTAACCACGTCCAGGGGAATCTCCGGATCCTGGTTGTCCAGGTTGATGGTTACCGGGGCCTGGCGTTCATATACAGCCAGTGCAGTCAGGACCGCTTCAACCGCCCCCGAGGCACCAAGCAGGTGTCCCATCTGGGACTTGGTGGCAGAGACGGCCACGCCGTCGAGGGCGTTGCCCAAGGCGGCCTTCAGCGCGGTGTACTCAGGCTTGTCACCCACCGGGGTGGACGTGGCGTGGGCGTTTACGTGCACTACGTCTTCCGCCTGGGCGCGCGCATCAAACAGGGCCGCCTTCAGGGCCCGGGTGGCGCCAAGGCCCTCGGGGTCAGGTGCCGTGATGTGGTAGGCGTCAGCAGTAACGGCAGTGCCGGCCAGTTCGGCGTAGATCCGGGCGCCGCGTGCCCGGGCGTGCTCTTCGCTTTCCAGGACGAGGGCGCCGGCGCCCTCACCCATCACGAAACCGTCGCGGTCGCGGTCGTATGGCCGGGAGGCGCGTTCGGGATCGTCGTTGCGCTTGGACAGGGCCTGCATCGAGGCGAAGGAAGCCAGGGGCATCGGGTGAATGCAGGCCTCCGCACCGCCGGCCACCACAATGTCGGCCTTGCCGGAGCGGATCAGTTCCAGCCCCTGGTGCAGGGCCTCGGTACCGGATGCGCAGGCGGAAACCGGGGTATGGGCGCCGGCCCGGGCGCCAAGGTCAAGGCTGACCGCAGCGGCGGGACCGTTGGGCATCAGCATCGGCACGGTCATGGGCAGGACCCGGCGAGGGCCCTTCTCGCGGAGGGTATCCCAGGCGTCCAGCAGGGTCCAGACTCCGCCGATGCCGGTGGCAAACGTGACCGCCAGGCGGTCCTGGTCCACGTCTTCCAGGCCGGAGTCGGCCCAGGCTTCGCGGGCAGCGACGACGGCGAACTGGGTGGACGGGTCCATCCGCTTGGCTTCGACACGGGAAAGGACTTCAGAGGCGGGATTCGTGACCCGCGCCGCGAAGGTGACGGGCAGGGAGTACTTCTGGACCCACTCGTCTTCCAACGTGCGGGCGCCGGAGACACCCTGCAGTGCGTTCTTCCACATGGTCGGGACGTCCCCGCCGATAGGCGTGGTCGCACCAAGGCCTGTGATGACTACTTTGCGGGCCATGATTCACTCTCTTGAAGCAGTTGCTGTTGGGGTGCCGGGCATCCCGGCGGTACCGGGCGGGGGGGGCGGGGGGGGGGGGGCCCCGGGGGGGGGGGGGGGGGGGGGGGGTGTTCAAGACCCCCGCCGCCCCGGCCG